>JAFLSJ010000001.1 GCA_022511005.1 Ruminococcus sp.
TTTTTCTTTTTCCCTTATTTTTCTATCACACCCTTAACAAGGTTTAAGCCTGATTTAGATTTTATATATTAAAAACAGCATATTGATAAATTTTTTCAATGCTGTATCTTTATCACACCTATCCGTTCTCTTTATCTTCTGTCTTGAACAATTCTAAGAAAAATGATAAAATAAAACAGGATAACCTAAAAAATATAGTATTAATTTTCGTGAATTTCGGTAATTCACGAAAATAGGCTGAAAACCCGCATAGGAATGGGATTTTTAAAATTTTTGACCACATTTTTGACCCCTTATTTTTACCGCTTGAACTAAAAATAAGGGGTCATTTTTTCAAATTTAATAATTTTATTTTTACTTTACCTAATGCGAAAAATGTTAATATCAACCTGTGTTGATACCCCCCTACAATCCGCATAAACAAGCCATTTCAAGTCAATTTACAGCCATAAAAACACTTGACATATTTTTCTGTTTATGATACTGAAAGTCAGAGAATTTTCGTAAAATTTTTTCTGAATTTTGACCCCTTATTTGACCCCAAATTTTTTCATTTTGACCCCAAAATTGCTTATAAAAAGCCATTTTTAAGTCTATAAAAGAATTTTAAAAAATTTTTTAAAATAAATTTTTGCCATTTTTGAAAAAAATATTGACTTTTGTGGTCGAATAGTGTATTATAATGACGAAAATCAGCAAAAAAAAGCTTTCGTGAATTACCGAAATTCACGAAAGCTTTTTCTCTTTTTACTAAATTATGTGCTATTTTTAATTTTAAAAGTAAAAATAATTGGTTAAACCTAAGAATAAAAAACATTTCTGCATAATTGTAAGGGCTGATGCCTTCATCAGCCCGTTTATGAAAACTTTTCGGGACGATGTGGGTACGGCAGTCGCCCAAACCCCCTTAATCCCCCTATTAGGGGGCAAAAACATCGTCCCCTACAAACTTTAAGAAATGTTGTGATTTATTTGTTTAAGATTCTCTTTTTATTTTCCGAAAGTCTTACATCTTATCAATAACCGTAGTTGCTTCGTCTAAATCCTTACACAAAGCAAAAATCATCGGTTTGATTTCTTCTGTGGGCTCTAATAAATCAGGTATCATAATAGGTTTCATCATTGCATTATATGCAGATTTTATTCCGTTAATACTGTCTTCAAAGGCTATACATTCCTCCGGATTTAATGAAAGCTCCCTTGCGGCTGTTAAAAATGTTTCAGGATGGGGTTTGCCGTTCTTAACCATATTACCGCACACAAACTTATCAAAATACTTCGTAATCTTAGCCCTATCAAGCAAGTCAAGTGCAGTTTTACTGCTTGTGGAGGTTGCAAGAGAAATTTTTATTCCCTTGTCTTTTAAACATTTTAACATATTTAAAAGTCCCTTTTTAACGGGAACTCCCTCTTTTTCTATATATTCATAAAAATATACATTCGCCTTTGCTCTCATATCCTGATAATCAAAATCTTCGCCGTAAAGGTCTTTATAATAAATCTTTGTATCTGCTGTTCTTCTGCCCACAGTTTTTTTATAAATATCAAAACTGTATGCATATCCGTTTTCTTCCATTGTTCTTTGCCATACCTGATACACCAGCTTTTCTGTGTCAAACATAAGACCGTCCATATCAAAAACTGCGCCCTTAATCATATCAGTAATTCCTTACAAGTGTAATAACTTTGCCAAGCAGTATGACCTCATCTACAATAATCGGCTCAAAATCGTCATTTTCAGGCTGTAGACGGAAATGTCCGTTTTCTTTATAAAAGCGTTTAACGGTTGCACTATCCTCAACTAACGCAACAACTATATCTCCGTTATCTGCAACGGGAGTTCTATGAACCACTACAATATCACCGTTTAAAATGCCTGCGTTTATCATACTTTCACCCTGAATTCTCAGTGCAAAAAGCTCTCTGCCCCTTCTTACGCTTTCGGGAACAGGCACATAATCTTCAATATCCTCTACTGCAAGAATAGGCATACCTGCGGCAACCCTGCCCAAAACAGGTACATTTGTGCTTTTTTCGCCTTTTCCTACAACCTTGATACAGCGGTTTACTCCATGCTCACGCTGAATCAGACCTTTTTCCTCTAAGGTTTTTAAATGAAGATGAATTGTTGAGGTAGATTTTAATCCTGTTGCGTCGCAAATTTCTCTGACAGACGGAACTCTGCCCTCTTCCGAACATTCTACCAAATAATCATAAACTTTCTGCTGGCTTTTGCTTAAAGGTTTCATATGTATCCCCCATAACGCAAATATAATATGTTAATAAATAATAATTACATAGATTTTTCAAAAAAGGGGTTTGCCCCGTTTTTAACTTGGCAAGGACGGCTGAAAGCCGTCTTTATTCAGTGGGAAATTGCACTTTCCACTGAATGTATAATGTTTCTAATCTCCTTAGAGACGAGGGACATCTTGCCTAAGTTACATTTTATCACAAACATTCAAAAAAATCAAACATTTGTTTGCTAAAAATTTTTCACAGTTATTACAATTTTGTCAATATTTCTATAAATTACCGTGTTTTTCTTTTAAAAATTTACTTTTTTCTCAAAATATCCTATTTTGTTCACACAATCATCACATTCGTGTTGTTTAATACTATTATACTTTAGGGCGGAACCGCAACTGCCCGAGTATATTGTTCTACCCTCCTCAATGTAAATCGAATTAGAGATTTACGATTGTACCCCTCATTTTTTTAAGAACAAAGGAAACACTAAGCCTTCCGCAAGGGCTTGGTGTTTTCCCTTTTTATAGAGAAATTTAACCCCGTTTGTCAGATATTTTATCATATAATCTGACAAACGGGGTTTAGCTTGAATTTTTAATTTTTTATAAATGATACTCTTTAAGGCAACAGTTTAGGTTCTTCTATTTTTATATATTCCAGCTCAAACCAAAATGTACTGCCTTTATCTGGCTTACTGATTACCCCGTAATGAGAATGGTGCAAATCGAGAATATTTTTAACAATTGACAAGCCCAAACCCGTACCTATTACTGCACGCTTATGCTCTTTATCAACCTTATAATATCTGTCCCAGATGTATTCAAGCTTATCGGCGGGGATTCCGTCACCGTGGTCGGTAACCTCTATTCTTACCGTATCGCCTTTAACAATCTGGCTTACAATAATAGTTTTGTCTTCTCCTGCATAGTTTACGGCGTTATTCATAAGGTTATAAATTACCTGTGAAATTTTAAGCTCATCGCCTTTAACCAGCACATTTTCATTGCTTTCAAAAACAATATTATAGCCTTCCTGTTCTTTCAGCTTTGCATATCGCTTAAAAATATCATTTATACTGTCTGTCAGGCTGAATACTTCTATATCCAAAGATAAAACTCCCGACTGAAGCTTTGACAAATCAAGCAAATCCGTTACAAGATTGCTCAGACGGCTTGCTTCATCAATAATAATCTGCACATTTTCAGGAGTATTTTCTCCCGGCAAATCTCTCATAACCTCGCCGTAGCCCTTTATCATGGTAAGAGGCGTACGCAAATCATGAGAAATATTCGCAATAAGCTCCTGTCTTAATTCATCTACCTTTGAAAGCTCTCTGCGGGTATAGTTGAGAGTATCGCTAAGCTCTTTTACCTCAAGATAACCGTTGCCTTTAAACTCAAAATCATAATTTTGCTTTGCAAGCTCTTTTGCAGTTTCGCTCATATCTGACAAGGGCTTTGAAATTCTCCTTGAAGCATAAAAGGAAAGTCCGATTGCCAGTATAAACACAATTACAGAGACTATCATAAGCTGTACTCTTAAGGTATCTACAACCGAGCTTACCGGTGTAATCATTGAATTTATCAGCATAAAGCACTGAGTATCTTCATCAATCTGAATTATTTCCGCATAAACTAAGCTCTCATATCTGGAATAATCATTGACTGTACCTGAATTTACGTTATTTTGTACGTCTTCCTGAGAGTCATTGGTAAATTTATACAGATTTTTTTGAAGCTCCTCTATATTCATCATATCTGTTTCCACTGTTACAGTTTCCAGATATGTTCCCCCTGAGTTATATGCTTCTCTATAATATTTGTAAGCCTGATGCTCCTGATAATCCGTTCTCCAAACAGCGTTGTTGTAATCACGGGTATACATCTTTTTAAATATCGGCGTAGATGTATCATATATATACACAGACAGACTGTTATTGCGTGAAACAGAATCAATTACCTCAGATATGTTGCTGTTATTTCTTACACTTACGGAAATCTGTTTTGCCCCTTGTTCTATTTGCGTTGTTTTTATGGATTTGTAAAAGCCTTCAAGAAAAACTATCTGAAAAAACCACAACAAAACTATGGTTGCAAAAACAATTGCAAGAAAATACTTTGCAAGCTTATATTTAAGGGGATGCAAATTCCATTTAAATTGCTTCAAAACGATAACCTACTCCTCGTAATGTTACAATACATCTACTGTATTCTCCAAGGCTTTTTCTTAAAAGCTTAATGTGGGTATCAAGAGTTCTTTCATCTCCGAAGAAATCGTAACCCCAGACCTCGCTTATCAGCTTTTCTCTTGTTAAGGCAATTCCCTTGTTTTTTACCATATAGAAGAAAAGCTCATATTCCTTTGGTGTCATTTCTATTCTTTGTCCGTCTATTGTAACGATTCTTGCGCTGAAATCTACTGATAAACCCTCATAGCTGAACACGTCGTTTATTGTGTTTGAGTCGGTATTGCTTCTTTTTATTACCGCATTTACCCGCATCATAAGCTCTTTTGGAGAAAAAGGCTTTACCACATAGTCATCTGTTCCCAGCTCAAAACCGTGAATTTTATCGTATTCTTCTCCTCTTGCAGACAGCATTATAATTGGTGTGTTGCTGAATTTTCTGATTTCACGGCAAGCTGAAAATCCGTCAAGCTCAGGCATCATAACATCCATTATTATTATATCAAAGCTGTTTTGCCTGCATACATCAATTGCTTGCATTCCGTCTACTGCTTCTTCAACAGTGTGACCTTCAAATTCCGCATATTTTTTTATAATTTCTCTGATTCTTGACTCATCATCAACAACTAATATTTTACTCATTTTTTAACCTCCACCGCAAAATTACTTGTATTATGTATTTTAAAAATAATATTTGTATGTGATAAAATTATGTTCATTTTCTTAAATCTAATAAAATTCTACACTCTGTTCAAATAATATCATATTTTTTTAATTATTGAAATAGATTAAGAAATATTTTATAATTAATAAATCAAGATAATTTGTTTTACGGAGGTTTGTAATGGAAATAAGAAGAATTAAGGCGGATATGGTTGTTCATACTGTTAAAAAGCTTTTTATGGACTGCAACTATTTTATCGGCGATGATATAATGAACGCTCTTAAAAACGCAGAGCAAACGGAAACCTCTCCTGTGGGAAAAAGCGTTTTAAATCAGATTATTAAAAATGACGAAATTGCAAATGAAGAACAGATTCCTCTTTGTCAGGATACAGGTATGGCAATTTTGTTTGTTGAATACGGGGACAAGGTTGTTATTGAGGACGGTTCATTTGAGGAGGCTGTAAATCAGGGTGTCAGAGAAGCATACGAGGAAGGTTATTTGAGAAAAAGTATTGTTTCCGACCCTGTGTTTGACAGAATAAATACTAAGGATAACACACCGGCAGTTATCCACACCAAAATTGTAAGCGGAAATCAGATTAAGATTCTTGCAGGAGGAAAAGGCTTCGGCAGTGAGAATATGTCTGCAATTAAAATGCTTACTCCATCCTATGGAGTTGAGGGAGTTAAACAGTTTGTGCTTGATACAGTGAGAAATGCAGGACCTAACCCCTGCCCGCCAATAGTTGTAGGCATTGGAATCGGCGGAGATTTTGAAGTATGTGCCAAACTTGCAAAGCAGGCAACATTCCGCTCTATTGATACACAAAACAGAGACGAAAGATACGCTTCTCTTGAAAAAGAACTGCTTGAAAATATTAACAAAATGGGCTTCGGCCCCGCAGGTCTTGGAGGAAACACAACTGCAATCGGCGTAAATATTGAAACTGCACCTACACATATTGCAGGTATGCCTGTGGCTGTTAATATTTGCTGTCATGCGGCTCGCCATAAAAGTGCGGTAATTTAAAAAAGCGGTAACTTAAGGAGGAAACTATGAAAAAAATAACACTTCCCTTAAAAGATGAAGATATTAAAAATTTAAAAGCAGGCGACAGCGTACTTTTAACAGGCTCAATGATTACAGGCAGAGATGCCGCTCATAAGCGTTTATATGAGCTTATTCAAAATGGTGAAAATTTGCCTGTAGATATAAAAGGAGAAACCATTTATTATGTTGGCCCTGCTCCTGCAAAGCCGCCCTATGCGGTAGGTCCTGCAGGCCCTACATCAAGCTACCGTATGGATAAATATGCTCCCTCACTTATGGATAACGGACTAAAGGGTATGATAGGAAAAGGTGCAAGAAATAAAGATGTTGTGGACGCAATCGTAAGAAACGGCGGAGTTTATTTTGCCGCTATCGGCGGTGCGGCGGCTCTTATTGCAAAAAGTATAAAAAGCGAAGAGCTTTTATGTTATGAAGATTTAGGCACAGAAGCAATAAGAAAATATGAGGTTGAGGATTTTCCCTGTATAGTTGTAATTGACAGTCAGGGCAATAACATCTATGAAACCGAACCTCCAAAATATAATTGTGAAGATAAGTAATTACATAAAAGCTAATATAAAAAAGTTTTCTGTATAATTGTAGGGGCTGATGCCCACATCAGCCCGCTATTTATGGGACGATGTAGGCATCGTCCCCTACAACTTTGAAAAATGTTTTATTTAAACTGTTTACTAAAAAATGATTTTTACTGACTTTGTCCACACGCTAAAGCGGTACAGTTAAATTACTGTACCGCTTTTTGTTGTTATAAAGTTTATTTCTGTTTTTTTATAAAATCGTCTGTTAAATCCGCCGCAAACTTTACAAGTTCACCGCAAGGGCGTTTCTTATAATATTCCGCTGTACGTTTTTCCGGAGTTGGCGTATTTTTTTCTTTTTCAGATAACCCTAAAAGCTCTCTGCAAATAATTGAACCGTTTTCTTTTTTAAATTCTTCTGCAAGCTCCTGAATTTTCTTATAAAGTTCCTTTTTTACCTCAAAATTCTTTGGATCGTCATATCCGTATTTTAACCCTATAACCATAAACATTCCGCTTACTGCTCCGCAAACCTCTCTCATTCTTCCCATTCCACCGCCAAAACCCGAAGAAATCATAACCGCTGTTTTTTTGTCTATTCCAAAATTCTCTGCAAACGCCAGCAAAACTGCCTGAGAGCAGTTATATCCCTCTGAAAAATATTGTTTTGCCAACTCTCCCTTTGTACTCATAGTTAAATCTCCTCTTCATTAATAAAGTAATTATAACATTATATTATTTGTTTTCAAGATTTCTGCTTAACTTTCGTATTGATTAAACAATAACTTTTATGCTATAATAGTTAGGTTAAAATATTCCAAAAATATAAAAGGTGATAACATTGTCTTTTTCACAGGATAAAATAAGAAATTTCAGCATTATTGCTCATATTGACCACGGTAAATCCACTTTGGCTGACAGAATTTTAGAGCATACCCAATCTGTTTCCAGCAGAGATATGGAAGCTCAGATTCTTGACGATATGGAGCTTGAGCGTGAAAGAGGAATTACAATTAAAGCAAGGGCAGTTTCTGTTATTTACAAAGCAGACAACGGCGAGGACTATCTATTTAATTTAATAGACACTCCCGGTCATGTTGACTTTAACTATGAGGTATCCCGATCCCTTGCCGCCTGCGAGGGTGCAGTACTTGTAGTTGACGCTTCTCAGGGAATTGAAGCCCAAACCCTTGCAAACACTTATCTTGCAGTTGACAACGGACTTGAAATCGTGCCTGTTGTAAACAAGATTGACCTTCCCAGTGCCGACCCTGACAGAGTAATTAATGAAATTGAAGACGTTATAGGTATTCCTGCTCAGGACGCACCTAAAATTTCTGCAAAAGCAGGAATTAACATTCACGACGTGCTTGAAAAGATAGTTTCGGACATTCCTGCGCCCACAGGCGATTTAAACGCACCGTTAAGGGCATTGATTTTTGACAGCTATTACGACAGCTACAAGGGTGTAATTATATATGTAAGATTAAAAGAAGGACAAATCCATCCCGGAGATGAGTTTAAACTGATGTCCACAGGCTCGGTATTCAATGTGGTTGAATGCGGATTTATGCACGCAACCTCAATGGAATCTACCGACGGACTTTACGCAGGCGAGGTAGGATATATAGCAGGCTCAATTAAATCATTAAGCGATGCTCAGGTAGGCGACACCGTAACACTTACAAAAAATCCTGCAAAAGAACCTTTGCCGGGATATCGTGAGGCACAGTCTATGGTATTCTGCGGAATTTATCCTGTTGACGGTGCAAAGTACGGCGATTTAAAAGACGCTCTTGAAAAATTGCAGTTAAATGATGCCGCTTTAAGCTTTGAGCCTGAAACATCAATCGCCTTAGGCTTCGGTTTCAGATGCGGATTTTTAGGTCTTTTGCATATGGAGATTATTCAGGAAAGACTTGAACGTGAATATTCTCTTGACCTTATAACAACTGCTCCCAGCGTAATTTACAGAATTACAATGACAGACGGAACAGTCCAGATGATTGACAACCCTACAAATTATCCCGACCCTGCCCTTATTGCAAAAGCAGAAGAGCCAATGACAGACGCGCATATTTATGCCCCCTCTGATTATGTAGGAAACATTATGGAGCTTTGTCAGGATAGACGAGGTAATTTTGTAGGTATGACCTATATAGACGCTGACCGTGTTGATATTCACTATGAACTTCCTTTGGCGGAAATTATATACGATTTCTTTGATACCTTAAAATCACGTACAAGAGGTTATGCATCCTTTGACTATGAGCTTAAGGAATACAAAGAAAGTAAGCTTGTTAAACTTGATATTATGCTTAACGGTGACGTTGTAGACGCTTTATCCTTTATTATTCACGCTGATAAAGCCTACGGCAGAGCAAGAAAAATGGCGGAAAAGCTAAAGGAGAAAATCCCGAGACAGCTTTTTGAAGTGCCGATTCAGGCTTGTATCGGAGGAAAAATCATTGCAAGAGAAACCGTTAAGGCTATGCGCAAGGATGTACTTGCAAAGTGCTACGGCGGTGATATTTCCCGTAAAAAGAAGCTTCTTGAGAAACAAAAGGAAGGTAAAAAGCGTATGCGCCAGTTAGGCACAGTAGAAGTTCCGCAGGAAGCATTTATGGCGGTGCTGAAATTAGATACGGATTAAGGCAGATGATTTTATGCAGATTTTAAAGGATTGTCTTTTTGTAGGGCTGGGCGGATTTACAGGCGCAATATTAAGATATTTAATCACCTTAATCCCCTTGAAAACCCAGTTTCCTCTAACTACCTTTTTTGTTAATATATCAGGTGCTGTGATTATAGGATTTATTATTGGTGCGGCAGGTGCCTTGCCAAATATGAATCCTCAACTTATATTATTTCTCAAAACGGGATTATGCGGAGGTTATACAACCTTTTCCACAATGTCCGTTGAGATTGTAGACCTTTTCAGAAACAACCACAGTATAATTTCGGTTGTGTATATTATTACAACCGTTGTCTTCTGTATTTTAGGCGTTATTTTCGGCGGTTTTCTTGCTTCTTTAGTTTTCAGAAAAGTTTAAATTTTCTATATTTTTATCGTTGCAAAAGAGAAGGACAAAAGTTATTTTTAAACTTTTGTCCTTTTATTTTTTATATTTTAATTTTAAAAGTTTGGCATATTCCATAAGACTTTTCTGCCCTTTTTCATTAAGACTTTCAAGGCAGTCCGTAAGCTCGTTAGCTTCATTATCATTTTTTAGATTACTTAACCCAAAAAGATAATCAGCAGTTACATTAAAGTAATTTGCAATTTTTTCTATAATTTCTTCATTTTTAGGGTAATACTTTCCTGTTTCAATAAAAGATACTGTTCTTGCAGATATACCCAATGACTTTGCAAGTTGAGCTTGTGTCATTTTCTTTTCAATTCGTAATTGCCGTACTCTACTTCCAAATTTCATAGAAACACCTCTTTTATAAATTATAATCTATTTGCTGAAAAAATCCACATTATAGAATGTTTTTATCCGAAAATTATTGACATAGAAAGAATTTTACTATAATATATTATAAGAAGAAAGTTTTCTCTGACAAACAAAGTAGTTTTCAAATAAATGTTTTTTTGATTAATTGTAGGGGCTGATGCCTTCATCAGCCCGTTGTATGAAACTTTTTTGGGACGATGTAGGCATCGTCCCCTACAAGCTTTAAGAAATGTTTTCCTTATTTTATGAGGTGATAAAAATGTTAGGTGCAAATATAAGAAAATTACGCGAGGCAAGAAGATTAAGTCAAACCGAGCTGGCAAAAGCTTTGTCTGTTTCAAAACAGAGTGTATCAAATTGGGAAAATAAAAATATTGTACCTTCTGTTGAAATGTTATTAAAAATTGCAAAGTATTTTTCAGTTACTCCTAATTTTTTGCTTGGTATATATACAAAAGAATATATTAATACAGAGGGATTAACTACGGAACAAATTACTTCTATAAAACTGGTTATAGATACTATGAAAAATAAATAAGGAGAATTAAATAATAATGGCACGAAAAATTCGCAGTCAAGAAAATAATTTTATCGGACCTCAAGTAAAAAAGCTTCGCAAAGAGAAAAAAATGAGCCAGCAAGACTTATCTGATAAATTAAGGCTTATGAAAATTTATGTATGCAGGGGCTCTGTGTCAAGAATTGAACAAGGACTGCGAACAGTAACCGATATGGAACTGTGGGGAATTGCAAAAGTACTTGACGTTTCAATGGACAGCTTTTTTCCAAAAGATTAATAAACATTTAGACATAGTGTAGTGACAACCCTTGCGGTTGTCCAAAAGATTAAATTACACGTTTCTATTATTTGCGGGCGACCGCAAGGGTCGCCCCTACAAACTTCAATATACGTTTATTTTTACCATACATTAAAACAGAATATCAATTTGTAAAATATTTTACTTACTCTGGGGTTTAGTAATAAGGGCGGCTATGAGAGAGAACACAATTGCCGCTGTAATTCCTGCGGCGGCGGCAGTAAGACCGCCTGTTAAAATTCCCAATGCACCGTCTTTTACCATTGCTTCCTGAACACCATTTACCATTAAATATCCAAAGCCTGAAAGGGGTACGCTTGCACCTGCTCCTGCAAACTCAACCAGCGGTTCATATAGTCCCACCGCTCCTAAAACTACACCTGCAACTACATATCCGGTTAAAATCCTTGCAGGGGTAAGCTTTGTTTTATCAATTAAAATCTGTCCCACAACGCAAATCAGTCCGCCTACTACAAACGCATTTAAATATTCCATAAAATCAACCTCTTTATACTAAACACCGATTGAAAACGAGATAAAATTTTAGAGCAGATTTTGTGTCAGACAAGTGCCATACCACAGAAAGGCTGACGCCTTTCGAGGATAGGGAGCGATGTATGGCACAAAATATGCTTAAAAGGTATCCGTTTTTTAATTGGTGTTTAGTATTATTTTTACTTATTATTAGCTTATTTTGGCTTCTTATGCAAATAAACACTTTGTTTTGTGATGAATATTTGAAATTTTGTGTATTTAAGTTGATTTTTTTTAATAATGTTTTCAATTTGCTTAATTTTATAGTATAATGAGCCTGTTATCTTATTGACACTAATGCAAAAATTTAACTAAATTTTTTATTTACAAGGAGTGAAAACTCAATGGTTGAGGTTAAAAACCTTACTAAACGCTACGGAGGAATTAAAGCGGTAAACGATATTTCCTTCACAGTGGAGTCAGGAGAAATTCTGGGATTTCTCGGACCTAACGGTGCAGGAAAATCAACTACTATGAATATGATTACCGGCTATATTTCTTCTACAAGCGGAACTGTTACTATTGACGGCTACGACATTTTGGAAAATCCCAAGGAAGCAAAATCGAAAATCGGATATCTTCCGGAAATTCCGCCTCTATACCTTGATATGACTGTCAGAAAATATCTTGAATTTATGTTTGACCTAAAAAGGGTATCTTTGCCTAAAAGAGAGCATATTTTAGAGATTATGAAGATTATTAAAATTACGGACGTTCAGGACCGTATAATAAAAAATCTTTCAAAGGGTTATAAACAGCGTGTGGGCTTTGCACAGGCATTGCTTGGAAATCCGCCTGTTTTAATTCTGGACGAGCCGACGGTAGGTCTTGACCCAAAACAGATAATTGAAATCAGAAATTTAATCAAAAGCTTAGGCAAAAAGCATACGGTTATTTTTTCTTCTCACGTGCTTTCGGAAATTTCCGCAACCTGCGACAGAATCATCGTTATTTCAAACGGCAGTATTGTTGCAGACGCAAAAACCTCTGAGCTTTCATCTTCTATCTCAGGCGAGCAAAAGCTTGCTCTTGAAATTGAGGGAAGCCAAAGCACAATTCTTAACAGCCTTAAAAACATTCCGGGCGTTATAAGAGTTAAAAAAATGAGAGATATAAACGACCAGTCAGGCAAGTACGTTATTGAATACCAAAACGGCTATGACATAAGACGTGATGTGTTTAACGCTATGTCAAGAAATGACTGTCCGATACTTAATATGCAAAGCGGTAATGAAACTCTTGAGGAATCGTTCCTTAAGCTTATTTCACAGGATCAAACTAAGAAAAAAACGGGAGGGAACTTATAATGGGTGCAATATTAAAACGTGAGCTGGGTTCCTTTTTTAATTCGGCAATAGCCTATGTTGTAATGGCTGTATTCTTCTTTTTCTCCGGCTATTTCTTTTATGTTTTTTGCCTCTCTTATGATTCGGCAAACTTAACATATGTTTACAGCAATATGTTCTTTATTATTTTATTTATAGTTCCTATTATTACAATGAAAAGCTTTAGCGAGGAAAAACGCCAGAAAACCGATCAGGCTCTTTTAACCTCTCCTACAAGTCTGTTTCAGATTGTAATGGGTAAATTTTTAGGTGCGTTTGTACTTTATGCAATTTGCTGTGCGGTTTTTATTATATACGCACTTGTTATTTCTTTCTTTACCGCTCCCGACTGGTCGGTAATTTTATGCACAACAATCGGCATTTTGCTCTTAGGCGGAGCCTTGATTGCCATTGACATTTTCATTTCTTCACTTACGGAAAGTCAGGTAATTTCCGCTGTTGCAGGCTTTGCAATCGGAATCGTTATTTACCTTATGAGCAACTTTACTTCTTCAATTCCCTTTGCCTGGCTTGCTTCAATTCTTGAAACCGTAAACTTCTTAAACTATTACCAAAACTTTACCTACGGTGTTTTAAGATTATCAGACGTTGTATTTTTCTTAAGCATTATCGGATTGTTCTTATTCTTCACCATCCGTGTTTTTGAAAAGAAACGCTGGAGTTAAAGGAGGGAAAACACTATGAGCTTTGATAAAAAAGATAAAAAGGATAACGAAATAAAGGATACTGCTCTGACTCCGGCTGAGAAATCGGCTAAGGAAACGAAAAAAAGTAAGAGCGGTTTAAAAGAATTTTTAAAATCCAGAAAAACCAAACACGGCTCAATTGCAGTTGCCATAGTTGCCGTTATTATTGCGGTGACAATTCTTTTGAATGTGGTTTGCAACCTGCTTGTTGACCGTTTTTCTGTACTTTCTCTTGATTTGACATCTAATCAGGTGTTTGCCCTTCAGGAGGATACAACAGATTATGTATCACACCTTGAAAAGGACGTTACCATTTACGTTCTTACAGAAAAAGACAGCTTTGTTGCAAACGGAAGCTACTTTGTTCAGGCAGAAAAGTTCCTTAGCAGTATGGAAAAGCTTTCAAACCATATAAAGATTAAATATATTGATGTTTCCAAAAACCCTACATTTATAAGCAACTACTCCAATATTGACTGGTCAATATCAAGTCATGTATTCATTGTGGAATGCGGTGAGGAATACAGAGTTCTCGATATAGATGATTGCTTTGAATACGACGAGCAAACCTACTACTATTATGGCACAATGAATTTTACTGCATCAACCGTTGAGCAGGCAATCGTTACGGCTATGCTTAATGTAACAACCGATGACAAGACAGTTGTTGACATAATTTCAGGAAATTCTGAAAAAGACAGCTCGGCAATTAAGGAATTACTTGAAAACAACGCATATCAGGTAAATGAAGTAAATCTTACAACCGCTGCTGAGCTTGATGAGGACGCAGAAGTTGCATTTCTGTTTGCTCCTTCCGTTGACCTTGATACATCCACCATTGAAAAAATTGAAAAATGGCTTAATAACGGCGGACATTACGGAAAATCCTTGATTTATGTTGCAAACTATGAGCTTGAAAATACCCCTAACCTTGATGTTTTCCTTGAAAAATGGGGAATAAAAATGAGCAACGGCGTAATTTTTGAAACAGATGCCAATTATCTTGTTTCAAATACATTTTTAGTATCACTTACTAATTATAACGATGTGTTTACAACAGATCTTAAAAACCCTTCAATTCCTGTTATATCCTCTTATACAAGAGGTGTTGAAATTACAAATGAAGAACTTGCAGTTCCCGTTTTAACAACTTCAAACGCTGCCGCTATTTTGCCTTATTCCGAAAAGTCCAACAGCGAATGGGATTACAGCAGTGCAATCACAGGCGAACCATTAAATATTGCAGTTAAGGGTACACAAGCTAACTCAGATAGCATTGAATCCAATGTTGTAGTATTCGGCTCATTTGAAATGTTCTCCGGCTCTTTTATGTCCTACAACAGCTTTAACAACTCGGCATTCCTTGTAAATACCGTAAATACTCTTGCAGACCGTGACAATATAGGCATTACCATTGAGAGCAAATCTATGGATAACCCTACATTAGGCATTGACCTTGCCGGTCAGAATGCATTAATGATTTTATTTGCTATCGTTGTTCCTATTGCCGTTCTTGTTGTCGGTCTTGTGATATGGATTCGCAGGAGGAACAGATAATGAAGAAAAATAAGAAGCTTCTTATTATTGTTGCTGCCTGTGCCGTAGTGCTTGTGGGCGTTTTGCTTACACTTTTGCTTTGGCCTCAAGAAACCGAGGATTTAAGCGATACTATTGACACGGGTACTCCCATTACTACCTCTGTTGACGAAGATGGCGTTCATCAGGCAAAACCGGAATTAAACGAAAAGGGTGAGCTTGATAACAACAGCTACGGAACTCTGATTAATTATGTACCGTCACAAATTTCAACTATCAAGATAGAAAATTTATCAGGAAGCTATGAAATAAAATCAACTACACCTACAACAACTGATGAAGACGGCAATACTACCACCGAGGCTACTGTTTATACACTTGTAGGTTTTGAAGATTTTGAGCTTCAAGCAGGTCAGGCGGACAGTATTGCAAGCAATGCAGCCTCTCTTGATTTTACAAGCGTTGCAAGCATTGACGGAGCAAACGAAAAGAACTTTGGCTTTGAAAATCCAAGAGCTACTGCCACCGTAACCTATACGGACGATACAACCGCCGTAATTATTGTGGGCGATAAAGCTCCTATGGAAGCAGGCACATATGTTAAGTTCGGCTCAGGCTCATCTATTTATCTTGTAGCTGATGATTCAATCTCCGCCCTGCTTTTCAGCGTAAACGATTTAATTTCCTTAACAATTAATGATGCGGCTGATTCTGACGATAATGCAACTCCCACAAAGGTTACATTAAGCGGAACAAATTATCCCAAAGAGGTTGAATTTGTTCAGAATACAGATGACTCAAATTCCGCTCAATATATAATTCAAAAGCCTGAAACTCTTTTTGCTGACGATAACAAAACCAGCTTAATTACAGGTGCAATCAGAGGTCTTTATGCAGACAGCGTTGCCTATGCAAATCCCTCTGATAAACAAATCAGCGATTGCGGACTTAATAAGCCATTTGCACATATAGTGGGGGAATATCCTGACGAAACCTTTGATTTAATTGCTTCCGAGCTTGATTCAGAGGGTAATGTTTTCATAATGAAAAAGGGTGGAAATGTAATTTATAAGATGGCAAGTACAAAAGTCCCCTGGACAACATTAAAATATGAAGATTTAATATCAGCTTATGTTTTAAATCCCACATTTACTGCCATTACTTCTATGACCTTAAACGACGGAAAAAATGATTATAAATTTGACCTTACTACAGAAACATCTACTTCAACAGATAATGAAGGGTCGGAAACAACGACTCAGACCACAACAGTCAAATACGGTTCTGTAATTGTTTCTCAGGATAACTTTAATATTTTCTTCCAGAATGTTGCTTATACCGAAAGAGCAGATAAAACGGCATCAAGCCCGTCAGACTCACCTGTTTTAACTGTCACATATACCTATTCTACAAAGAACGATACCAATACAGTCAGCTTTTATAAATCAGGTTCGGGCAAATATATTGCCACATTAAACGGCAAGGCTGTGGGTACTGTATATGAAAGCAGAATTAAAAGTATTATTAAGCAGGCTTCAAAGGTTGCAAAGGACGAAACAGTTGATACTTTAAGTTAAGCTTAATTAAAATGAATACCTGCCGAAAGGAGATAAAATCCTTATGGCAGGTATTTTTTGTAATAAATCAATATAAACATTACTTAATATATGTAGGGACAACCCTTGCGGTTGTCCGCAGGGTTATATTAATGTTTTTTACTTAATTGTAGGGGCTGATGTTTTTGCCCCCTAATAGGGGGATTAAGGGAGTCTGGGCGACTGCCGTACCCTCATCAGCCCATTTTACGTAACTTTTTTGGGACGATGTAGGCATCGTCCCCTACATACTTTTGGAAATGTTCTGCTTATCTATTTTGAATTGTAAATATTTATTTGTTACTATACACTACAAACTTCATCTTTGTTTACTTTAATTTCGCTGTGCTTTTCTTCAAAGTTTAAATTCGTAATGATGATATTTAATAGCTCCCCTGATAGGGGAGCCTTTTAATATTCTAAAACATTTTTTTGAATAAATTGTAAGGGTCTCTTTTCATACTGTTTGGTTTTTAGATAGTCACTTTTTGTAGCTACTAATTAAAAAATTTTTAGATAGAATTTATCTAAAATACAACATTACAAATTTTTTATTGTATAATGTATTTGGTAACAAAAATATTAGGAAAGAAAATAAAAACTAAAGGCAGGAATGTTTTATGAATAGAGAAGAATTAACAATTAATATAGGTATGAATATCAGAAAATACAGGCTTGAAGCTGATTTAAGCCAAGAAAGTCTTTCTTTTTCTGCAAATCTTTCACAAGCATACATAGGCAAACTTGAACGAGGGGAAAGATGTCCTAATATTGAAACTCTTTATAAAATAAGCGAGGTTTTAAATGTTCCGGTTGGTAATTTGCTCGATTTTGATAAGAAGCCTAAATGCGAGTCTGAAACTAAAATAAAACGGCTATCCCAAAAACAATTAAATATTCTTGCACAAGTTATGGATATTTTATCAGAGAATAATGAATAAAGTTAAAGGTATAACCCTTTTTTGGGCGACCGCAAGGGTTGCTCTACAATTATACGGGAACCCTATATACAAAAAGGGGATAACACTAAGTCATCCCCTACAATTTTAATTAATATAATTATGAAAGCTTTGTTCCGCATTCAGGGCAGAAGTTTGCTCCCTCTTTAACTTCTTTTCCGCAATTTGTGCAGAATTTTTTGGCAGGTGCTTCAGGCCTTTTAGCACCACATTCAGGACAGAAATTACCTGTACTTGTTGCACCGCATACACAAGTCCAGCTGTTTGCGTCTGCTGATGGGGCGGTTTCTTGCGGTTGTTTCGGCTGTAAATTACTGCCGTAACCTCCGAGAATATTTCCTCCCATATTCATACCCATTCCAACACCCATAAAACCTGCCATAGAGCCGCCACTGTTTGAGCCTGCATCCTTTAAGCCCTCTGCAAGATTGCCTGTTACATAGCCTTTCTGAACTGCATCGTCAGAAAGCATAGCGCCTTTATTACGCATATTGATAAGCTTCTGTGATTCTTCATCGTATGAAAGGCTGGCAATACCTACTGACTGTACCTCCATACCTCTTTGGCTGTTCCACTCTTCATCAAGAGTATCAGCCATATACTTTCCAAGCTCACGGCTTTTTGATGCAACAAATGAAATTCTTATACCGTCTGCCGACATCTGATTAATTGAGCTTGTAAGTGCTTCTAAGAATTCGCTTAAATACTGACGATTTACATCGTTAATATTAATTGATGTTTCGTTTGTTACAGCACTTTTGGGAATAACCTCAGAATAAAACTTAAGAGGGTCTGTAACCTTAACTGAATAAGTACCGTGTGCTCTTAAGAAAAGCTCACTGTTATAAAATGTATCAAAATAGTTTACAGGATTAACTGTGCCGAATTTAATTCCCTTAAGCTCCTGCAAATTAACATAAAAAACCTTTTGTGACTGAGGAGTAACCCCACCGTATTTAATACGGCTGAAGGTTTCCTTTAATGAGTCGCCGAACTGTCCGTTAAAAAGTGACGGCATTGAGCTGTTATCTACCTTGTAGTAGCCGGGCTCTGCTGTATAGTCAACAACCCTACCGCCGTCAATAAGCATCATAAACTGATTATCCATAACATGAATAACAGAGCCGTTTGATACTATATTTGATGAGCCTTTTTTATTTTGTGATTTGCCGTTCTGTGTAATAAGCTGACCCGGCGCAAAGCAGGTTGTATCGTCCATGGCAGTCGGCTCAATAACTTCAAGCCATGAATCTGCAAGACCGCCGCCGATTGCATTTAACGCAGCTTTAATAATACCCATAGTAATCTCTCCTAAAAATGTTTTTTAGTTTTTTACGTTTCTCTGAATTTTACTGATTACTTTCAGTTACTGCAATTCCTAAAACTTCAAGACTTTCATCATCAACAGTGGACGGGCAGGCAGACATAAGCTCGCTTGCGTTCTGTACCTTTGGAAAGGCTGTAACATCTCTTAGGTTGTCTGCATCACATAAAATCATTGCAACTCTGTCAAGACCTATTCCCATTCCCCCGTGAGGAGGAGCACCGTATTTATATGCTTCTACCAAAAAGCCGAATTTTGCGTCAATTTCTTCGTCGGTCATTTTTAATGCTCTGAACATCTTTTGCTGAAGCTCAGAATCTGTAATTCTCATTGAACCGCTGGAAAGCTCAGTACCGTTCAAGGTTAAGTCAAATGCCTTTGCAACAACCTTTCCCGGGTCGGTATCAAGATACTGCAAACACTCCTCTTTGGGCATTGTAAAGGGGTGGTGCATAGCTACCCATTCTCCCGATTCATCATCATATTCAAAGAACGGAAAGTCAACTATCCATAAAAATTTAAATGTGTTTGGAATTATATCAAGCCTTCTGGCAACGGTAAGTCTTAATGCACCTAATGTTGAAAGCACAACTGAGGTTTTATCTGCAACAATAAACACAACGTCGCCTTTTTCAGCACCCAGAGTATTTAAAATGTTTTCAAGCTCGCCCTCAGCCATAAACTTTTTAAATGAGCAAGCAGGTTCATCATCCACCCATCTTACATATGCAAGACCTTTTGCACCTATGCCCTTAACATATTCAGTAAGCTTGTCAATTTCTTTTCTTGTGTAAGTATCTGCGCTGTTTTTCGCAACAATTGCTCTGACCGAGCCGCCGTCTTTAATTGCATTTGCAAATACGCCGAAACCGCTGTCCTTTACAAGCTCTGAAATATTCTGAATTTTCATATCAAAACGAATATCAGGCTTGTCTGAACCGTAGTTTTCCATAGCCTCGTTATAGCTCATTCTTTCAAAAGGTGTTTCAAGATCCTGATTCATAATCTCTTTGAAAAGTCTTTTGAAAAGTCCTTCGTTAATTTCAAGAATATCCTCCACATCAACAAAGGAAAGCTCCATATCTATCTGTGTAAATTCAGGCTGACGGTCTGCTCTTAAATCTTCATCTCTGAAGCATCTTGCAAGCTGAATGTATCTGTCAAAGCCTGAAAGCATTAATAGCTGTTTATACATCTGAGGTGACTGGGGCAGAGCATAAAACTTACCCTTATGAACTCTTGAGGGAACAAGGTAATCTCTTGCACCCTCTGGAGTTGATTTAATCATCATAGGTGTTTCGATTTCTACAAAACCGTTTTCATCAAAATAATCTCTTGCAACCTTTGCAATTTTACTTCTCATAATAATATTTTTCTGTAAGGGTGCTCTTCTTAAATCAAGATAACGGTGTTTAAGTCTTAATTCTTCGTTTGTATCTGTTTTGTCGAGAATTTCAAAGGGTGGCGTCTGAGCCTTTGAAAGAACTCTCAAATCAGTCACTTCAATTTCAATATCACCTGTTGAAATTTCGCTGTTTTTAGAGCTTCTTTCTCTTACAATACCCTTTGCGGCAAGTACAAATTCACTTCTGCAAGTAAATGCCTTGTCAAAAGTCTCTTTATCTGTACTGTCCGTAAAAGCAAGCTGAACAATGCCTGTGCGGTCTCTTAAATCTATAAATATAAGCTGGCCTAAGTCACGCTGACGCTGTACCCAGCCGCAGACTGTAACCTCTTTGCCGCAGTCATCTATTCTTAAATCACCGCAATAGTTTGTTCTTTTTAATCCTGTCATAAATTCTGCCATATTTATTATTCCTCCGATTAAACGCCTGCTATAAGCCGGTTTCTGTTTTGTGTATGCACTTCAAAAAATTCCTGTGCAAAGCTTTCCGTCAGGCTTATTTCAATTTGTTCGCCTGTTTCCATATTTTTTAGCTTTGCCTTGTTTTCTTCAATTTCATTATCGCCTAAAACCATACTGAACTTTGCGCCGATTTTATCTGCATATTTCATCTGCGCTCTTAAACCTCTGCCTACAACATCGGTTTCTCCCCGAAGTCCGCTTTCTCTGATTTGTTTAATGAGTTCAAAGGCTTTTAATTTTGCACTGTCTCCCAGACCTGCAATGTATAAATCACAGGTATCGGGTTTTGGAATTTCAATGCCCTGATTGTCCATAAGCATTATCAAACGCTCAAGACCCATTGCAAAACCCAAAGATGGAACATGCTGACCGCCTAATTCTTCAATAAGACCGTCATATCTTCCTCCGCCGCAGACCGTTCCCTGAGCACCGATATAATCGGTTACAAATTCAAAAACGGTTTTTGTGTAATAATCAAGACCTCTTACGATTGAGGGATTTACCGTATATTTAACCCCTGCACCGTCAAGATAAGATTTTACCTTATCAAAATGTTCATTACATTCTTCACATAAATAATCAATTACCTTTGGTGCGTCTTCTGCTATTTTTTTATCCTCAGGACTTTTACAGTCAAGGATTCTCATAGGATTTTTTTCAAGTCTTGAAAGACAGGTATCACAAAGTTTGTCCCTATACTTTTCAAAATATTCTCTTAAGGCTTTGTGGTATTTTGCTCTGCACTTGGGACAGCCGATTGAGTTGATTTCCAGATGAAGCTCTTTTATCTGAAGTCTGTCAAATATTGATTGTGCCGCACAAATAAGCTCTGCGTCAGCGATTGGGTCTGATGTACCGTATTCCTCTAATCCGAATTGGTGGAACTCTCTCAATCTTCCTGCCTGAGGTTTTTCATATCTGTAGCAGGAAACAAGGTATGATGCTTTAACCGGAAGTCCGTCGTTTAAAACAGAATGTTCAAGGATTGCTCTTGCGGCACCTGCGGTACCCTCAGGGCGAAGTGTTACAGACTCTCCGCCTTTTGTATCAAAGGTATACATTTCCTTTTGAACAACATCTGTTGTCTGCCCCACACCCCTTGCAAAAAGCTCTGTATGTTCAAAAACAGGTGTGCGGATTTCTTTAAAGCCGTAATTTTCGGCTTCGCTCTTCATTATTTTTTCTACAAACTGCCACTTGTAGCTTTCTTTAGGAAGTACGTCTTCCGTTCCTTTTATTTTTTTGGTAATAAGGCTCATGCCATTCCTCCTATGCTTTATATCAATAATATCTCATAACAATTAAATATATTTACTGGGTAAAAACTTTCTGCAAAAGACTGCCTCCCTCTGACGAGGGAGGTGGCAAAGCGAAGCTTTGACGGAGGGAGAGACGCTGAGAGAATAGAAGTGCAGAATTATATTTATTTTTAAAGAGATAAAATAATAAAAGAATTATATAACATAAAGCGTTCTGCTTATCTCTCCCTCAGTCAGCTTACGCTGACAGCTCCCTCGTCAGAGGGAGCCTGCAAGTATGCAGAAAATTTTTATATCCATCTATCCAGTTTTAGTAGTTACTATGTAATGTAAAACATTTTCCAGATATGCCATATTATTATACAATTATTGGGCAGCAAATGCCGCCCAATAGTTAAATATATTTTATTTATACTATTATTTTAAAATATTTCTCCAGTCAAGGTCGCCTCTTTCAAGGCCGTGGATTAAAACCTCCGCAGTTGCAATATTTGTTGCAACGGGAATATTATGCATATCGCAAAGTCTTAAAAGATTCATATCATTAGGCTCGTTTGGCTTCGAATTTAATGGATCTCTGAAGAAAAGAAGCATATCAACCTCGTTGCAGGCAATTCTTGCGGATATCTGCTGACCGCCGCCCTGTGAGCCTGAAAGGAATTTTTGTATTGAAAGACCTGTTGCTTCTGAAATGATTTTACCTGTTGTACCTGTTGCGCAAAGAGTATTTCTGCTTAAAATACCACAATAAGCGATACAAAACTGAACCATTAATTCCTTTTTCTCGTCATGTGCAATCAACGCAATGTTCATAATATAAAACCTCCGTTAAAAAAACTTCTAAATCTATATAAAAACTAAATTTTTTGCCCTTTATACGCAAGAGGAACATCTACACCCATTATTCTTAAAGCAAGACAATCAAATACATTTGAGCAGGCACTCCAGCAAACGCCTGCCTCACCTCTTTGCATTACAGAGGAAAGATGCAAATCATCGGGAACCAAGGCGATAAGCTGAGTCTGGGCTACATCAATTACCTGATCTAAATCCTTATAAAATCCAAGCTCGTTGAATTTTTTTCTATTAAACCTGTTTACAACTAATCTTATATTTTTTTTGTTAAGCTCTTCTAATTTTCTTCTTATTTTAATAACGCCCCTAAGACTTGTAGGCTCTGCATTGGCTACTATTAAAGCCATATCGGCAGGATAAGCGGCAGTTACAAAGCCGGAACCTATTCCTGCAGGGGAATCTATAATTATATAATCGTAATCATTTTTGAGGCTTTCAACAAGCTGGGCAAACACCGAGGGGCTGACTTCGTTTTCGGTATCAAAGGGAGCGGCAAGCATAAAGAGATCATCAATATGACGGCTTTTATAAACAGCGTCACTGTAATTACAATTTCCCGAAACAGCGTCGGAAGTATCAAACAAAACGCTTTCTTCAACATCAAGCATAATGTCAAGACCTCTCATACCGCAATCACAATCTATTAACAATACCTTTTTCTGTTGTTTAACAAGGGCAACCGCAAGGCATACACACACCGTAGATTTGCCTGTTCCGCCTTTTCCGGACGCCACAACTATAACTTTATTCATAACGCTTTTATACCTCATTATTATTCTAACATAAAGATTTTAAAAGAGCAAATAAATTTCTATTGTTTAAGTGCCAAAAATAACTGATATATTTTAGTAATTATCAATAAATAACGGAGTAAAAATTACGGTTTTTCTAATAATGTGTATTATTTTTGTGAATTATGACACCTTTTCATGCTGACTTTTAATACTAAACATCTTTTGCTGATGACTGTAAAAAAGTTATAGTTTAAAACTTTTCTTTTCAATAGTAGGGGCGACCCTTGCGGTCGCCCGAAAATTAATCTTCAACTTTTTAAATGTTTGTAGGCTGAACACAGTCCTGCGAATTATTTTTCAAAATAAGCGTCCAACATTTCTTTGGCAACATTCATTGAATAAACGCCTTTTGCACCGTGTTCAAGTACTACTGCAACTGCAACCTCAGGTTTTTCATAAGGTGCATAACAAATAAAGGTTGTATGGTCTGACCCTGCGTTTTCCGCCGTACCTGTTTTGGCGGCAATTGAAACACCGTAATTTCCGAAAACCGAGTAAGCCGTACCGTTGACGCTTTCGGCAACATTACGCATAGCACTTTGCACAAGCTTAAGGTTTTCTTTGGAAACGCTTACAGTATCTATAACCTGGGGATTTTCAGGATCGTTAAATTCTATAATCTTTTCACGTTTATAATCTGTAATTTTGCTTACAACATGGGTTTTCAGCCTTGTTCCGTTGTTTGCAATAGTTGCAACGTAGGTTGCAAGCTGAACAGGCGTGAATGCGTTATCGCTCTGACCTATAGCCGCCTGAACCGTATTTCCGGGAGTCCATATTTTTGAATCCCGTCCTGCAAGAAATCCCGTGCTTTCGGTTATCTCTACCCCTGTGTGCTCACCTAATCCAAATTTTTCCGCATATAGATACATCGTATTAATACCCAGTCGTCTGCCTGTTTCCGCAAAAAAGTAGTTGCAGGATTCTGTAACCGCTCCTGAAAGATTCAGATTTCCATGATAGTGCATACAGGCAACAGGGTCATTTTCGTAATAATTATAATACTTTGTGCAGTTTATAAGAGTATCTTTATTAATAACGCCCTCTTCTAATGCAGCGCTTGCTACACAAGGCTTAAAAATTGAACCGGGGGCAAAGCTTCCGTTAAATGCCCTGTCATATAAGGGTGCGTTTTTTTCGTCTGTTTCAAGCTTTACATAATAATCGCCGTATTCGCTGTATTTTTCCAAATCATATGTGGGGTAGCTTGCCGCCGCAAGAACGGAGAAATCCTTTACCGACAGCATTACCGCCGCTCCTGCACGGCAGTCTTCTCCATAGCCTGAGTTTCCGTTTTGGGCAGATAAGCTTTGTCCGTTTTTTCGGGCGGCTGTAACATTTTCTTTAAGGGATTTATTTGCCGCATTTTGAATTTTGCTGTCTATTGTTAAATAAATTGTATTTCCCGGCTGTGCGTCAGTTTTTTTAATCTCATTTACAACTGTTCCGTCTGAATTTTTTTCAACAATTTTTGTGCCGGATTTACCTTTCAGTATATCTTCAAAGGCTTCTTCAATGCCGAATTTTCCTATTTTATCGTTATAAGTATACTCCTTGCCCTCGTCTGTTTTTTCATTGTACTCCTCTTCGCTGATAGAGCCTAACGCTCCCAAAAGATGAGGTGCAATATCCGGGTCGGGGTTATCCCTTACAAAATATGTTTCCACCTGAACGCCGCTTACATTCTGGAAATTTTCGCTGATAACAGAAACCATCTGCTCGCTTATATTAAGAGCAAAATCGTAAGGCGTAGTATTGGAAAAGCCTTTAAGCTCCATATTATATCTTACCGACAAAACATCTCTTAAAGTCTTTTGGTCTGCAATGTTTTCCGCATCATATCTTGCCGTAAGCTCTTCAATACATTTTGCGGCGTCTGCTTTATCGTCAAGATTTAAAAACTCTGCGGATTTTAATACATTTACCTGGTCATTGCTTTCGGGCTTAAAGGAATATTCATTGCTGTTTGCTATTTCTATAGGCAAAACATCCTGCCATTTTTCACTTCTGACATCCATATAAGCAATAAGCTCAGAGATAATGTGGTTGATTTTTTCCATATCAATATAAAGCCTGTTGAGAGTAATTTTATAACAGGTTTTGTTTACGGTAAGACCGTTTCCGTCTTTATCGAGAATTTCTCCTCTGGCTGCATTGGTTTTTTCCGTATATGTCGTACTGCTCAGAGCAATTTCTCTGTAATTTTCACCCTCTACAATCTGCCATATAAACAGCCTTGCAATAAATCCGCAGAAGATTACGGCAACAATTATTATGCATATAAAGGTTCTGTGAGCAGGGTTATACTCTTTATCTTCTTTTTTCTTTTTTGTCCTTGGTTTAAACATAATTGTCACCGCCTTTCCGAAAAATAATTTAACTTTACTCCTTTTCCTTGGACTGTGTAAATATAAACATATTTAAAAAATATATTGGAAATACACAGACAAATGTATAAATAATCCTTGAAATGTAATGGTTTGTAAAATAATAAATTATGTCTGTGTAACCTTTAAATATAAAGAAAAATACAAAGTACAAGCCGATTACAAGCACACAGGAACAAAATGCATAAAGCATAGTATTTAAAAAGTTTTTTACCATAACAGAGTTGAAAATAATCGCCTCTAAATAGCAGAGAGCTGTCAGTACTACCGCAAAGTAACCAATCGTATTTGATATTGCAAGGTCGCATAAAACTCCGCACCCAAGCCCGAAAAACAATGCAGGTACTTCTTTTTCAAATGCCGCTATGGTTAAGGCAGTGCAGATTAAAAGCACAGGTTTTCCGCCGTAAATTTCGGGAATGAGATTGGGAGTACCCTGCAAAATATAAAGTATTAAAATTTCTATTCCATAGGAAAAATATCGTAAAACAGTTAATTTCTTTTGCATTTTTATCCCTTATTCGTATGTTGGCTCATCTGTTGTTTCTGCTGTCGGTTCATCAGTTGGTTTTTCTGTTGCAGAGGTTTCCTTTTCAGACTTTTTCGTATCAGAGGAATTATCCGATTTCTCCAGAGAAATCTGACCCTTTGTGTTAAAATCCGTAATTACAAGCACGCTTGAAACCTTGCGGATATCTTCATATGGCTCTATTACGGTATATTTTGATGCATCATAATCATCAAAGGAAAACTCCTTTACTTGTCCTATAATAATATCAGCAGGGAAAAGTCCGCCCACGCCTGAGGTTTTAATAATATCTCCCTCTGCGATTTTGTTTTCCGAAGAAATTTTTGTAAGCATTGTCAGGTTATCGTCGCAGTAACGGGAACTGCCGGATATTACTCCGCTGTCCTTGGTTTTTGAATCCACCGCTCCGATTTTTATTTCAGGAGATAAAATGGTTTTTACCTTGCTTGATGACCCGTCACATTCCGAGACAATACCCACAAGTCCGTTTTCGGTAATAACAGGGTCGTTTACACTGATACCCAAGGAGGTGCCTGCATCTATTGTAAAAGAGTAAAAATCAGCGTTTGAATCCCGTCTTATAACGGTTGAGGGAACATAAGTATAGGTTGGATTTTCTTTTTTTATGTCGTAAAACTTCCAGAGTCGCTGGTTTTCTTCCTTTAAATCATAGTAATCTGCCACCTGCTCACGCAATTTTGCGTTTTCTTCCGCAAGCTTTTGGTTTTCTTCCAAAAGCTCATCATAGGAGGATTTGTTAAGATTTTCGGAAACCTCTGCAGAAACCTGTGACAACCCATTTGTAAGTATGTTTATTCCGCTTGACAAAAAAGGATAGCAAAAAAAGCATACGATTGCCAAGACGCACACTGCCGCTATTGTTACGGCAAAAATTTTAAAACTCTTTCTGCGATATAATTTTTTCATCTAAACCCTCCTTAGATAAATTAAGGGAACAAAGTCTTTTTAACTAACTCTGCTCCCTGCAATAACGCATAAATAATAGTTACTTTCTTCTTGAGGAAACCCTGTCGTCAATACTGAAACCAAGTCTTTTTCCTGCGCCCACTGCAACGCACTCAAGAGGCTTTGTCGCTATATGAACAGGCATACCGGTTTGCTGCATAACAAGCATATCTATTCCTCTTAATAACGCTCCGCCGCCTGTGAGCATTATGCCCGAATCTATAATATCAGCGGCAAGCTCGGGAGGGGTGTTTTCCAATGTGGATTTAATAGCTTCTACAATAGTCATTAAAGGCTCTGCAAGTGCGTCTCTGACCTCTTCGGCGGAAATTGTAACGTCCTTTGGCAAGCCGTCTACTATGTTTCTGCCCTTAACAAGCATACTTTTTTCGTCCTCATAAGGAAATGCCGAGCCGATTGAAATTTTTATTGTTTCAGCCGTTCTTTCACCGATTATTAAATTGTATTCTCTTTTTACAAAATTAATTATTGCTTCGTCAAATTTATCGCCTGCAACCCTTACAGAGCAGGAGGTTACAATATCTCCCAAAGAAATTACCGCAACCTCTGATGTTCCTCCGCCGATATCCACAACAAGACTTCCCACAGGCTCATCTACCGGAAGTCCTGCACCTATTGCCGCCGCCATAGGCTCTTCTATTAACTGAACTTGCTTTCCGCCGGCTTGAACGGCCGCGTCCTCTACGGCGTTTCTTTCAACCTCTGTTACCCCTGAGGGCATACAGATAATAATTCTCGGCTTTGAAAAAAGTCCGGACTTTACGGCTCTGCGTATAAAATGCTTAAGCATTGCAGCGGTAACATCAAAATCCGCAATTACGCCGTCCTTTAAAGGTCTTACGGCTCTTATTGAATCGGGCGTTCTGCCTATCATATCCTTAGCTTCCTTACCAACCGCAATTACCGATTCCGACTGTGAATCAAGAGCAACCACCGAAGGTTCTCTCATAACAATGCCTTTTCCCTTTACGCAGACGAGGGTGTTTGCCGTTCCTAAATCTATTGCCACATCTTTTGAAAATGAAAACATCTGATTCTACTCCTTTAGAGCTAAATAATTGTTCCTTTAATTATATATTATTTCACATTTTATTTCAATAATTATTATACTTTTCCTGTGGAACCGAAACCGCCGATTCCCCGTTGTGTTTCGTCAAGAGTTTCGCACAGCTCAAGCTCGGGTATGAAAACAGGGGCAATAACCATTTGTGCCACTCTTTCAAAGGGTTCAATGATATAGTCTTTTTTTGAAACATTGCAAAGACCAACGCAGATTTCACCTCTGTAATCGCTGTCTATAACACCAACCCCGTTAGAAAGACAGATACCGTGCTTTACGCCCAGTCCCGACCTTGCATAGAGAAACGCCGCAGAATTTTTATCTTCTAACGCAATTGCAATTCCCGTGGGAATTATTTTCAGCTCGCCGTGCTTAATGGTTACAGGTTCGTTGATACATGCGTATAGATCCATACCCGCCGAGCCTTCTGTTGCCCGTGTAGGCAATTTTGCGTTATCCTTTACTTTCATAATTTTCAGAACAGATTTCATTTGAACCCCATTTCCTGCAAGTTTTAAAAATAAATCCTGCAAAAATATTTTATTATTCTTGTAAAAAATTATTATAAAGAATGTAAAAATAATTTTTGTTTTCTTATTGGAATTTTAATATTTATGTTAATTTCTTTTAAATAATTCCCAAAAAGATTTTTAACATTTTTTGCTTATTTTACTCCTCTGAAATACAATCCTCTTGTAAATTTTTCAGAAAACAGTAAATTGCTGTTAAAATCAAGATGTTTTTCCACAGTTTCCACATAGTTTTCCACAGTAAAGTTGAAAGTGTGGAAAGTTAAATTTTTAAACTCAGTTTCTTTATCAACTACTTTTAAAGGAACACAATTTAAAATTTCCGTGGTTTGTCCATCACATTTTAAAATGAATTTTTTACCCAACCTGTCCTGCAAAACTGATTTGCCGCCGCATTCCCTACAGCTTATATTTCTGCTCTTGACAGGGCAGTTGCGGGTAATCATCAACGGCAGATATCCATAGCTTACAATGCCTGTTTTAATTTTTCCGCCTAAATTTGCAATCTGTTCTAAAGTAAGCTCAATGCTAAGCTCCGTATCTTCAAAGCCAAATTCCTCCGCCCACAACAAATCAAGAGTGTTGGTAAAATTAAGCCTGAATCCGCCGTGGATTTTCATTTGTGCCTGCTTTGCAAGATATACTGCACCGATATTTCCGCAGTACACATCTTTAACGCCGATTGCTTTAAGCTCACTTAGCCTTTTTGATATTTTGCTGTCCTCTCCAAAAACAACTGGAGGAATTTCAACTCCGATTTTAAAGCCGTCGGATAAAAGCTTTTCTATTTCCTCATTATGGGAATAAAAAGGAACAAAAACTATATCAAATTCTTTAAAGGCATTACCAAGTCTTGCTGTTTTTGTTTTTGCGTATTTCCTGCTTAAAAATCTTTCCGATTTTTCAAAATTTAAATCCGCCTTATCTTCAAAAATTCTGTATGATTTTCTCTTTTTGCGAACAGCCGATAGCTCTTCAAGGGCATCACGCCTTAGCTTATTTATTGCAGCCAAGGGCATTGTTACGTCATTTTCAAGATGACAGCTTATATTTTTTGCAAAATACGGGGTCGAACCTGTTTTTTCAAGCTGTGCTATGCACCTTTCCTTAGATAAAGGTTTGTTTAATGCTTTTTCACAAACAGTTTCTCCCTTTATTGTAACCTTATTTTTGCCGTCTGATACTGTCAGAATTGGATTTTTATTTATTTCTGCCGTAAATTCAAAAGAAATTTCTGTTTTTGGCACTTCATCCTTATAAATATTTCTTATTTTTGCCAAAAGCTTTTCACTTGCGGATATAACATCGCCCTTTTGTCGGGTTCCGAACATTTTATATCCACGCTGATTTTTATAATATCCGTCTGTAAAGCCTGTTCTTGAAAAAACAGCACTTAGATATTCTCTTGTTTCATCAGTAATAAAGCCGTTATCTCTGCTCTCTTTGCAGGCCCTTACCGCGGCGGCAACATACTCGGGCCGTTTCATTCTGCCCTCAATTTTTGCAGAAGTTACTCCTAAATCTTCAAGCTCCTTCATATAATGTACAAGACTGTTGTCCTTTAAGCTTAAGGCATAGCCGTCTTTGAAATTACCCACGGAAAAGGGAAGTCTGCAAGGCTGTGCACAGGCACCTCGGCTGCCGCTTCTTGAACCAAGCATTGCAGAAAAATAGCATTGTCCCGACATACACATACACAACGCACCGTGGACGAAAATCTCCAGTTCTATAGGGCAATTATCCGCAATTTCCTTAATTTCTTCCTTGGTCATTTCTCTTGCAAGGACAACTCTTTTAAAGCCCATTTCATAAAGAGCCCTTGCGCCGCTTAATGAATGAACGCTCATTTGCGTTGAAGCGTGGAGGGGCAAATCGGGAGCGATTTTTTTAATCATTTGCGCAACCCCTATACTCTGCACAATTACTGCGTCTATATGAGCTTTACAGGCATTTATTATTAAATTCTTAACACGGGGAAGCTCCTCGTCAAAAATAACGGTGTTTACCGTTAAATAAACAAGAACATCTCTTTCGTGGCAATATTCTGCGGCTTTTATAAGCTCATCATTGTCAAAATTCTGTGCCGACGCTCTTGCGGAAAATTCCTTTGCTCCCAAATATACTGCATCTGCACCGCATCTCACCGCCGCAACAACACTTTCAAAGCCGCCGCATGGAGCTAAAATTTCTATTTTATCTGTTTTCATCTTATTTTGGTATTGATACTAATATCTAACTAAAAGCTTTAATATCTGTTGCGTTAAATTTCACATAGTGGCGTTATCGTCCTTGCTCTGCAAATTTTTCCGCTAACATCTATTAAAAGCTTTTAACCAGAAATTAGTATTACATTATTTTCATATTTATTTATTTTTGGATTTTATTTATTTTCGTCGTCAAAAAGAGAATACTGTCTCAGAGGAACATATCCCTTTTTTATAACATCTGCCGCTGTTTCAGGCTTAATAATATTATCTTTTATATTTTTATCAGGTTTATTTGCGTTGTTTTTGCCGAAAACAAATTGATTTTTATTCTGAAAGTTGTTTTCTGCTTTTTCTTTTTTATTATTTTCTTTGTTTCCGAAGGCAATCGGTTTTTTATTATATCCCTTATTTTCGGCTTTCTCCGGATTTTTCTCAGTAGTCTTGCCGTTTTCCCGCTCTTTTGCGGAATTTTCCGATTTTGAAGCCTCAGCCTTTTTTTCAGCTTCTCTTTTATTTTGTGCGGAAATGCTTATCTGCTTATCAAGAAACTTTTTAAGCTCATTATACTGTGCAGTAAGATTTGAGTTTTTCTTTCTCAAATCTTCAAACTTTTCCAAAAGCTCATCATATTTTTTATCAAGCTCGGCATTTTGATTTTTTAACTCTATAATCTGCTTGCTTTGCTTATCTGCCTGCCTTAAAACCTTGTTTGCCTGCTCTACAAGCTCCGCTTTTTTACCCAGTGCTTTTCTCTCGTCATCTGCATAATCAAGCGCTGTCATTACCGCACAGCCTCTTGCGTCAAGCTGTGGATACGCTTTTGCAACTGTATCTATTCTGTCGTTTACCTTTTGGGCAATTTCCTTGATGTATTCTTCGTTTTCAGATGATACAAGCATAAGTCTTCTGCCGCCAACATAAACAGTTACTTTATTCTTATTCATAGCAAGCCTCCGTTCATACCGTACTACACTAATTATACTACAAAAACATAGAATAAAAAAGAGTTATTTAAAATTTATAATATTTTAACCGAGATTTAATAAAAACCGAAACTTGGTAAATATAAATGTTTTCCTTATATATTGTAGTAGCTTGAGAAATGTTCTTATTCGCTATTTTCCTACATTTTAAACATTTACCAAGCATAATTTGCAAAACACTCCATAATGTTACAGAAAAAAATCGACTTTTTTAGTTGAAAATAACTATCTTGTATGATAAAATTAATATATGTGACTTTATACTAATCTCAGTCTAAGAAAAGTTTATTAAACTGACAAATTTTTCATTTTTTAGGATGTGTATTTATGCCAATTCCATTTGACTCAAGAAAAGATTATTATCGCTCCCCGTTTGGCGCAGTAGAACAGGGTACAAGTATTCATCTTAGAGTATTAATTCCGCATAATTTAAGCACTTCAAGTGTTGAGATGTGCGTAAAATATGATGACGATTATAACTGGAACTTTTATAATATGTTCTGGCACGGCTATTTTGACGACCAGACTGAAATCTGGGAATGTGACTTTACTCCCGATAGAATAGGACTGTACTGGTACAGCTTTAAATTAAATACAAACGATGGAGTAAGATATATTATTCCCTCTGACCCGTATCAGGTCAGCACTATTGAACGCTCACCGGGCAGAAGCTGGCAGATTACCTGCTATAAGAAAGGGTTTGAAACTCCCTCATGGCCTGTGGGCGGTGTAATGTATCAGATTTTCCCCGACAGATTCAACTTCAGCGGCGAGAAAAAGGATTTTCAAAGAACAGACTTATCCATAAATCACGATTGGTATGCTCTTCCTCAATGGTGGCCTAACGAGCACGGTGAAATCACCAACACAGACTTCTTTATGGGCGACTTAAAGGGTATTGAGCAAAAGCTGGATTACTTAGAGGGTTTAGGCGTTACTTGTATTTATTTAAATCCTATCACAAGGGCATATTCAAACCACCGTTATGATACAGGTGATTATAGTCAGGTAGACCCTATTTTAGGTACTGAAGAGGATTTTGTAAGCCTTTGTGCCGAAGCAAAAAAACACGGTATTCACGTTATTAACGACGGCGTTTTCTCTCATACAGGAAGCGACAGTAAGTACTTTAACAGAAGCGGAAGATACGGCAGCGGCGGAGCTTACAGAGATCAGAACAGTCCGTATTCAAGCTGGTATAAATTTAATCATTGGCCTGATAATTACAATTCCTGGTGGGGATTCTATACTCTTCCTGAGGTTAATGAAAACGACCCGTCTTTTAATGAATATATTAACGGCGAAAACGGTATTGTAAGAAAATGGATGAAATGCGGTAACTCAGGCTGGCGACTTGACGTTGCAGACGAGCTTCCCAACGAATTTCTTGAAAATTTAAGAAAAGCCGTTAAAGCGGAAGACCCTCAGGGAATTATTATAGGAGAGGTTTGGGAAGACGCTTCAAATAAAGAAAGCTATGGTGCAAGAAGAAAATTCCTGCTGGGCGAAGAGCTTGACAGCGTAATGAACTATGTATTCCGCAACGCTATTCTCGACTTTGTTAAAGGCGGAGACGCAAAATACGTTATGGATACGATTATGTCCGTTGTTGAAAACTATCCCAGACCCGTACTGAGAGTTTTAATGAACTTACTTTCAACCCACGATACAGAGCGTGCTTTAACCGTAATTGCAGGAGAACCGCTGAACGGCCGTGACCGTCATTGGCAGGCACATACAAGGCTATCTGATGACCAGAGAAATTACGGATTGAAGATGATGAAAATTGCTTCTGCAATTCAGTATACTTTGCCCGGTTTCCCATGTGTTTATTACGGTGATGAAGCAGGAATGGAGGGTTACCGTGACCCGTTTAACCGTTGCTGTTATCCATGGGGCAGGGAAAACAAAGAGCTTATTGATTGGCATACAAAGCTTGGCAATCTTCGTAAATCATGCAGTGCATTGTGGGACGGAGATATCATAGCTGTTCAATGCCACGGTAGACTTCTCTCTTATATGAGAATTGACAATAACAGTTCACTGTTCTGTGCATTTAACGCAGGCGAAACACAAATGGTAATCAGTATGCCTCCGGGATATGCAAACAGTAAGCCGTTATTCGACACAAGAGTTGAAAACAGCGGTTTGATAATTCCTGCACACGGCTGTGCATTCTTGCTGAAATAATGAATTTTTAATAAGGTAAATATTCTATTTAAATCGGCTCCCTCGTTAGAGGGAGCTATTTTGTTTGCAAATGCTTTGTTTTAATTAATCTCGTAGGGGTAGTCCTTGCGGTTGTCCGAAATAAAAGGAATCATTTCTCAGTGTTTGTAGGGGACGATACCTACATCGTCCAAAAAAGGTTACATAAAACGGGCTGATGAAGGCATCAGCCCCTACTATTATAAGGAAAACCTTTGAGAAAAAGTTTTGTAAGTTAAGCTTTCCTTTACAATTTCTCTCCCTCAGTCAGCTATCGCTGACAGCTCCCTCATCAGAGGGAGCCGTTAAATAAAATTAAGTTTGTAGGGGACGATGCCTACATCGTCCCCTTACTTTTATATGAAAATTTTTCCTAATTTTTACTTAATTATCTTTTAAATTGTTTATACTGTGGTATAATTTAATTATTAAACACAATCAGGCGGTTTTATGGTTAAATTATTAAAAGGTTATTTAAAAGATTATAAATTTCAGCTTATTGTCGGTCCGCTGTGTAAGCTGTTTGAAGCAATTTTAGAGCTTATTGTACCCCTTGTTATGGCAAACATTATTGATGTTGGTGTTGCTAATAAAGATACGGGGTATATTCTGAAAATGGGCGGAGTAATGGTATTGTTGGGCATTATAGGACTTTGCAGTGCCCTTGTGTGCCAATACAGTGCATCAATTGCCTCTCAGGGATGCGGAACAAAAATGAGAAACGATTTATTCAGGCATATTAATTCTCTTTCTCACAAAGAGCTTGACGAAATCGGAACACCCTCTCTCATAACGAGAATGACCAACGACATCAACCAAATGCAAAATGCCGTTGCAATGCTTATTCGACTTGTTTTAAGAGCACCGTTTCTTGTAATAGGTGCAATGGTTATGGCTATGATTATAGACATAAAAATGTCTGTTATCTTTTTCATTGCGGCAATTCTAATTGCACTTGTGCTGTATTTTGTTATGTCTAAAAGCGTTCCCTTTTTTAAGGCAATTCAGAAAAAGCTTGACAGGGTTTCTCTTATATCAAGAGAAAATTTATCAGGCAACAGGGTTATAAGAGCCTTTTCAAAGCAAAAACAGGAGCAAAAAAGATTTGAGGAAATCTCAGATGATTTATCCTATACTTCAATTAAAGTAGGCAAGCTGTCTGCTCTGCTTTCTCCTGCTACATTTGCAATCACAAACCTTGCAATTGTGCTGATTGTATGGTTCGGCTCGCAGGGTGCAAATACAGGCGAAATTATGTCGGGTGATATTATTGCACTTGTAAACTATATGACTCTGATTTTGCTTGCAATGGTAGTTGTTGCAAATCTTGTTGTACTTTTTACAAAGGCGTCTGCATCCGCTCAAAGAATAAATCAGGTTTTTGAAACAGAAAGCTCTGTAAAAGAAAATGAAAACACAAAAATTAACCCTAATAAATCAGCCCCGAAAATTGAATTTGAAAATGTTTATTTCTCTTATTCAGATGGTGAAAACGCTCTTTCTGATATAAGTTTTAAAATTAACAAAGGCGATACTGTGGGAATTATCGGCGGAACAGGAAGCGGTAAATCCACATTAATAAACTTAATCCCCAGATTTTATGATGTAAACAGCGGTAAAATTTTGTTTGACGGAGTAAATGTTAAGGATTATTCTTTTTCAGATTTACGAAGACAAATCGGAATTGTTCCTCAGCAGTCGATTTTATTCAGCGGAACAGTAAGGGAAAATATGAAATGGCAAAATCCCGAATCAACCGATGAAGAAATATTAAAGGCTCTTGAAATTGCACAGGCAAAAGATTTCATTCTTGAAAAGCCCTACGGGCTTGATACTATGGTCGTTCAGGGAGGAAAAAACCTCTCCGGAGGACAACGTCAAAGGCTTTGCATAGCAAGGGCAATTGTATCTATGCCGAAAGTTTTAATTCTTGACGACAGCTTTTCCGCTCTTGATTTTGCAACAGACGCCGCTTTAAGAAAAGCCTTAAAAGAGCAAACAGAAAATATGACGGTTATTATAGTTTCTCAAAGATGCTCAACAATTAAGAATTCAGATTTAATACTTGTTCTTGAAGACGGCGAGCTTGCAGGCAAGGGCAAACACAAGGAGCTTCTTGAAAGTTGTCCTTTATATAAAGAAATCTGCCTTTCTCAGCTTGAAAAAGAGGAGGTTCTGAGATAATGAAAAAAACCTCCGTAGTAAAAAAGGTTCTGACATATTCAAAAACCTATTTGCCTTACTTTATTTTTGCACTCATATTTGCAATAATCAGCGTTTCTCTGACGTTGTATATCCCTGTTTTGGTCGGTCAGGCGATTGATAACATTATTGCGCAGGGCGAAGTGCATTTTGAAAATATTTTTCAGATTTTAATGTATATATTAGTTGCCATTGCAGGTGTTGTTATATTTCAATGGGCAATGAATTTCTGCACAAACTCCATAAGCTATAAAACCGTAAGGGATTTACGCAGAGATATTTTTAAAAAGTTTAATACTACTCCTTTAGCCTATATAGACTCTCACCCCCACGGGGATTTGATAAGCCGAATGGTAAATGATGTTGATGCAATCGGAGACGGATTAATTCAGATGATTACCCAGCTTTTTTCCGGTGTTGTTACAATTGCAGGCACAATTATTTTTATGATTTCAATTGATTTAAAAATCGCTCTTGTGGTTGTGTTTGTTACTCCTCTTTCTTTGTTTGTTGCGGCATTTATAGGCAAGCTTTCAAGCAAAAGATTCAGAAAACAACAGGAATTGCAGGGTACTATAAGCGGTTATGTTGAAGAACTTATCGGAAATCAGCAGATTGTTAAGTCTTTTTCTTATGAAGACAGGTCTTTTAAAAACTTTAAAAAATATAATGACGAGCTTTATACTGTAGGCTTAAAGGCACAAATTGCAGGCGCTTTGGCAAATCCAAGTACAAGGTTTGTCAATGCTCTTGTATATGCTTCTGTAGGAATTTTCGGCGCAATAACTGCCGTATCGGGAGGAATTACAGTAGGCGGTCTTTCCTGCTTTTTAACCTATGCTAACCAATATACAAAGCCATTTAATGAAGTTACAGGAGTTTTAACACAGCTTCAAACTGCTATTGCGGCGGCAAAAAGGGTATTTGAGGTTCTGGAGGAGGAGTCTGAAACTCCCGATAAAGTTCCAAGCGATACGCTCTCACCTCAAAAAGGCACAGTTGAATTTAAAAACGTTTTCTTCTCTTATACAAAGGAAAAAAGCTTGATTGAAAACTTTTCCTTAAAAGTAGAAAAAGGTCAGCATATTGCTATTGTTGGCCCTACCGGCTGTGGAAAAACCACAATGATAAATCTGCTTATGCGTTTTTATGATGTTACCGGCGGAGAAATTCTTGTGGACGGCGTAAATGTTAAAGATTTAAACAGAAATGAGCTGAGAAGTAAGTTCGGTATGGTATTGCAGGACAGCTGGCTTTTTAACGGTACTATAAGAGAAAATTTGATGTACGGCAACGAAAACGCCACAGAGGAACAGATGATAAATTCTGCAAAGCAAGCATACGCTCACAGCTTTATCAGGCGTATGCCGAAAGGCTATGACACCGTAATATCCGAGGATGGTTCAAACCTATCGCAGGGACAAAGACAGCTTTTGTGTATTGCAAGGGCAATGCTTTCAAATCCGTCTATGCTTATTCTTGACGAAGCAACAAGCTCTATAGATATTTTGACGGAACAGCGTGTTCAGAAAGCCTTTGCAAAAATTATGGAGGGCAGAACAAGCTTTGTTGTAGCCCACAGACTTTCTACAATTAAAGAAAGCGATTTAATCCTTGTTATGAACGACGGAAACATTGTAGAACAAGGCAACCACGAAACTCTCCTTGCCAAAAACGGCTTTTACGCAAACCTGTATAACAGCCAGTTTGCAAAACAGTAAGGCAATAGGAAAACATTGTTGTATAATCAAAACTGCCCCACATAGCGTGAGGCAGTTTTTCTATTTCTATACTATTTTTAAAAATTCAAATTGAAATTATAGCAAATTTGCAATTTGAAGCTGAATATATGTAGCGTCCTTAACATTAATTTCTCCGTCATTATCAACATCGCAAACGGTTAAATCAATATTATCCTCGCTTAATAAGTTTGCTAAATAAAGCTGAATGTATGTTACGTCTTTAACGGTAACTTCTCCGTCACCGTCAGCATCACCGATAAGCTTCTGCGGAGGCTGTGTGGTTTCAGTTGCAGGCGGATCTATAGGATTTGTTGTAGGAGGCTCAGTTTCAGGCTTATTTAACGGTAAAAACTCAAATCCGTTTTCATTTGCATAAGCTTCTGCGGCCGTATCTGCGTAACCTGTAATAGTGAAGTTTTCAACCTTGGTTTTTTCACCTGAATTATTATAATATCCAAAGGAATAAACTCCTATCTCGGTAACGCTGTAGGGAATTGTTACATCGGTAAGACCTGTGCAATTATAAAATGCACTGTCTCCGATATTTGTAACACTATCGGCAATCGTTATACCTTTTAGATTGCTATTATTTTCAAACGCACTGTCTGTAATACTTTTTGTTCCCTCTTGTAATGTTACAGAGGTGTTTTCAGGCATTTCTCCCTTATATTTGTAGGCAACCTTTCCTACATAAATTATGCCGTCAGGCTGACTGTTATACCACCCTGTATTATTAAATGCATTAATACCAACACTTGTAATGCTGTTAGGAATTGTTATACTTGAAAGACCTGTGCAACCGTTAAAAGCATTTTTTCCTATATTCGTTACACTGTCGGGAATTGATATACCTGAAAGTTTTGTAAAACCGGCAAACGCATTATCTGTAATGCTTTTTATTCCCTGTTCTAATGCTATATATGCGTTTTGCGGCATTTCACCCTTAAATTTATAGGCGGACTTACCTGCATAAACTACACCGTTCATCTGGCTGTCATACCATGCCGTATTATCAAATGCACCGAAACCGACAATGGTAACGCTGTTTGGAATGGTTATATTTTTAAGTTTCTTATTATTATAAAATGCATAATCACTTATTTTTGTAACGCTGTTGGGAATTGTTATGCTTACAAGGGTTGAACAATTATAAAACGCTTCTTTGCCAATGCTTGTAACAGAATATCCGGCAATTTCTGTGGGAACAGTTAAATCTGATGCAGAGCCGGTATATTTTGTTATTTCTGCTGTTCCGTTTTTAAGCACTTCATATTCAAAATCCCCGCTTGTTACAGCCGATACGGTAAAAGAATACACAGCAACAGAGCTTAATAATATAAGCAACGCAAGCACGGGTGCAATAACTTGTTTTATTGTTTGTTTCATATCCTTTTCCTCCCTAAAAACTAATATAATTGCCGATTTCATTTTACATCAAAAGATTTTTCAAGTCAATATTATGAGCAAAGACACCTTATTCCATATAGTACTAAATACCAAACAAAACACCTGCCGAAAGAAATTATTTCCTTTTGGCAGGTGTTGCTTTTATCTTATTCTATTATTAATTCAATGCCTCGATTGCGGCTTTAATAAGAGCAATTTTTTCTCTTTCTTTTTCTGCCTGTCCTTTAACCTTTTCTATAACATCGGCAGGTGCTTTTGAAACAAAGCCTTGATTATTTAGCTTGCCCTCGCTTTGTGCAAGGCGTTTTTCAACCTGTGCAAGCTCTTTATTAAGTCTTTCAAGCTCTGCCTTTTTGTCTACAAGCTCATCCATAGGAATATAAATCTTTGCACTGCCTGTTACTATTGTAACTGCTCCCTCAAGGTTAAAGCTGTCGCCCAGTTCAACCTCGCTTGCCGAAGCCATTTTGCAAATGAATTTTTCACCTTGTTTAAAGGTATCCTTAAATTCTGTTGCAATATAAACCTTCGCTTTCTTTGACGGAGGAACATTCATCTCCTGACGTCTGTTGCGGATAGCCTTAATTGCTTCAATTACCTTTTCCATTTGAGCAGTTGCATCTGCAAAATTCAATTCCTCTTTATATTCAGGATATTTTGCAAGCATTACTGTTTCGCCTGTATGGGGAATCGTCTGCCAGATTTCTTCTGTAATATACGGCATAAAGGGATGGAGCAAACGCAAAGTCCGGTCAAGAACCCAAACAAGTACCTGACGGGCGTTTTCAGCGTCTTTACCCTCTCCCTGCAATCTTGGTTTTGTAAACTCAATATACCAATCGCAGTAATAATCCCAAGTAAAATCATAAATCTTTTGAACTGCAATACCAAGCTCAAATTTATCAAGATTTTCGTTGATTTCCTTAGCAACATTATTAATTGTTGATATGATCCACTTATCCTCTGTTGTAAGCTCATCGGGAAGCTGATTTTTAACATCAAAATCATCTATATTCATATGAACAAAGCGGGACGCATTCCACAGCTTATTTGCAAAGTTTCTGCAAGATTCAACCTTTTTATCTGAGAAACGCATATCATTTCCCGGAGAGTTACCTGTTGCAAGGAAAAGTCTTAATGCGTCTGCACCGTAGTCCTTTATAATTTCAAGAGGGTCAATACCGTTACCCAAAGATTTAGACATTTTAATGCCCTTTTCATCTCGCACAATACCGTGAATGAATACCGTATCAAAGGGCTGACTTTCTGTATGCTCACAAGCTGAGAAAATCATTCTTGCAACCCAGAAGAAAATAATATCATAACCTGTTACAAGGGTATTGGTGGGGTAGAAATACTCAAGCTCTTTAGTCTTTTCAGGCCAGCCGAGGGTACTGAACGGCCATAAAGCAGATGAGAACCAAGTATCAAGAGTATCTTCATCTTGTTTTAGGTTTGTGCTGTTACATTTCGGGCAGGTATGAGGAGTATCAGCAGATACAATAATCTCTCCGCAATCCTGACAATACCATGCAGGTATTCTGTGTCCCCACCATAACTGACGGGAAATACACCAGTCCTTAATATTTTCCATCCAATGGAAGTATACCTTTTCAAATCTTTCGGGAATAAACTTTGTTTTGCCTGTTTTAACACAGTCAATGGCAGGCTTGGCCAAAGGCTCCATTTTAACAAACCACTGCTTTGAAACTCTCGGCTCAACTGTTGTTTTACAGCGGTAGCAGGTTCCTACATTATGCTTTAAAGGTTCAATCTTTACTAAAAATCCGCCTTCTTCAAGGTCTTTAACGATAGCTTTTCTGCACTCGTATCTGTCCATACCCTGATATTTACCTGCATTTTCATTCATAACGGCAGTATCGTCCATTACATTTATTACAGGCAGGTTGTGTCTTAATCCAACCTCAAAGTCGTTAGGGTCATGTGCAGGAGTGATTTTTACAACACCTGTTCCGAAATCCTGTTCAACATAATCATCTGCAACAACAGGAATTTCTCTGCCTACGATAGGTAGAGTTACTGTTTTTCCTACAAAATCTTTGTATCTTTCATCATCAGGATGAACGGCAACTGCCGTATCGCCTAAAAGTGTTTCAGGTCTTGTTGTTGCAAGCTCAACATAGCCTGAACCGTCTGTAAGAGGATATCTTAAATGCCAGAATGAACCCTCCTGTTCGGCAAAATCTACCTCAGCGTCGGAAATAGATGTACAGCAATGAGGACACCAGTTGATAATACGCTCTCCTCTGTAAATAAGACCCTTTTCATACAGCTTTATGAATACTTCCTTTACAGCCTTTGAACAGCCCTCATCCATTGTAAAGCGTTCACGTTCCCAGTCACAGCTTGAACCTAATTTTTTAAGCTGGTCTGTAATTCTTCCTCCGTACTCTTTTTTCCAATCCCACGCACGCTCAAGGAATTTTTCTCTGCCTAAATCTTCTTTGGTTACGCCCTCTTTTCGCATAGCCTCAACAATTTTTGCCTCTGTTGCTATTGAAGCGTGGTCTGTTCCGGGAAGCCAGAGTGCAGAATATCCCTGCATTCTTCTCCAACGGATAAGAATGTCCTGCAAGGTTTCATCAAGAGCGTGACCCATATGGAGCTGACCTGTAATATTCGGCGGGGGCATCACTATTGTGTATGGTTTTTTATCTTCATCAACTTCTGCGTGAAAATAGTTACCTTTCAGCCAGAAATCATAAATTCTGTCTTCAAATTCACTTGGATTATAGGATTTTGCCAATTCCTTTGCCATAAAATTTTCTTCCTTTCTTTATTGCAATGTCGTCAACTAAATGGATACTTCCACAAAGCAGAACTTTTATCAAAATTTGTAGGGGTCGATGCCTTCATCGACCCGCTCAGCAAACTCTTTTGGGACGATGTGGGCATCGTCCCCTACTCATTGTCTCAATCGTTTTGCTTAAGTTAATGACATTGTCTATTATTGGAGTTTGACTTTATATTTCATTTGTTACCTGCGTGTTTTAGATTTTCTGCAATAAAAAACACCCTAAGCCTTATTAAAAGCTTAGGGCGAATTAAATCCGTGGTACCACCTAAATTCAGAAAAATCTGCACTTTACAATACGAGTGTTAGACTTATATTGCGTCCCCTGTAACGGTGGGCATCCGTTGGAATCTACTGAGATTATTATTAATTAAAAATCTGTTCAGTCCAATGCTCAAGGGCTACTTCCTCCGCCGATTTTACGAAGACTTACACCAACCGTCTTCTCTCTTTGCCAAAGCCTGCGGGTACTCCTCCCTGTCAACGCCTGTAACATATTCTTGATAAAAATTATAGCAAACATAATTTAAGATGTCAACATTTAATAATCTATAATTAAACTAATTGACAAATATGTTAAAGGATAACGGAGTTGCAGAAATCTTAAAAAATAAATTTTTATAGTATAGACAGCTTGCCTTAGTAAATAATAACTGTAAAAGTTATAATGAGGTGAGCTTATGAAAAAGCAATATGAATATGACGACAGTTACCCAATTAACGACGATTTAGAGTCAGCTTCCATTTCGGCACATGAATGTACAGGCTTAATCCCCTCTGCAATAAAAGACGCTGTTGAGGAAGAATCCTATGAGGACATATATCCATATGCACCGCCGATGGTAAGACCTGATAAACACACGAAAAATTTCAAGGATATAGAAACAAATAATTAATTAAAAATACCGCTGTTTCCAGATAAAATCGGAAACGGCGGTTTTTAATTTATGCATAAAATTCCCTCTCTATAAAATATTTATAAAAATATTGACAAGTAAATTTTTGTATGCTATTTTATATACATAGATAATCTATGTATAGTAATTCTATGTATAGGAGGGATATAATGAATAATAAATTTATTGATGAGGTTAAAAAGCATATAAAAAGCAAAACTGCAAAGCAAAATATTGAAGATGAGCTATCCTCACATATCCTTGATAAAATTGACTATTATGTTGAAATCGGCTATACAAGAAAGCAGGCAGAAGAAATGGCAACCGAAGATATGGGCGACCCTGAACAAACCGCCGTTCCCCTTAACAGCCTGCACAATATAAAATGGTATAAAAAAAGAGAAAATATTATTTCAATAATATTAAATGCAATTTTAATTATTGCTGTTTGTTATTTACATACTGCATTATTATATGACAATTCATTTTTATCACTTTTTTCTCTTATATATTCTCCTGTGCCTTTTAACGCCATTCATTATTTATATATTGACTTAATATCTCTTGCGGTATTTGTTTTAACTATAGTTACTGTTATTTCAGCAAGAAACAACCGCAACAAATTCATTGCAGGATTAACGGCAGTATCGGTATTTATGCAAATTATTTTTCCGCCATATCAGCCTATGTTTTATTCCGTTGCAAAGGTTATAACAAGCGGTTTTAGCGGATATACTGACAGTATATTTTCATACGCATTTATTGAAGAAAATATTAAAACCTTTTTAAGTATCGGCTCATTTGTAATTGCCTTGGTATTATTGGGGATGTGTATTTACATATTTAGGGGCATTTATCTTCAGGAGCGTGGAAAATCATCCAAACGTCTTTGGACCCCTTACAAAATATTCAAAAAAATTCTAATCTGTTTCCTGTCTTTAAATATAGTTCTTATATCTGTTTCAACGGCTGTTGCTTATGCAAATATTGATGAAAAAATTGCTGAGAACAACCAAATGAAAAAGCGTGAAATTGAATTTGTTGTAAATACTCCTATTGCTGAAAAAGGAATAGTCGAGCTTAGAGAAGATGTTGAAAACGAAGGCTTTGCACCTTTAAATTCAACGGACCTTTATGCAAATTATCAATCCCATGCTGACAGTTCTTATATTTATGCTTATTGTGAACCTGACTCGGACGTTGGACTTTTAGCTTTTGCAGTAACAATAACATCAAAGCTTGTTCCCGTTAACAGAGATATCTATCTAAATGAACCCCGGTTTGATATATTCAAAGAAAAAATGATTTTACAGGATTTTGGTGAGGACGAGGATATATATGACAGCACAATAAATATGTTGACGTTATGGACATCTACCCTTAAAACACCTGAAATGTCACTAACTAATTTTATGAACGGCGAATTATATCAAAAAGCTGTGTCTGTTGATAAGACAACTCAAAACGGATTTAACGAGCCTCTATACAATGAAAGCGGAATCAACTATGAAGATATAAGATTTCACTTTCTATTGGAAAGCAACGAATATTGGTCTGTAACAGTGGTATTTACAGACGGCTATTTAACAAATTTACAGTTCTGGAAAAAATAAGGAGTGATTAATATGAAAGTAAGCAAAGAATTAATTAAAGGAAGTACATCGCTTTTGGTGTTAAGTGTTTTAAAAGAAAACGATTTGTACGGATACAAAATTATCAAAGAAATTGAAAAGCAAAGCGAGGATGTTTTTGTACTTAAAGAGGGTACCCTTTACCCTATTTTACATGCACTTGAAGAGGAAAATTTCCTTGAAAGCTACTGGGAAGATACCGAGGGCAGAAAACGCAAGTACTATCATATTACAAAAAAGGGGATTAAATGCCTTAAAGAAAAACAGCAGGAGTGGCAGGTATTTTCAACTTCTGTAAATAAGGTTCTGGGTACAGCCTTGAGTTAGCAAAAATCCTGATATTGACAAATTATTTTGTTTGTATTACTCTAATAGTGTATTATAAGTAATATACCTTAGGAGGAATAATTATGTTAATAACAACAAGCGACACTATTTCAGGCAAAAAATATCAGGAGCTGGGTATTGCTCAGGGCAATACAGTTCAGAGCGTGCATATGGGTAAAGACATTATGGCAAGCTTTAAAACCTTAGTAGGCGGAGAGCTAAAATCATATAATGAAATGATGACAAAGGCAAGAACTCTTGCAATGGAAAGAATGATTGAAAGCGCTCAGAGCATGGGAGCAGATGCAATTATTTGTATGCGTTATGCTTCAAGCTCAATCACACAGGGCGCCTCAGAAATTTTGGCTTACGGAACCGCAGTAAAATTTGTAGATTAATACATAATATTTTCAAATAAAGTTAAAGAGCTGCCTCAAAACTAATTCATTTTAAGACAGCCCTTTAAGCTTGTTTATTGATTATCACGTTTAATTTTTCCCATTTTTTATTGACAAACTGTATGTATCGTGCTATTATTTAGATAGTAAAAGAACAGTTTGGGCTGTTTCACTTGATGATTTTTTATATTTTTAAAAAACCGCTCTGTAGTGCGAATACAGGGCGGTTATTTCTTTATAATTAAAACAATAATTGTTACTAACAAAGTAAAACAGATTATGTATTCCACTATAACACCCCCAATCATTAGGGGCTGAAACAGCCGCCGCCGTTCCTTTACTGTATCGTATTATAACATATAATATTAGGTTGTACAAGTAGTATAATATATATGCCAAAAAGACCGGCTCATCTCTGAGCCGGTCTTTTTTTATTCATCTTATATTCGCTTTTTGCTGAAATTTATTTTGCATCGTCAAAGCTTGCAAGTTTAGCAAGATGCTCATACTTCTTCTCTGCAAGATCTTCAGCCTGTGCAAAGAGTTTTTCTGCTCTTTCAGGGTTAGAGCGAGCAAGTCTGTTATAACGAACTTCGCTCATAATGAAGTCACGATAGGAAGCACTTGGAGCTTTACTATCCAGCATAAACGGATTTTTACCTTCGTCTGCAAGGCGTGGGTCAAATCTGAAGCAGTTCCAATAACCTGCCTGAACAGCCTTCTCCTCTTCTTTCTGAGCAACGCCCATACCACCCTTAATTCCGTGGTTGATACATGGAGCATAGCAGATAACGATTGAAGGACCGTTGTAGCTTTCAGCCTCTACCATAGCTTTAATGCACTGGTTATAGTCAGCACCCATAGCAACCTGAGCAACATATACATAGCCGTAACTCATAGCAATAGCGGCAAGATCTTTCTTCTTCATAGATTTACCTGCAGCAGCAAACTGAGCAACTGAACCTACAGGTGTAGCTTTTGAAGCCTGACCGCCTGTATTTGAGTAAACCTCTGTATCGAATACGAGGATATTTACATTTTCGCCTGATGCGATTACATGGTCAAGACCGCCGAAACCGATGTCATAAGCCCAACCGTCGCCGCCGAGAATCCATACTGACTTTTTAGCAAGCTCATCTTTATCAACGAGTGTTTTCTTAGCAAGCTCTGCAACTTCTCCGCTTTCGCCTGCGAGAACCTCTAATTTTTCAATTAATGCATCTGTTGCAGGACGGTTTGCTTTTGAATCTGTTGTTGTGTTGAGATAATCTGCACAAGCATCTTTAACATCCTGTTTATCTGTTAAATCAGCGATATTCTTAACATACTCTGCAAGTCTGTCACGAATAGCCTTTTGACCTAAAGCCATACCATAACCGAACTCTGCGTTATCCTCAAACAAGCTGTTCTGCCAAGCAGGACCGAAGCCTTTCTTATTAACTGTATAAGGAGTTGCAGGAGCAGAAGCACCCCAGATTGAAGAACAACCTGTTGCATTTGCAATGAACATTCTGTCACCGAAGAGCTGTGTTATAAGCTTAGCGTAAGGTGTTTCACCACAGCCTGCGCAAGCGCCTGAGAATTCAAGCAATGGTTGTTTAAACTGACTGCCTTTAACTGTTGTTTCTTTAAACTTCTCTGTAACAGCAGGTTTATCCTCAAGGTCTTTTGCGTAGTTGAATACTTCCTGACTCTTAAGCTGTGAGTCGATTGGCTTCATAACAAGAGCCTTCTCGCCCTTCTTACCGGGGCAAACCTGTGCGCAAGAGCCGCAGCCTGTACAGTCAAGAGTAGAAACTGTCATTGTAAATTTATAATCAGCCATTCCTGTCATAGGAATTGTCTGAACATCTAAAGGAGCATTTGCAATTTCGTCATCTGTTAAAGCAACAGGACGGATTACAGCGTGAGGACATACATAAGCACATCTGTTACACTGAATACAATTTTCAGGAACCCATTCAGGAACGTCTACTGCAATACCTCTCTTTTCATAAGCAGAAGATCCGTTTGGAGCAGTACCGTCAACGTGATCCATAAACGCAGAAACAGGAAGCTGATTACCCTTATAAGCATTAACAGGGTTTAAGATTTCGTTAACATATTTAACTACTTCTTCTCTGCCCTCTGTTACCTTTTCTACAGCTGAATCGTCTGCTGCGTTAAGCCATTCAGCAGGAACATCAACCTTTTTAAGGTCTGACATACCTCTGTCAATAGCGGCATGGTTCATATCAACAATAGCCTGACCTTTTTTGCTGTAAGACTGAGTAGCCTTTTCTTTCATATATTCTTTAGCCTGATCAGCAGGAATAATATCAGCAATTTTAAAGAAAGCAGACTGTAAAATAGTATTAATTCTGCCGCCTAAGCCGATTTCTTTACCGATTGAGATACCGTCGATTGTATAGAAGTTGATCTTCTTTTCAGCAAGAAGTCTCTTCATTTTACCCGGTAAACGCTTATCTAATTCTTCAACATCCCAAGGGCAGTTAAGGAGGAATGAACCGCCTTCTTTAAGGTCGTCAACCATATCATATTTATCAACATATGATGGGTTATGACAAGCAACGAAGTCTGCCTTGCTGATATAGTAAGTTGATTTAATAGGAGTATTACCGAAACGCAGGTGGGAAACTGTCAAGCCGCCTGATTTCTTTGAGTCATAAGCAAAGTAACCCTGAGCGTACATATCAGTATAGTCACCGATAATTTTAATTGAGTTTTTATTTGCACCAACTGTACCGTCTGCACCAAGACCCCAGAATTTACATGAGCTTGTGCCGGCAGGAGTTGTGTCGGGATTTTCTTTAATTTCAAGTGAAAGATTTGTAACATCGTCAACAATGCCGATTGTAAATCTCTTCTTAGGAGTTGCACTCTCAGCGTTTCTGTAAACGGCAACGATATCGGCAGGTGTTGTATCCTTTGAACCAAGACCGTAACGACCCGTATAAACCTTAACATCAGAGAAATCTGAACCGTTGATAGCTGCAAGAACATCAAGGTAAAGAGGTTCGCCGATTGAGCCTGGTTCTTTTGTTCTGTCGAGAACTGAAATAGATTTAACTGTTTTAGGAAGCTCGCTTAAAAGATAATCTGCAACGAAAGGTCTGTAAAGTCTTACTTTAACAAGGCCTACTTTTTCGCCTGCTGCATTTAAATAATCAACAACTTCCTCTGCACAGTCGCATACTGAACCCATAGCAACGATTACGTGCTCTGCATCTTCTGCACCGTAGTAGTTAAAGGGCTTGTAGTCTGTACCTGCTTTTGCGTTTACTTTGTTCATATATTCAACTACAACTTCAGGGACTGCATCGTAATATTTATTACAAGCCTCTCTTGCCTGGAAGAAGATATCGTCGTTCTGAGCTGTACCTCTGATTACAGGATGCTCAGGGTTTAAGCTTCTTCTTCTGTATGCTTCAACAGCATCCCAGTCAAGCATATCGCCTAAATCGTCATAATCCCAAGTTTCGATTTTCTGAACCTCGTGAGATGTTCTGAAACCGTCAAAGAAATGAAGGAAAGGAACTCTGCCCTTAATTGCAGAAAGGTGAGCAACTGCTGCAAGGTCCATAACCTCTTGAGGGTTATTTGAGCAAAGCATTGCATAACCTGTCTGACGGCATGCATAAATATCTGAATGATCGCCGAAAATTGAAAGTGCGTGGCTTGTTAATGCACGAGCTGATACGTGAATAACGCTTGGCAAAAGCTCGCCTGCCATTTTATACATATTAGGAATCATCAGGAGTAAGCCCTGTGAAGCTGTGTAAGTAGTTGTTAAGGCACCTGCTGCCAAGGAACCGTGAACTGCACCTGAAGCACCTCCCTCAGACTGCATTTCAGTAACCTGAACTTCTCTGCCGAATAAATTCTTTTTACCCTGAACTGCATACTGGTCTGTTAAGTCAGCCATTACAGAAGAAGGGGTAATTGGGTAAATTGCTGCCACATCAGTAAAAGCATAAGAAACATGAGCAGCGGCACTGTTACCATCCATTGTTTTCATTTGTCTTGCCATTGGATTTGACCTCCTTAAATATTAAATGCAGAAACATAAATTGTTATCTGCAATATTCTGCTATTGATACAAATGCGTACCTTATAAGATTTTAACACTTTTGCAGTTAAAAGTAAAGTAATTATCCCATAAAAAATCAGATTTTTTAAGAAAATCCTTGTTTTCGGTTTTTTATAATTAGCGTAGAATGAAGGAATATAAAAAGCTCCCTCGTAAGAGGAAGCTAAATTTCTACAGATAACTATTCTGTATAATCCCAGGGACAACCCTTGCGGTTGTCCAAAAATCAAATTTCAACTTTTCTAAATGTTTGTAGGGGAGGATGCCTACATCCTCCCAAAAAAGTTTCAAATAATGGGTCGATGTAGGCATCGACCCCTACAATTATGCAGGAAACCTTTATATCCATCTATCAAGTTTTAGTCATCACAAAATAGCAAGGGCTGTCTCAAAACACAATGCGTTTTGAGACAGCCTCTTATCTTTACTTATTTATTTTCAATTGCTTTTATCGGAGTTTTTTCCTTTTTACTTTTAAAAAAGTCACTGATACTGTGATTCATCATAAATTTCATAAGCGGTCTGCTTATAAGCTTTATAAGAACGCCTACAATATAAGCCGCTAAAATACTTAAAACAAGATTGAGAGGTACAACCTTTAAGAACGCTACAAAATAATCGCCGAAACCTGTAAGGGTTGGACTGAATATTTCACCGAATTTATGATGTAAAATCTGGTCGCCAAACCATGAGAGAAGATAAACTGAAAGGGTCAGGCTTGAAAGAGAAGCAAAAATACTTCTTATCGTCTTATTTTTTGTATTGACGTTATAAACCATCAGGAAGAAACAAACTGCTGTAATCATTGTTATAAGATCGCTGTTATCTGCATAAAGAGAACTGTAAAATGTTTTTCCCTGACCTCCCAGATAAACCTTAATTGCCTGATAAATCAAGCACAGAACCATAAGCATACCAATTAAAACACGGTTTATCTTAAAGCTGAATTCTCTTATATATTTACCTATTACATAATAAGTTGCAGGCCACAAAAGAGCAGCAAAATAGCTGGGCATTACACCAAGGCTCTGATCTTCAATCTTTATTTGGTTTAATGCTTTAGGGAGAAATGTAATAACAATAAACACTATCATCATACAGGTTTTCTTTTTTTGAGTGTCAAGAGAATTATAGGCAATATCTATAATGGGCATAAACACAAACAGCGTAACATACATATTCACGTACCAGCCGTAGGAAGGCAATGTTGCACTCCACAAGCCCTGAAGCAAGCGGTAAGGGGTAAGTGCCGGATCTTCTACCCCCGGAGTTGCATTTGCAAGCTTATAAATTATTACAAAAGCACCAATAATTAGGCTGTTTACAATAATAGGCGTTATTTTTACAAAATGCTTTTTTGATAAATCTGCAGGATGATAATAGCTTAACGCACCTGAAACCAATAAAAACAACGGTACACAAATAAAGAATAAATCTCTTACGATCGTTGTTAAAATAAAATCTGTTGCTTGATTGGGTCCGATTATGTAGCTGTAATAATGTCCGTTATACAGAAAAAAATGAACGCTTAATACAAACACCATTGCTATAACTTTAACAACATCAAGTCCGAAATCCCTTGATTCAACATTTCTTATGTTAAGAACATACTCTTTAAAAGAAAACTTTTTCTCTTTCTTTTGTTTTACAGCCGTGCTTTCAGCCATAAATAATTCCTCCTTTATTCTAAGTCTTTTTTAATTATCAAGGCTGCCTCTGCAAGATAGTTTCCGTTAAAGGCTTCTGTTTTGCCTTTATCAGTAAAGCTTGCCATCTCGCTGTCTATGGGAATTTCCGCAAGAACCTTTGTTCCTATTTCATCAGCCGTTTCTCGAACCTTGCTCTCGCCAAAAATTTTATGAACCTTTCCGCAGTCGGGACATTTGAAGCTGCTCATATTTTCAACAATACCGAGAATAGGTATATTCATCATTTTTGCCATTTTAACTGCCTTTTCAACAATCATTGATACAAGCTCCTGAGGAGATGTTACAATGACGATTCCGTCAACGGGAATACTTTGGAAAACAGTAAGGGCAACATCTCCTGTACCCGGAGGCATATCAACAAACATATAGTCAATATCCTGCCAGATAACATCGCTCCAGAATTGTTTTACTGTTCCTGCAATAATCGGGCCTCGCCATACAACGGGGTCTGTTTCGTTTGGCAAAAGTAGATTAACAGACATAATATCAATACCTGTTTCTGTTGTTACAGGGAAAAGTCCGTTGTCATTTCCTTTGCATTTTTCCTTTATGCCAAAGGCTTTGGGAATGGACGGTCCTGTAATATCTGCGTCTAACACAGCAGTTTTATAACCCATTCTGTTAAAGGCTACTGCAAGTCCTGCGGTTACAAGACTTTTGCCTACACCACCCTTGCCTGATACTACGCCAATAACTTTCTTAACACTGCTCAAAGGATTCAGTTTTTCGTGAAGATCCTGTTTTTCTGTTCTTTCATTGCAGGTTTCCCCGCAACTTGAACAATTATGAGAACATCCCATTATTAACGCCTCCGAATTTTTGCTACATTACATATAGATATTATATCACAGGCTGTATAAAAATAAAAGACCGGTTGATATTTAATTTAAGCTTTATTATTTTTAACCGGCTTTTTCGTAATTTCCCCTGCTTTTAATTATTAAGAATTTTTGGCATATATATTGGCAAAATACATTTTAGAGACAAATGGGTTTGAATTTTATTTTCTATGAATTTTGGAGGAACAATGAACGGAAAAAAATTAGCCAGAGTATTGAACAGGACTTTTAATATTATTTTTCTTATTAGTTTCGGATGTATGTTTTTTACTATTATTTTTATGGGTTACGGCAATAAAAATAATAAATATTCCGAAATAGAACGTCCATGGATAGTTCTGACATTTCTTTTACTTCTCGTAATTTTTACAGCTGTTTATATTTTCATTCAGAAATATAACAGTAGTACAAAGTACAGAAGATTAAAGACTACACAAAATCTTACAGACAGAAATATTAAAAAAATAATTTTCACTGTTGCAGGAATTATGCTGGTTATTCAGTTGATTGCAGGTTATCTGCTTGAAATGACGCCTGTTTCAGACCTGAAAAATCTAAATAAATATGCACTTGATTTTGCTCAAAACGGAAATTTTAACTTAATTCAAAAGGATTATCAAAACAACTATGCTTATCTTATCAGATATCCTAACAATTTAGCTCTTGTTTTCTTTTTATCGTTTCTTTACAGACTTGCCTATTTAAACTATGGGTATGTTCCTATGTATATACCAATTGTGGTTAATGCTTTAGCAATAAATGTTTCGGTGCTTCTGACGGTATTTATTGCAAGAAAAATATTCGGCAACAGAAAAGCCCTTATGGTACTGATTTTATCCTTTTTATTTGCTCCATATTATACCTATGTATCCTATTACTACACAGATTCAATTTCAATGCCCTTTTGTGTGGGTGCGATTTACCTGTTTATCTGCGCAATTAAATCAGACCAAAGGTATAAAAAGTATCTTATGCTTGTAATATGCGGTGTATTGGTTTTCTGCGGTTATAAAATAAAGGGCAGCGTTATCTTGATTTTAGCAGCTGCAATTATTTTCTTAATTTTAAAATTTAAAGTAAAAAAAACGGCTTGTCTGCTTCTTGCGCTTATTGCAGGGTTCGGTTTTGTCAGAACAGTTTACACCACTGTATATAATAGTTCGGAAATTATCACACAAAAGCAATCGGATAAATATGAGTATCCTTACACACATTGGGTTATGATGGGTCTTAAAAATAACGGTTCCTATGATAAAGAAGATGATGCATACACTCGTAAATTTCCCGATAAAAACGCAAAGCAAGAAGCAAATATAGATGAAATTAAAAATAGATTAACGAATTACGGTATTGTGGGTTTAGCAAAACACATTGCTTACAAATCCGTTTGGACGTGGGAGGACGGAACCTATTATATATCAAACCATATTAAAAATCCCATAAGAGAAAACTTCTTACATTCAATTGTTATTGATAAAAATGAGTATCAACCTATTTTCTTTGTTTACAGCAGCGGCTTTCAGCTTTTTCTTATTTTTATGATTTGTATGTCTGTTCTTAAAGGATGTATTAAGCCGGAAATTAACTTTCAGACATTTTTAAGAGGAATTGTATTTGCCGTATTTATTTTCTTTATTATATGGGAAACACGGTCACGATATCTTTATAATTTTACTCCTATCTTTATTCTGTTGGCCGTTGACGGTCTGGATTTTTTTACAGAAAAAATAAAGCCTTTAAAGTATTTTTGGGAAGCAAGAAACAAGAAAACTTAAAAATATGAAAGCAAAAGTAAACCCCGACCTAAAGTCGGGGGTCAGCGTGTCGATAAAGTCGGCAAAGACTAATTTTTAGTAAACAATTGCAATAGAACATTTCTCAAAGTTTGTAGGGGACGATGCCTACATCGTCCCAAAATAGCGGGCTGATGAAGGCATCAGCCCCTACAATTATACAGAAAACTTTTTTACGAAAACTGCTTTCTTTGTCAAAGAGAACCTTTTTTACAGTCTAACCCCGACCTGATGGTCGGGGGCAATTTATCTTGTTTGTCAAAATCAAAATTTTTAATAAAAACGGCAGTATATTAATACTGCCGCTAAAATTTTATGATTAATTATTCTTGGGTTTCTTCTGATTCTTCCGATTCCTCTGTTTCCTCGGATACCGCCTCATCAATTGATTTGACTTCAACATCAGGGTCATTTTCGGGAATAATATTTGTTCCCTCTACAACAATTTCTTCCTCATCATTTGCAGGTGTGTATGTTGTTTCTGCCTCGGGAGTAAATTCAACATCCTCTTTAACTCCGCCTTCAACCTCAGGCATATCTGTAATGATTTCTTCTGTAACAAGCTCAAATCCGCTTAAGAATGTATACGGGATACCGTAACCTAAGGCAACGCTTGCAAGCAATACCATTGGGTGTAAGCCGCTTTCAACAACTAACATATCATGCAACGGCAGACCCTCTGCAAATGAAGCGATAATAATGTAAAGTGCAGGTAAATCAAGAATTATAAGGGTCAACAGGCTGAATCTTTTTACAGCTTTTCCCTCGCCCACTCTTGTTGCATAAAATACAAGTAAACCGAATATAACGAATATCAGCGCATTAACAACAGTGTCAAAGGGACTTGAAAGTCCTGCGGCAAAGCCTGAGAAGAAATAACTGCAAATAATATATGCAGTAATCAGAAATGCTGAAAATAACAGATTGACTGTATCTCTTTTGTTTTTCATTATTAAACCTCCAAGTTATAATAATTTATAATTATCAGGGCTTGTTAAATATTTTTCAGATACGCCCTTATTATTTTATAACCTTAATGTGACAATTTTGTGACAATATCAATGGTTTTTAGCTTTTGCCGCCAGACAAACCCAGCCGTTTTCACGGTGTTCTTCAATTATGTCAAAATCGGAATGTAAGGAATTTATTACTTCTTCTGCACGTAAATCGATAATTCCGCTCATTATATAAACGGTGTTATCTGTCATAAAATTTTTAACACCTTTAGACAGCATTATAATTGCATCTGCAACAATATTTGCGGCAATTAGATTGTACTTTCCGCTTACCTTTTCTGTTAAATCTCCGCAGATAACCTGAAACTTTTCTGAAACATTATTTATTTTTGCATTTTCCTCTGCGGTAGTAACGGCAATGGGGTCAATATCTACACCTACTGCACTTTCCGCACCTAAAAGCAATGCACCGATTGCAAGTATTCCGCTTCCGCAACCAACATCAAGCACCGTATCTCCTTTATTTATGTATTTTTCTATCATTTCAAGGCACAGGCGTGTAGTTTCATGGTTGCCTGTTCCGAAAGCAAGACCGGGGTCTATGTTTAAAACGGTTCTGCCCTGAGGGTCATAATCGTCTCTCCATGACGGGCGGATAAGGAGCTTTTCTCCTACGGGAGTGGGATTAAAATACTGCTTCCAGTTATTTCTCCAGTCCTCCTCTGCACAGTCTGAAGTCTCTATTTTATGCTCTATACCTTCGCTTGTAAATCTTTCCGACAAAAAGGCAACTGATTCCATTGGATTTACATCAGGCTCAAGATAAATATGTACAAAAGCTTTATTTTTATCTTTTTGCAAAAGTTCCTCGTCAATTAAATCAATATGAGCTATTTCCTGCACCTCTTCTTCAAGAAGAGAATAGTCCTCAATATAAATTCCGTAAGGAACTACCATATTTGCAATATCAGAAGCCTTATCAACATCTTTTGAATTTATGGAAATTCTGATTTCTGTCCATTGTGCCATAAGTAAATCCTTTCATTTAAAACGATTATTCACCAAACATATCCTTTATTTTATCACGAAATGTTTTTCTTTTTGCGTAGTTTTTGTCGGTTGCTGTTTCATCAAGTTTTTTAATAAGCTCTTTTTGCTCCTTTGAAAGATTTTTCGGAACTTCTATTGAAACTCTTACATATTGGTCGCCTTTACCTCTGCCGTTTATGTTCTGAATACCTTTGCCTTTAAGCTTAAAAATATCTCCCGGCTGAGTACCTTCATGGACTGTATAGCTTACCTTGCCGTCAAGAGTAGGCACAACAATTTCTGCACCTAATGCCGCCTGAGCAAAGGTTATAGGCATATCGCACCAAACATCATTGCCTTTTCTCTCAAATACAGGGTGAGGACGAACGTTAACATAAACATGCAAATCCCCTGAGGGACCTCCGTTTACGCCGTTATTTCCTCTGCCGCCCACATTTAAAATCTGCGTATCGCTGATACCCGCAGGAACAGTAACCTCAACATTCTTTCTGACACGGACTCTGCCGTTTCCGTTACATTTTCTGCAAGGTTTTTCAACAATTTTACCTTTGCCCTTACAAGCGTCACAGGTTCTCTGAGTTTGAACAACGCCAAAGGGCGTTCTCTGGTTAATTGTTACTCTGCCCGAACCTCCGCATGCAGAGCAGGTTTTGGGGGTTGAGCCTTTATCCGCACCTGTTCCGTGACAATCGGAGCAGGTTTCTATATTCTGATATGTTACGGTTTTTTTACAACCCTTTGCGGCTTCTTCAAATTCAATAAAAAGATTAGCTTCAACGTCTGCTCCTCGTCTTGGAGCGTTCGGATTTGAGTTTCTTCTTCCGCCAAAGCCGCCGAAACCGCCGAAAAAGCTATTGAAAATATCGCCGATATCCATATCCGCACCGAAGGGACTTCCGCCGCCTGCGCCGAAGTTAGGGTCAACTCCTGCGTGACCGAACTGGTCATATCTTGCACGCTTTTCGCTGTCTGATAAAACCTCATAGGCTTCATTAACCTCTTTAAACTTTTCTTCACAGGTTTTATCTCCCGGATGAAGGTCAGGGTGATATTTTTTTGCACTCTGCCTGAATGCCTTTTTTATTTCATCATCAGAGGCACCCTTTGAAACTCCAAGCACCTCGTAATAATCTCGTTTATCTGCCAATTTATTCACCTCTCACAACGCCGTAAAATTTACTAAAACATTTCTACATAATTGTAGGGGCTGATGCCTTCATCAGCCCTTTCATCTAACCTTTTTGGGACGATGTAGGCATCGTCCCCTACAATTTTTGAGAAATGTTTTATGTATATTTGTCCGTTCTTTTGTGGGCGGATATTGAATCCGCCCCTACAAAGTTTTTGATATGTTCTGCTTTTCGGGCGACCGCAAGGGTCGCCCCTACGGTGTTTAAGAAATGTTCTGTTTCACTTTTTTATTTTGAGACAGTCACCGCAATATATCCTTATTTTACAGCATTATCAGTTATTGTCAACATCTGTAAAATCAGCGTCATATACATTTCCGTCAGGACCGCCTTGAGCTGAGCCGTTTGCTCCGCCCATATCCGGTCCGGGCTGACCCGGCTGTCCCTGAGGAGCTGCCTGCTGGTAAAGCTTTGTTGATACTTCGTAAAGAGCTTTCTGCAAGTCATCTTTTGCTGCATTCATCATTTCAACATCATTTTTAGAAATAGCTTCTTTTAATGCTGCTGTTTTTGTGTTAAGTGTATTTTTATCTTCGTCAGCTAATTTATCGCCGTTTTCATTAACAAGCTTTTCTGCCTGATATGCAAGGTTTTCTGCCTCGTTTTTAGCGTCGATTTCTTCTCTGCGTTTTTTATCTTCTGCGGCATACTGCTCTGCTTCTTTAACCGCCTTGTCAATATCGTCTTTAGACATATTTGTTGATGAGCTGATTGTGATTTTCTGCTCTTTGCCTGTTCCTAAATCCTTTGCAGATACATTAACAATACCGTTTGCGTCAATATCAAAGGTAACTTCGATTTGAGGGATTCCTCTTGGAGCAGGAGCAATACCAGTTAATGCAAACAAACCAAGCTGTTTGTTATCTCTTGCAAATTCACGCTCACCCTGAAGAACATTGATTTCTACCTGTGTCTGATTATCAGCGGCAGTTGAGAAAACCTGACTCTTTTTAGTTGGGATGGTTGTGTTTCTTTCAATAATTTTTGTCATTACGCCGCCCATCGTTTCAACACCAAGTGAAAGAGGAGTAACGTCAAGAAGGAGAAGTCCGTCAACCTCGCCGCCTAATACACCTGCCTGAATTGCCGCACCGATAGCAACACATTCGTCAGGGTTAATACCCTTAAACGGGTCTTTGCCGATAAGCTTTTTAACTGCTTCCTGTACAGCAGGAATTCTTGAAGATCCGCCAACCATAAGAACCTTATCAATTTCGCCGATCTGCAAGCCTGAATCGTTTAATGCTGTTCTTACAGGACCCATTGTGTTTTCAACAAGGTCTGCTGTAAGCTCGTCAAATTTAGCTCTTGTCAATGTTAAATCCATATGCTTTGGACCTGTAGCGTCTGCTGTGATAAAGGGCAGGTTGATTGCTGTTGTTGTAACGCCTGAAAGCTCGATTTTTGCTTTTTCTGCGGCTTCCTTTAATCTCTGCATTGCCATTTTATCTGCTGTTAAATCAACGCCTGTTTCAGCCTTAAAGCTTGAAACCATCCAGTCGATAATTCTCTTATCAAAGTCATCGCCGCCTAAACGGTTGTTACCTGCTGTTGCAAGTACTTCCTGAACGCCGTCGCCCATTTCAATAATAGATACGTCGAATGTACCGCCGCCTAAGTCATATACCATAACCTTCTGATCTTTTTCTTTATCAATACCGTAAGAAAGTGCGGCCGCTGTAGGTTCGTTTATAATTCTCTTTACGTCAAGTCCTGCAATTTTACCTGCATCCTTTGTTGCCTGACGCTGTGCGTCTGTAAAATAAGCGGGAACTGTAATAACTGCCTGTGAAACTGTCTCGCCTAAGTAAGCCTCTGCATCAGCCTTTAATTTCTGTAAAACCATTGCTGAAATTTCCTGAGGTGTGTAGTTTTTATTATCAATTGCTACTTTATATGCTGTACCCATTTCTCTTTTAATGGATGAAACTGTACGATCAGGGTTTGTAATTGCCTGTCTTTTTGCAACCTGACCTACCATTCTTTCGCCTGTTTTTGAAAATGCTACAACAGACGGTGTTGTTCTTGCACCTTCTGCGTTTGCAATAACTACCGGCTCACCGCCTTCGATTACTGCTACGCATGAGTTTGTTGTACCTAAGTCAATACCTATTGTTTTTGCCATATTAATTCCTCCTGAGAACTTAAATGTTTAAGTTTTTATTTTTACATTATATATAAATATATGTTCATTAATCGCAGTTTGCAACCTGTACCATTGCATGGCGTATAACTTTATCGCCGATTTTATAACCCTTTTGGAAAACCTGTGCAATTTGATTTTCCGAAAGTTCTTCGCTTTCTATTTTTGAAACAGCGTTGTGAATTTCAGGATTAAAATCATCTCCGATTTCTCCGAAAGCTTCTATTTTCAGCTTTTCAAAAGATTTATCAAGCTGTTGGCTTACAAGCTCAATTCCTTTTTTCACTTCGTCGGGAGCATCCTTTAAGCTTTGCAACGCCATTTGCATACTGTCTGCAACGGGTAAAAGTTCCCCTACTGCTTTTGCGGTTGCGTCGTTGTATATTGATAATTTTTCATTGGCTGTTCTTTTTCTGTAATTATCATATTCCGCCGCAAGCCTCATATAGCTGTCTTTCTGAGCATCCAGCTTTTCCTGAAGCTCTTTGATTTCATTTGCTTTTTTGTCTTTTTTCTCTTTCTTTTCTTTCCTTTTGGAAGTTTCCTTTTCTTCCTTACCTGATTCTTCTTCAACTGAGGAAGCTTCTTCTTTTACAACTTCCTCTTCCTGCTGAGCTTCCTGATTTTTTTCCTTTTCGCTCATTTATATTCATCTCCTTAAATTCTGATGATTTCGCTTAAATATTCACTTACTGCTCCCGCAGTATATTCAAGGATTGAGTAAACTGTTTTATAGTTCATTCTTATTGGTCCCATCACGGCAAGCACTCCTGCCGGCCGGTTTTCTATTTCATATCTTGTGGCTACAACCGAGCTGTTAAAAAGCTGAGGAACGATATTTTCTCTGCCGATTATGCTATGAATACCTGTTCCCACATTTTCAAACAGCTTTGAGATATTTTCTTCAACGCTTAAAAACGCCACAAGGTTTCTTGCTGTGTCAAAATCTATGCCGGGGGTAAAAAGCAATTTTATCTGACCGCTTACTGTTGTACTCACATTTGCAAGGGTTTCGGCGGCCTCTTTAATTGCTGTTAAAAAGCCGGGCATTAAAAGGGATAGCTCTCCGAATGAAGCGGCGATAGTCTGAATAACAGGCTGTGTAAGCTGTGCCGTTTCAAATCCTGCAAGCTTTTCATTTAAAGCCTTTTCAAATACTGACAGAATTTCGTCATTTAAAATATATTCACACCTGAACAGTCTGTTTTTCACCATTCCTGTTGAGGTTACAATAACTGCCATTGCGGTGTGTCTGCCTGTTTGAACAAATTTTATCCGCATTATTCTACTGTCTGTTTCAGAGGGTGCAGTTGTTACTGCGGCTAAATCCGTCAATTCGGATATAATTTTACAGGCGGTATTTAATATATTTTCAGGGTCTTTTGCTTTTGCCTCAAGGTTTGTATCTATATATTCTCTGATTCTCTCATTAAGGCTTTGGGGTTTGAGAAAATTATCAATATAAAACCGATACCCCATTTGTGAGGGAATTCTGCCTGCCGAGGTGTGGGGCTGAAGAAGATAACCGCTGTTTGTAAGGTCCGCCATTTCATTGCGGATAGTTGCAGAGGATACAGAAATATCCATTTGGTCTAAAAGAGTTTTAGAACCTACAGGCTCTCCTGTTTCAATATAATTTTCAACTATTGCGGCAAGAACCTTTTGCTTTCGTGAAGCTAAATCCATATCTCTCACCTCTCTTATACTAATCTTCTATAGGACAGGCGATTAGTATTAAATTAGCACTCTAAAGCTTTGAGTGCTAACCTGTAATTATATTGTAGTATTAAAGTCAGTAAAAGTCAAGTATTATTTTGTAAATTTTGTATTTATAAAAATATTTTTCCTTAATTACAGGGATTTTATGGCTTGTATATTATTAGTTTTTGGTAAAAGGGTATGGGTTTATGCAGGTTTTAATTAATTTTCATTTTGAATTGTATTGATACCTCTGCCAATAATGTAGGCATCCTCCCCTACAAAAATAAATGTTAATTCTAAAAATAAAAAAGCATCTGCCAAAACAGCAGATGCCTTAAAACTTAAAATTTTACTTATTCAATGGAACAGTCAAGATATTCCATAAGCTCTTCATCATCTTTTTTCTTTTTGTCTCTTACGATAAAGAACGCTGTAAGTGCCGCAGTTGTAGCCACAACAAAAGAAACAAGTGCAATTAAAAAACCTAATTTACATTTTTTCATATAAAGCGCCTCCTTGAAATCTCTATATGTAAATTATTATACTCATCTTATATGATTATATAATAACATTTATTTCAAAAAAGTCAATATGAAAACAAAAAAGCAGAGTAAAATCTCTGCTCTTAAAGTCATGTTAAATTTTAAGCTGATTTTAGCTTATTATGCAGAAGCGTTAAGTCTTTTAGCAAGATTTGATTTGCTTCTTGAAGCTGTGTTTTTATGCATGATACCTTTAGCCTGAGCCTGATCGATCTTCTTGATAGCAAGACGAACTGCCTCAGCCTTGTTGTCTGCATTATTATCAATAGCAATATAAGCCTTTTTAACAGCAGTCTTTAAAGCTGACTTTGTAGCCTTATTACGAGCTGTTTTTGTAGCGATAACTTTAACACGCTTTTTAGCTGATTTAATGTTTGGCATTGTCTCACCTCCTTAAAATTACATATCACGTGACTTTAATCATAACATTTTTGTAATAAAAATGCAAGTGTTTTACTTGATTTTTCTAAAATATTTTATTTTTAGGGAATTTTTTAAAAAAACATACAATATATTGTGTCTATAATTTTTTGTTCAACTATTTTTTAAGAAATTATTAATTGCCGGAACCCTTTTTCTTGGAAATAACATAAAAAATTATAAATAATGCAAGCACAATTCCCATAACAACTCTGAAAATTATTCCGTACATTCCGTCAAATAGATTTACATTTATAAGCTCATTTACAAGCCACCATACCGCCATAAATGTAAAAAGACCTGCACCTAAAAAAAGTATTTTATTTACCCTTATTGCAACTGCAAAAAGATAAATTGCTATTACCGCCCAAAGGGCGGCATAAACATATACTAACAAATTTTACACCTGTCTTTCCGCTTTTTCCTGCTTTTTACTTGTTTTTGCCGCTTTAAGGTGCGCTTTTACAAGCAGGAAAATGTAAAATCCTATAATCAGGATCGTTCCCATATAATTTATATTTGCAATAAAGCCGTTTGTAGGGTCTAATTGTAAAATTATATAAGACAGCAACTGCCACGCACCCTCAAAAAACAGGTAATATGCAAGGGGTCTTAGCAAAGATATTTTTCTTAAATGCGGTGTAAAAATCAAAACTGACGCCGCAAAACAAACAACAGCCGATATAATTGCAAGAATCATATTATTTACTCCTTTAGTCTTTTTTTCATTATATAAAGAATTTTCAGTGATGTCAAATAAATGTTTTATAACGGGCAGATATTGAATTCGTCCCTACGATTATATAAAAATCCCGCTGTGAGGTTAATATCACAGCGGTGTTGTTTAATTTGTTTCTTGTGTTGTTTCTTCTGCTGAACTTGTTTCAGTTTCCTGTTGTACCTCAAGAACAGGGATTGTTGTTTCTTCCTGTAAAATCTGAGGAGTTGTGTCCTCTTCCTTATATGTTTTGTAGTTAACAAGATTCCAGTCTTTTTCTATATTATCTGATGCGGCAACAATTCTGAAAAGCATTGTGGACTCATCATCTGTTTCGCCTTCTTCAACATTTAAAAGATAAATGCAGTTATTATACCAAAAGCTGTTATTATTTTCTGTAATCGTATCAACAAAAAGATTGGAAAAGAAGGTTACATTATCAACGGGATAATTGCCTGCAACACACGCCATAATTCCTGTCATTGCCAAAATAACAGTCTGATACTGTGCATTTTCTTCGTTTATAAACACAGAAACTGTTGTTCCGCAGCCTAAGTTCATAATTTTATCTGTATCTTGTTCAACGGTTGCAGTAAGTACTACCATATCGTCCGCATAGTAGTAATAGTCATAGGCAACGCCATTTTCATCAAGCTGACCTTCACTTTGCAATTGCCACTGGGAAAAATCAATCTGCTGACTTCCTCCGCCTAAGGAATTATACATTTCATTGAACTTTTCCGTATATTCCTTTAAGGTCATATCAAACCTTGCCCCTGTGGCATTATTGCTTTCTTCCCAGTTTTGTACTATGGGATAAGGATAGCCTGCCTCGTCGGCAGAGGCTGTATATACCTTTTTTTCTGATTGTGAATTGCCTGTATCTTCAGACTGATTGCAGGAAACAAAAAGGAATAACATAGATATTGTTAAAAATAAACATATTAACTTTTTCATAGTTACTCCTTTCTGCAATAATATAAATTATTCTGCGTCTTCAGTTTTTTCTTCTATTTCTTCCTCTGTATCTTCGATTAAATCCTCAGGATCTTGTTCCTCGTCTGTTTCTTCAAGCTTCTGAGCATTTTCTTCTTCGTGAGGAGCCCTTGCAAGAGTAACAACCTTACTGCCCTCTTTAATTTTCATAACCGTAACGCCTTTACTTGGTCGTCTGCAAATTCTTATAGAATCGGCGGCAATTCTTATAATTACACCGTCGTCTGAAATTATAATAATATCATCATCAAGATTAACTGATTTAATAGCGGCAACCTTACCGTACTTTTCAATATGGTAGTTGGTAATACCCTTACCGCCTCTTGACTGGAGTCTGTAATCGTTTTGGTCGGAAAGTCTTCCGTAACCTGTTTCCGATACGGTTAGAACATAGGAATTTTCTCTTAATACGCACATTCCTACTATAATGTCATCTTCTGCAAGCTTCATAGCTTTAACGCCGCGAGCCAGTCTGCCCATTGGACGGACGTCGTTTTCGTTAAATCTGATAGATTTACCGTTTCTTGTTGCAACAAGCACCTCGCTGTTACCGTCGGTCATTCTTACCCATGCAAGCTCATCGCCCTCATTAAGCTCAAGTGCAATAAGACCACCTTTACGGGATGTATTATAAGCATTAAGCTGAATTCTCTTAATAATACCCTGTCTTGTAACCATAATAAGGTATTTTTCCTCATCAAATTCAGGAACTTTAATCATTGAGGTTACTTTTTCATCACCTTCAATAGGCAACAGGTTAGCAATATTAAGACCCTTAGACTGTCTGCTTCCCTCGGGAATTTCATAACATTTAAGCCTGTAAACCTTACCCTTATCGGTAAAGAAAAGAATGTAATCGTGAGAATTAATAACGAACATTTCCGTTGCCACATCTTCTTCACGTCTTGACATACCCGAAACACCTCTGCCGCCTCTACGCTGGATCTTGTAGGTATCGGTGGTTTGGCGTTTTACGTAACCGAATTGAGTTATGGTAACAACACATTCTTCCTGAGGAATAAGGTCTTCAATATCAACCTCACCGCTTACTGCACAAATTTCTGTTCTTCTTGGATCAGCGTATTTGTTGCGGATAAGGATAATTTCTTCTTTAACAATTTCAAGCTGTCTTTGATGGCTTCCCAGAATTTCTGTAAAGTCTGCAATTTTAGCCTGTAATGCTGCAATTTCGTCCTCGATTTTAGCACGTTCCATATTTGTTAATTGTCCTAAACGCATCTGAACTATTGCCTGCGCCTGAACATCATCAAGGTCAAAACGCTCCATTAAGCCTGCTTTTGCTGCTGACTGGTCTTTACTTTTTCTGATAATTGCAATAACCTCGTCAATAAAGTCAATGGCAATTTTCAAGCCCTCTAAAATATGGCATCTTTCTTTTGCCTTTTTCAGGTCAAACTCTGTTCTTCTTCTTATTACATCAACCTGAAAATCAACATAATTCTGCAATACATCTTTAAGAGTAAGAATTTTTGGCTCGCCGTTTACAATTGCAAGCATAATTGCGCCAAATGTACTTTGAAGTTGTGTAAATGAGAAAAGCTGATTTAAAACAACCTGAGGTGATGCCTCTCTTTTAATATCTATTTCAATATGCATACCCTCTCTGTTTGAGTGGTCTTCAATATTGGAAATGCCTTCTATTCTTTTATCTTTAACAAGGTCGGCAATATTTTCAATAAGTCTTGCCTTATTAACCTGATATGGAAGCTCTGTAACAATAATTTTAAATCTGCCGTTTTTAGCTTCAACAATTTCAGTTTTTGCTCTTACGGTTATTTTTCCTCTGCCCGTTGCATAAGCCGCGCGTATTCCGCTTCTGCCCATAATTATACCGCCTGTTGGAAAATCAGGACCGGGAATACACTCCATAAGCTCTGCAAGCTCACATTCAGGATTATCAATTAATTTACATACTGCATCTATTGTTTCTCCCAAATTATGAGGGGGAATATTTGTAGCCATACCTACTGCAATACCGCTACTACCGTTTACAAGTAAGTTAGGAAAACGGCTGGGCAATACTGTAGGCTCTTCAAGTCTGTCATCAAAGTTAGGAGCAAAATCTACCGTCTTTTTATCAATATCCGTAAGCATTTCAAGAGAAATTTTGCTCATTCTTGCTTCCGTATAACGGTAAGCGGCCGGCGGGTCGCCGTCAACCGAACCGAAGTTACCGTGACCGTCAACAAGCATATATCTCATTGAAAAGTCCTGTGCAAGTCTTACAAGAGCGTCATAAACAGATGCGTCACCGTGAGGGTGGTAAGCACCCAGCACTGCGCCAACTGTATCGGCACATTTATGATATGCTTTATCCGGGGTAAGATTTTTCTCATACATTGTGTAGAGAATTCTTCTATGTACAGGTTTTAAGCCGTCTCTTACGTCAGGCAAAGCACGGGAAACGATAACGCTCATAGAGTAGTCAAGGAAGGATTTTTGCATTTCCTTTTGTATATCTACGTCTATAATTCTACCGCCTGTTTGCACGTTGTTTTCGTTATTATCCAATTAAAACACCTCAAATTCTGTTTTAAATACCGAATATCTTAAACTTTTATGTGACATTTTGGCTCCCTCTGATGAGGGAGCTGTCAGCGTAAGCTGACTGAGGGAGAGAAAATTTAGTAGAAGTTTTATATTATATAATTCTTTTGATATTGTATTTCTTTAAAAAACAAATATAACTCTACATATTTTTTCTCTCATCATCTCTCCCTCCGTCAAAGCTACGCTTTGCCACCTCCCTCGTCAGAGGGAGGCTGTCTTTTTCAGAAAAGTCCGTTTTCGGGCGGATATTGAATCCGTCCCTACTTTCAATTTTCTATTTTTAATTTATAATGTCGCTTTTATTTCTTCATAAAGCTTTGGCAGTCTTTTTCTAAGATTTATCGGACGGAAAGTATCTTTATCAATAAATCCGTGTTCTGTTACTCCGTAAGCAAGCTCTGTTTCCGTCTGATCTTCATTAATTCTTTTTACCGTATAATTAAAGGAAATTCTTGCGGCTGACAAAGTCATAACCTTTGTTCTGATTATGAGGTTGTCCTCATATTTTGCAGACCTTATAAATTTACAGCTTAAGTCTGTCAAGGGCATTATAATTCCCTTTTCTTCAATTTCCGTATATGATATACCGTACATTTTTATATAATCTGTTCTGCCTGCTTCAAACCATATGGGATAACAGCTGTGGTGGGCAACTCCCATTTTGTCTGTTTCAGCATAACGGACTGTTAATTTTGTTCTTGAATGCATAGGATCACTTCCTTATTAAACATCAAGATTCTGAACATATTTAGCGTTCGTTTCTATAAATTCTCTTCTGGGTTCAACCTTATCGCCCATAAGTATCGTAAATACTTCATCAGCGGCTTCTGCGTCTTCAAGGTCAACTCTCAGCATAATTCTTGTTTCGGGATTCATTGTTGTTTCCCAGAGCTGAACGGCATCCATTTCACCCAGACCTTTATATCGCTGAATATCTGTCTTACCTTCAATAGATGCAAGAATCTGGTCACGCTCTAAATCAGAGTAAGCATATTTATGCTCTTTGCCCTTAGTAATTCTGTAAAGAGGAGGCTGTGCTATATAAACATGTCCTTCCTCTACAAGAGGACGCATAAAACGGAAGAAGAATGTCAAAAGTAAGGTTCTGATATGAGAGCCGTCAACGTCGGCATCTGCCATAATGATAACCTTATCATATCTTAGCTTTGAGATATCAAATTCATCTCCAATACCACAGCCTAAGGCTGTAATAACAGGCATCAGCTTATCGTTGCCGTAAACTCGGTCAAGTCTTGCTTTTTCAACATTGAGCATTTTACCCCAAAGGGGAAGAATAGCCTGAATTCTTCTATCCCTTCCGCTTTTGGCTGAACCGCCTGCAGAGTCTCCCTCTACTATATAAATTTCAGTTTCACTGCTGTCCTTTGACTGGCAGTCGGCAAGCTTTCCGGGAAGCTGTGCTGATTCAAGTGCAGATTTTCTTCTAACACTTTCTCTTGCTTTTCTTGCGGCTTCTCTTGCTCTTGCTGATGCTAATGCTTTTTCAAAAATAGCCTTTGCCACCGCAGGATTTTCTTCAAGGAATACCATAAGCTTGTCAGACAACAGCTTATCTACCATACTTCTAACTTCAGTATTGCCTAATTTTGCTTTAGTCTGACCTTCAAACTCAGCTTCCTTTAATTTAACGCTGATGATTGCAGTTAAGCCTTCTCTTACATCATCACCGCTTAAATTTTTATCGTTTTCTTTTAATTTTCCGAATTTATGGGCGTAATCGTTCATTACTCTTGTTAATGCACGTTTAAAGCCTTCTTCGTGAGTACCGCCGTCGGTAGTATTAATGTTGTTTGCAAAGGAAAGCAAAAGCTCGTTGTAGCTTTCGTTATACTGCATTGCAACTTCAACTGCGATAGTATCTTCGGCATTCGTTGCAGAGAAGTAAATAACTTCAGGGTGGATTACATCTACTCCTCTTTTCTTATGAATATATTCAACAAAGCTTCTTATACCGCCCTCGTACAAAAAGTTTTTCTGAATTATATTTTCGGAATCTCTTTCATCTCTTAATTCAATATGTATGCCGGCATTGAGAAAAGCCTGTTCTCTTAATCTTTTCTCTAAAACGGAATAATCGTAAACATCTGTTTCCACAAACATTTCAGGGTCTGCTTTAAATCTAACCTCCGTACCCTTTACTTCTGATTTTCCGATTTTTTCAAGCTCTGTAATTATTTTTCCTCTTTCGTAACGCTGGAAGTAAATATCCTCTCCGTCACAGACCTTAACTTCAAGCCATTCTGACAGAGCATTAACTACCGAAGCACCTACACCGTGGAGACCGCCTGATACCTTGTATCCGCCGCCGCCGAATTTACCGCCTGCGTGAAGAACGGTAAATACAACCGTTACAGCAGGAATACCCATCTTTTGGTTTATACCAACAGGAATACCTCGTCCGTTATCGGTTACTTTTATAATATTGCCCGGTTCGATTACAACGTCGATTTTAGTACAGTAGCCTGCAAGAGCTTCATCAATTGAGTTATCAACAATTTCGTAAACAAGATGATGAAGTCCTCTGGGACCTGTTGAACCGATATACATACCGGGTCTTTTTCTTACTGCTTCAAGTCCTTCGAGAACTTGAATTTCATCGGCGCCGTATTCATTTTCTACCTTAGTCATTTCCGATGCTGATTCTTCGGTAATTTCATTAAAAATCTGTTCCGAATTTTGGGCTGTTTCATTTTCCAATTCCTTTGAAATTTCGTTATCCAAAGTCTTTACCTCCAGTTAATTACAAAGTGGTAATTATATATTTAGTAAATTTAATTAAACTATTTTTTTTACCTTTTATTTTCTTTCTTAAATCCCGTAAAGTAGGGAATAAGAATAAATCCTAATATTGCCGCTAAAAGGCTGATTATTAAAAGGGGAATAATATTAAAGGTTGTCATTACCATAAGAATTGACACATTAATTAAAATTGCAAAGATTATTACTATTGACCACAGCACAGCTGTACCGGGCAATTTTTCAACATTAAAATTTTTATTGCAATGATAACATTTATGTGATTTTTCCTTTGATATTTGTTTTACTTCCTTATAATGATAAACTGCGTTGCAATAAGGACAAACAGGTAATTGAAACATTATTTAACCTCTTAAAATCTTCTGTTGGCTGAATATTTAGAGCCTTCGTGTTTTTTTCCTTTTTCAATGCTTTCGGCCCTTTTGGTTTCACTGAAATTTAATTCCTCATAATCTTCCGATAAATATTCCGAATATAAGGGTCTTTCCTTACGGATTTTCTGAAGAGGTACGTTTTCCGATGAAGATACATGAGAAACTCTGCTTTTTTCAATAATAGGAACATACTCTTCTCTATCTGTTTTTACCGGATTAGTTATTGGCTGAAAACCGGTTGTGGGTCTTGAACCGCTTACTACAGGCTTTTTTCTGCTTGATTTTATTGATGTAAAAACATCTTCATTTATTGAGAAATTATTTTCGGTTTCTAAAACAGGGGTACTTATATTTGGTTCTTCTTTAATAATATTATTGCCAATATTTTGCTTAAATTTCATTTCTCCGCCGTATTCTCTTGCGGCCTTTGCGGCTTCCATAGATTTTTTATATTTTTTAAGAGGATATATCTTTTCAAATCTTGGAGTACAAAAATAAAAAATTATCAAGGGAATTGCAACAAGAAATATTCCCACGGGATTATTTGCAAAACCCAGTCCAAACCAAACTGTAAAAATTACTGCCGAAGCGGCAACAGCCAATAAAAAATAAAGATAAATACTTTTTTTTATGATGATTTTAGATTCTTTTCCGCATCTTCTGCAAATATGTTCACTTTGTTTTCTTTCATTAAAAATTGTTAAGTATGGAATTCTCTTACCGCAATAAGGGCATTTTTTTACTTTCATATTCGTTATCATTCCTTTAACAAACTGACTTTTCGTTTCTGCAATGTCTGACTTGAAATTTGGCTTATATAAACCTTTATTCCGTCTGTATCTTTACAAATTACAAATGATTTCGGAAGTTCCTGTGATACATTTATTACCCTGCCTGATTTTTCTGCCTTTGCAAGATAATCTCTTGTATTTTTTGAAATTGTAGAGGTATCCATATCAAAAATACCCACAATATCTTTAGTTTTTATTACCGTATTTTTTCCTAAATGTAAATACATCAGATAATCTTTCCGTTTTCTACTTTAAAAATTTTTCCGTTTTTAAGCTGTTCTTTATTTGACTTTTCACAGCAGGTTATGAAAACCTGATAATCTTCAATTTTATTGAGCAAAAATTCCTGCCTTGAATTATCAAGCTCGGAAAGCACATCATCAAGAAGAATTATAGGTTTTTCACCTGTTCTTTTTGTTAAAATTTCTGCCTCTGCCAGCTTCATTGAAAGTACTGCACTTCTCTGCTGACCCTGTGAGGCAAAAACCTTCGCCTTTTTTGAATTTATTATTATATCAATATCGTCACGATGAGGACCAACATTTGTGTAGCCTGTATTAAAATCCTCGTTGCGACAATTAATAATTGCTTTTTTTAATTTTTTTGCTATTTCTTTTTCTTCATCTTCGGGAGTAATTCCTGCGTTTGAACAATAAGAAAATTCTAAAGTTTCACTGTTTTGAGAAATTCCCTTATGATATTCTCCTGCAAATTCCGTAAGCTGTTTTAAAAATTTAATACGCTGAAAAATTATTGACGCACCAAGCAGACATAAGGCATCGTCCCAAATTTCGAGAGTATCTTTAAGCTCTGAATGTTTAAAAATATCTTTTAAAAGTGAATTTCTTTGATTTAAGGTTTTATTATATTTTGAAATTATTATTGCATTTTTCAGCTTTTCTCTGCAAATTGCACTGTCTATAAAATTTCTTCTTAAAGAAGGACCTCTTTTTATCAAGGTCAAATGTTCGGGAGAAAATACAACTGCATTATATTTTTCAATTAATGCGGAACTGCTTTTTTTCGGAACATCATTGATTTTTACTTCTTTTCTTCCGCTTACTATTTTAATTTCCGCATTTTGCTCTCTTTCAAACGAATAAAATGCAGATTTTAAAACAGCAAACTTTTTATCAAATGCAACAAGCTCGTTATCCTTTGAACCTCTGAAAGAATGACCTCCGCAAAAAAGCCACAAGGCTTCCAGCAAATTAGTTTTTCCCTGGGCATTTTCTCCGTAAATTACATTTACGCCTTCGCAGGGTTTAATAAATCCGTTTTCAAGATTACGGTAATTTTCAAACTGAAGCCCAAGAACCTTCAAAAAACTGCATCCTTTCAACAATTAGTATCAGCGTGTTGAATAAGTTCTTAAAAACAACACATTTTAAATGGTCATATTAAAACATTTCTTAAAGTCCGTAGGGACAACCCTTGCGGTTGTCCAAAAGACTCAATTATACATTTTTATTATTTACGGGCAACCGCAAGGGTCGCCCCTACAAATTTTAGGAAGTATTTTATATTTTATGCGTATAATAAATTAGCCCATTTTTTAAAGAAAACTTTTTAAACAATCTGTATAAGATTATTTTTAAATTCTGCGATATCGCCTTTTCTCATTTTTTTGCCCCTCATTGTGCAAACCTCTCCGTTTACTTTAACCTCGCCGTTTTGCACAAGAAATTTGGCATGTCCGCCTGTTTCGGCAATTCCCGAAAGCTTTAAAAGGCTGTCAAGACGGATAAATTCTTCTCTGATTTCAATTTTTTTATTCATTTGAAAGCCTCATAGGTACTACAAGACAAAGAAAGCTTTCACCCTTAACAGGCTTTATAATCATTGGAGAAAGTCCTCCGTTTAAATAAAGCTTAACCTCGTCTGTTTCACTGTTTTTAAGTGCGTCTAACAAATATTTATTGTTAAATCCGATTTCAACTTCTTCGCCTATAATCGGAACTGAAACTGCATCGTCTGCTCTGCCCACAGATGTTGTACAAAGCAATTTGATTTCATCATTTGCCATTGTACATCTTACGGGACTTTGAATTTTTTCGCTGTTTAGAATTGATACACGCTCAACTGCATCAATTAAAAGTCTTGAATTTATAACGATTTCTGTTTTTGAATCTGTTGGAATTGTTGTTTTATAATCAAGGAATGTACCCTCGATAAGTCTTGATATAATTGAATAATTTTTAATTTTAAACATAATGTGACGTTGTCCTACAACAACCTCAACATTATCTTCATCATCAGTAATGAGCTTTAAAACCTCCTGCTGGGTTTTTCCCGGAACAACAAACTTACTGCTGCTGCCGCAATTTACGGCTTCTTCTCTTATAGCCATTCTGTAGCCGTCAACTGCTACAATTTTAAAGCTGTTTTCTTCAAGCTCAAAAAGTGAGCCTGTATAAATTGGTTTTGCTTTATTATCGGAAACTGCATAAACGGTTTGTCTAATCATTTCTTTTAATATTTTTGCCTGAATAGTAAAATTATCAGTGCTTTCAAATACAGGTAAATCAGGATATTCAACAGATGACATTCCGATAATCTGGAAATTTGACTGTCCGCTTTTTATATATGTAACCATTCTTTCGTCTGTTTCAATGCTTACGATTTCTTCCGGAAGACGTCTTACAATATCTGAAAAAAGCTTTGCTCCCACAACAATTTCACCTTGCTCTTTAATTGTTGCTTCCATATCTGTTGTAATGCCGATTTCAAGGTCATAGCCTGAAATGTTGATTTTTTCTCCGTATGCTTTTATTAAAATTCCTTCAAGTGCAGGAATTGATGACTTTGCCGATACAGCTCTTGATACATTTAATACTGCATTTGAAAGATCTGTTCGTAAACAAGTGAATTTCAAATTTATCATCCTTTCTTATCTTATATTTTTATTATTTATTTAGTAGTAGTAGTAGGGGGTGTTGAAATGTTTATTGTTTTTGGAAATAAAGTAAATATGCAGGATTATCCATAAACATTAAAGTTTTGTGGAATGTTTAAAGATATTTAATGTTTTGGACAAGTATAAAGTTGTTAACATTGATGTTAAATTATGTTTGTGGAATGTTATTGAAAGTGTTGAAAATCTTATGTATAAATTATTGTTGAATGATTTTGTAAAAGCAATCATTTTTTTAATAAATAATAGGTAGTTTCGCCGCATATCGGCGGCGACAAGGGGCTTTGCCCCTTGACCTTACGAGCTTTTTCAAAAGCTCGACTAAAACTTTTACTTTTCACAACTGTAAGTTTTATTTATTTAATTTTCCATTTTACATTTTAAATTTTTCATTTGAAAAAAAGCTTTGCTTTTCCCTTATCTATCCCTGATATTTTTAATCGTATCTTCTACGATTTCTTTAGTTTTTGGGTTTGTTTTAATAAGCTTTTCAACCTTTTGAGTTGTATAAATAATGGTAGAATAATGGCGGTTGCCGAATTCTTCTCCGATAGCTTCCATTGATAAAGGAGTCAAAGAACGAACTATATATATGGCAATTTGCCTTGCATTGCTGATTTTTGCACTTCTGTTCTTTTGAGAACGGATTTCTTCGGAAGTAACTCCAAAGGTTCTTGCAACCTCTTCTATGATTTTTTCAACAGTCAATTCGGGAGGAGCGTCGTTATTTAATATATCTGAAATGATTTCCTGAACAGAGCTGATTGTGGGTCTTTCATTATTAAGTAAATATCTTGCTTTTAATTTTTTTACAACTCCCTCAAGCTGTCTAATATTTGTTTTTAATTTGCTTGCAATAAATTCGCAGATATCGTTTGGAATTTCAAAATTGGAATATTCCGCTTTTCTTTTAATAATTGCAATTCTCGTTTCAATTTCAGGAGGCTGAATATCTGCAATAAGACCTGATTCAAAGCGAGAACGGAGCCTATCCTCAAGAGTTTTGATTTCCTTGGGAGGTCTGTCCGAGGTTAAAACAATCTGCTTATGAGCATCCTTAAGAGCATCGAAGGTATGGAAAAATTCCTCCTGAGTACTTACCTTACCGCCGATAAACTGAACGTCATCTACCAAGAGAATATCTGTATTCCTGTATTTCTGCCTGAAATCACTCATTTGACCTTTTCCAAGACATTCAATAAGCTCGTTTGTAAAATCATCACCCTTTATGTAGCAAATAGACATCTCGGGGAAATTCTTCTTGATTTCATTGCTTATTGCATAAAGAAGGTGAGTTTTTCCAAGTCCTGAGTTACCGTACAAAAATAAGGGATTATACGGTCCTGCCGGCTTTGCCGCAACTGCAACAGAAGCTGCATGGGCAAATTTATTTGATGAACCAACAATAAAGGTATCAAAGGTATATTCATAATCTTTATCTGCCGTTTTTTCGTCGTTGTCAATAAGCTTATTTTCTTCTTCCTGAATGTCCTCGGGAATATTAAAAATTATTGTAAATTCTTTGCCGAATACAGCAGAAAATGCTTCATTAAGTAACGGCATATAGCAAAGAGTTAAGGTTTGTTTATGAAAATCATTAGGTACAAGCAAAACAGCTTCATTTTTGTTAAAATCCAGATTAACAGGCTTAATTCTGCTTATCCAGGTTTTATATGCAACATCGGTAATTTTAGACTTGCAATAGTCGCATATAACATTCCACGCTTCTGAAAACGATTCCATTATTTTCCGCCTTTCAAAATTCTAAATATATAAAATTCATTGGAAAAATCCATAAATGTACATATCACTCCATTATTACACATTATATTATAGCAAGAAATTAACAAAAAAGCAAATAAAAATTAAAACAAGGATATTGTATTTAAAAACTTATATAAGTAAAAATTAAAAGCATATAATTGGTATCTAAAAAATAGCTAAATACTATATATTGTGGGTGTGAAAGTTTGTAATATAAAATTTCAAAATTTTAGTTGACGAGAGCTGAAAATTAAGATATAATGCTATATTGCAAGGTTATATATCCGAAAGGAGGGGTTTTCGATGCTGAGAACATATCAGCCTAAAAAGCTTCACAGAAAAAAAGAGCATGGCTTCAGAAAAAGAATGTCAACAACTAACGGACAGAAAGTTTTAGCAAGAAGAAGAGCTAAAGGTAGAAAAAGGTTGTCTTATTAAAATGAAGACCACTCATTTCAGTGGTCTTTCTTTTATATCAATACTAATTGCCCATTGAAAAGGTGATTAGTATAAAATTACTGTCAGGTGGTTTAAATGAGTGATTATATCACTTTGAAAGAAAACAGGGATTTTTCAAGGCTTTATCATAAAGGTAAATGCTTTGTAAGTCCCGTTTTAGTTACTTATATTTTGAAAAATAAATCAAATAACCTGCGTTTTGGAATTACCACCGGCAAAAAAATAGGGAATGCAGTTAAAAGATCAAGATCAAGAAGAGTTATCAGAGCGGCTTTTTATGAGCTTTACGGCAGTATTAAGCCGGGATATGATTTTGTATTTGTTGCAAGGGGAAAGACCCCTTTTGTTAAAAGCAGTGATATTAAAGCGGCTATGAAAAAAGCTTTTGAAGAAGCCGGTTTGTTATGAAAAAAGTATTACTTATACTTATCAGGTTTTATCAGACTGCAATTTCCCCTCATACATCAGCGAAATGTAAGTATTATCCTACTTGCTCAAATTATGGTTTGGAAGCTATTGAAAGATTCGGAGCCTTTAAGGGTTTGGCTCTGACTGTTTGGAGATTTTTACGATGTAATCCTTTTTCTAAAGGCGGTTATGATCCTGTTCCAGAGAAAAAGAAAAAGGAATAAAGAAAAAGTGAGGTAACCCTACTTATGATGCAAATATTTGGATTTTTTGGCAGTATTTTAGGCTATGTTCTTTGGGCGGCATGGTATATTGTAAGAAATTTCGGCGCAGCCATAATTATTTTTACAATTCTTATAAAATTAGTTTTATTTCCTTTTACGGTTAAACAGCAGAAAACAATGGCTAAAAATGCCCGAATGCAGAAAAAACAGCAGGAAATAAGAGAAAAATACGCTAATAACAGACAAAAACAACAGGAAGAAATACAAAAGCTTTATGAGCGTGAAAATATGAGTATGACAGGAGGCTGTCTCACAAGCATTATTCCTATGCTCATTATGTTTGGAATTATATACAGTGTTGCTTTTCCTCTTACAAATACACTGCATATTGATGCAAACAGAGTAAGTCAGCTTTCTTCTTATGTTAATACAATTCCGGGATACATTCCCTCAGGCAATTCCTTTTATGCAGAAATTGACCTTTTAAGAATATTCCCCAGCATTGCAAATGCAAGCTTTATAACAGGATTGTTCACTCCTGCGGAAATTCAGAACATTATTGATTTTGGCGGAAGCTTTAATCTCTTTGGTTTTGACCTTCTGTCAGCACCAAACGGTTTCGGTTTATTATCGGTTTATATTCTGATTCCTGTTTTATGTTTTGTAACATCTGTTATTTCACAAGTTATAACAATGAGAATAAACGGCACTCAGCACATGCAGCAGGGTTGTATGAAAATTATGATTTATGTTCTTCCGTTATTCTCTGCATGGATTGCGTATACAGTTCCTGCGGCAGTAGGTTTTTACTGGATTATGTCTTATTTAATTACTCTGCTTCAAAGTCTGGTACTTGCAAAATTTTATAATCCTGTCAGCATTACTGCAAAAAGTGAGGCTCAGCATGTTGCTTTACTTGAACTTAAGGAAGCACAAGTTCCAAGAATTTATGCTCCTTCCTCTGTAAATAAGGGAAATAATAAAAACAATAAAAATAAAAAGAAATAATTAGTAAGAGTCAGAAGGTGTAATTTTGAAAAGAGAAATTATCGGTGTTGGAAGCACTGAAGTGGAGGCATTAAGCGATGCTAAAAAACAGTTAGGCATTGCTGATGATGCAGATGTAGATTTTGAAGTAATTCAAAGACCTGAAAAGAAAAAATTCGGTATTTTCGGCGGAAATCCTGCTAAAGTTAAAGCATGGATTGACATTTCTCCTGCTCAGACGGCAGAAGATTTTATCAGAAACGTTCTTAATGCAATGAATCTTAAAGAGCTAACCGTTGAAGCCGAAGAAATTGAAAAAGGCGTAAACTTTAAAATCGAAGGCGAAGATATCGGCTATGTAATAGGCAGAAGAGGTGAAACTCTCGATGCATTACAATATTTAACAAGTCTGGTTGTAAATCATAAATCAGAAGAAAATTATTTTAAGGTTACCGTTAATACAGGAAACTACCGTGAAAAAAGAGAGAAGACTCTTGAAATTTTAGGCAGAAAGGTAGCTTTTAAGGTTGCAAAAACAGGCAAAAAAGTTTCCCTTGAACCTATGAATCCGTATGAGAGAAGAATTATTCATACAGCTGTTCAAAAGGTAAACGGAGCATACTCCGAAAGTGAAGGAGAAAATGCAAACAGACATGTTGTAGTTTTACCTGACCCTAAGGCTAAGCCTTACAGAAAAAATAATAATTACAACAGAAACAGAGGCAGAAGACCTTACACTAATACAAAACCGCAGGAAGCACCAAACCCGGAAGCTCCAAAGAGAGAACCTATTAACGAGGGCGGCGAGTTTGGTCTTTACGGAAGAATAGACAAATAATTAATGAGGGCGGTTTTACTGCCCTCTTTTTGTGTTTGCGATATATTTTCCATTTTCAATTTTAAATTTTTCATTTTAAAAGTTTTGGTGATATTATGAAAAGCTCTGCAATAGCCGCAATAAGTACTGCACAGGGTGAAGGCGGTATCGGCGTTATAAGAATTTCAGGTGATGATGCAATTCAAATTGCCGATAAAGTTTTTAAATGTGCAGGAAATAAAAAACTCTCTGATTTAGAGGGATATAGAGCATCTTTCGGATATGTTGAGAAAGACGGAGAAAAAATAGACGAGGCAGTTGCACTTGTATTTAAAGCTCCCCATAGCTATACAGGGGAAGATGTGGTTGAAATTTCCTGCCACGGCGGACTTTTTATCACTAAAAAAGTGTTGAGAACCGTTTTAGAAGCAGGAGCAACTCCTGCACAGGCAGGCGAATTTACAAAAAGAGCTTTTTTAAACGAAAAAATAGATTTGGCAGAGGCTGAATCTGTTATGGATATAATTAAAGCAAAAAGCGAAAGTGCCGCCAGAGCAGCATTGGTTACAAAGGACGGCGCATTAAGTAAGAAAATAAATGAAATTAAAGACGATTTAATCAATAAAGCGGCACATCTTTCAGCCTGGGCAGATTATCCTGAAGAAGATATCCCCGAGGTTACGGAAGAATCCCTGCAAATCTCATTAAACAATGCAGAAAAAAAATTAACTTATCTGCTTTCAACATATGATATAGGACAGACTGTTAAAGAGGGAATAGATACTGTAATTGCAGGCAGACCTAATGTGGGGAAATCTACATTGATGAATTTGCTGACAGGTTCTGAAAAAAGTATTGTTACCGAGATTCCCGGAACAACAAGAGATATTATTGAAGAAACGGTAGCTTTGGGAAATGTAATATTAAGATTAAGCGATACGGCAGGAATCAGAGAAACCGATAATACTGTAGAAAAAATCGGTGTAGAAAGGGCAAAGAAGAGACTTTTGAACTGCGGTCTTGTGCTTGCTGTTTTTGACAGCAGTTCTCCCTTAAACAATGATGATAAAGAGCTTATAGAAACTATTGAAAATGTACCTGCCGTTGCAGTAATAAATAAAAGCGATTTACAGCGTAATATAGATTGTGATTATATTGAAAGTAAAATTAAACACACCGTTTATATTTCTGCATCTAACGGAGAGGGATTAAAAAATCTAATTGACGTTATTGAAGAAATTGCAGGAACAAGTAGCTTTAATCCCAGTGAAGGTATTCTCTCTAACGAAAGACAAAGAGATGCCGTAAACAGTGCGTTAAACTCTGTAAAAGAGGCAAAAGAAGCATTGAATTACGGAATGACCTTTGACGCTGTTACCGTTTCTTTAGAAGATGCAATCAGCAGTCTTTTGGAATTAACAGGAGAAAAGGCAAGCGACGAAATTGTTGATAAGGTTTTCCACAATTTTTGCGTAGGAAAGTAAGGAAAATGGAAAGTTTAAAATTGAAAATGGAAAATTGTAAAAAGAGGAAGAAAAAATGATTGAATATAATGCTGGAAAATATGATGTTGCAGTAATCGGTGCAGGACACGCAGGAATAGAAGCCGCTCTTGCAAGCGCAAGACTTGGCTGTAATACTGCAATTTTTACAATAAATATGGATGCTGTGGGTAACTGCCCCTGTAACCCGTCAATCGGCGGAACAGCAAAGGGTCATCTTGTAAGAGAAGTAGACGCTTTAGGCGGTGAAATGGGAAAAACAGCAGACGAATGTTTTTTGCAGATGAGAATGTTAAACAGGGGAAAGGGCCCTGCCGTTCATTCTCTCAGAGCCCAGATTGACAGAAGAAAATATGCCGATACTATGAAGAAAAAGCTTGAGTTACAGGATAATCTTCATCTTCGTCAGGCAGAAATTGTTGATATAATACAAAGTGAGAATGGCTGGACTTTGAAAACAAGAATGAACGCCCTCTATAAAGTTAAGGCCGTAATTATTGCAACAGGAACGTATTTAGGCGGAAGGATTTTTGTAGGAGAGGTTTCCTATGAAAGCGGCCCTGACGGAATTTTCCCAGCTACATTTTTAGGAGAAAAGTTAAAGGAATTGGGACTTCCCGTAAGAAGATTTAAAACAGGTACTCCTGCAAGAGTTTTAAGAAGAAGTATTGATTTTTCCCAGCTTGAAGTTCAAAAGGGAGATGAACCCCCTGTTCCTTTTTCTTATGATACAGAGGATTTAGGCGAAAATAAGGTAGATTGCCACATCAGTTGGACAAACGAGAAAACTAAAGAAATTATTCTTGAAAATATCCACCGTTCTCCCTTGTATGGAGGAAAAATAGAGGGTGTGGGTCCCAGATACTGTCCCAGCTTGGAAGATAAAATCGTAAGGTTTAAAGATAAACCACGTCATCAGCTTTTTATTGAACCCTGCGGACTTGATACAGAGGAAATGTATCTTCAGGGAATGTCCTCATCTTTGCCTGAGGAAGTACAGCTAAAGTTTTATCGTACAATAAAGGGTCTTGAAAATGCAGTAATTATGAGACCTGCCTACGCAATAGAATATGATTGTATCGACCCGCTTGCACTTAATGCAACACTTGAATTTAAGGATTTCCCAAACCTTTACGGAGCAGGTCAGTTTAACGGAAGCAGCGGTTACGAAGAAGCCGCCGCACAGGGACTGATTGCAGGAATAAATGCCGCTTTAAAGGTTAAGGGTAAAGAACCCTTAATTCTTGACAGAGCAAGCTCATATATAGGCACTTTAATTGATGATTTAGTAACTAAAGGTGCAAACGAACCATATAGAATGATGACTTCAAGAAGTGAATACAGACTTATTTTAAGACAGGATAATGCAGATATTCGCTTAACTCCCATAGGTCACGAAATAGGTCTTATAACAGAGGACAGATGGAACAGATTTTTAGAAAAACAAAAGCTTAAAAAGCAGGAGTATAACAGAGTTATGAAAACAGTTATTGCTCCTACAGAGCAGGTTAATAAAATTCTGAAAGATAACGGAACTTCTGAAATTACAACAGGTACAAGGCTTATAGAGCTTTTAAAAAGACCTCAGCTTAATTATGAATGTTTAAAAGAAGCAGATACAGACAGACCGAGCCTTGACCCTAATATTTTTGAACAAGTTGAAATTGAAATAAAATATGAGGGTTATATAAATAAACAGCTTAAACAAGTTGAGCAAATGAGAAAGCTGGAAAATAAAAAACTACCCCCTGATACCGATTATAAGAGTATTATGGGTCTAAGACTTGAAGCGAGAGAAAAGCTTGATAAAATCAAGCCTGTCAGCATAGGTCAGGCATCAAGAATATCAGGCGTTTCTCCTGCCGATGTAAGTGTTCTTCTTATCTGGCTTGCAAGAAATAAATAATGTAATACACAAGGAGCAAATATGGTATCAACATATTTAAAACAGGCTTTAAAAAAAGCAGAAATTAATATTACCGACGAAAGCATTAAAAAGTTTGAGCAATATTATAATCTGCTTGTAGAGTGGAATGAAAAAATAAATTTAACTGCCATTACAAAACCCGACGAGGTTGCAGTTAAGCATTTTGAGGACAGCCTTTCTGTATTAAAATATGTTGATATTAAAGAAAACGCAAAAATTATTGATATTGGCACAGGTGCAGGCTATCCGGGAATACCTTTAAAAATCGTAAGAGGGGATATAAACTTAACTTTGCTTGACAGCTTAAATAAAAGACTTATATTTTTGCAGAATGTTTGCAACGAGCTTAATATTTCTGCTCAAACTCTCCATAGCAGAGCCGAGGAATCCTCAAGAAAAGCAGAATACAGAGAAAAATACGATTTTGCTTTTTCCCGTGCAGTTGCACAGCTAAATCTTTTAAGTGAGCTATGTTTGCCTTATGTAAAAAAAGGCGGTTGTTTTGTAGCAATGAAAGGCCCTGATGTGAGGGAAGAATTAAAAAATGCTGAAAAGGCGATAGAGGTATTAGGCGGGAACGTCAAAGAGATAAAAGAGTTTAACTTATCTGATAACAGCGGAAGAACACTTGTTGTTATAGAAAAAATAAAAAACACACCTGAAAAATACCCCCGACACGGCTCAAAATTAAAATCCAATCCGTTGTAAAGAATAAAAAAGCAAAGATTTTGTCAAGATAAGCAAAAGTTTTTGCGTCGCTTTTTTCAAAAAGCGACCGAGGTACAAAGGGCGAGTAGCCCTTTGTCGCCGTCGTTGACGGCGAAATCCTCTAAAAATAAAAAATGAAAACAAAAAAGCTGACACTGTATAAACAATGTCAGCTTTATTTTATGCGTTATATTATCCGTTAAAAGAATAGTTGGGAGCTTCTTTTGTAATCTGAATATCGTGGGGATGGCTCTCTCTGAGTCCTGCTCCTGAAATTCTTACAAATTTTGCTTTTTCGTGTAATTCACTGATTGTAGCACAGCCTGTATAACCCATACCTGCACGCAATCCGCCAAGCATTTGATAAATTGTATCAGACAAAACTCCCTTGTAAGGAACTCGTCCTTCAACACCTTCGGGAACAAGCTTATTGTTAGAAGCCTGGAAGTATCTGTCTGCACTGCCTCTGCCCATAGCTCCTAAGCTGCCCATACCTCTGTAAACCTTGAATTGTCTGCCCTGATAAATCTCATTATCTCCGGGACTTTCTTCACAGCCTGCAACAAGTGAGCCGACCATAACTACGCTTCCGCCTGCGGCGAGTGCTTTTACAATATCACCGCTGTATTTTATACCGCCGTCGGCAATAACGGGAATACCGTGCTTTGAAGCTGCACAAGCGGCATCATAAATTGCTGAAATCTGCGGAACACCGATACCTGCAACGATTCTTGTTGTACAAATTGAACCCGGTCCGATACCGACCTTAACTGCGTCAGCACCTGCGGCGATTAAAGCCTCGGTAGCTTCTGCGGTTGCAACATTGCCTGCAATAAGAGGAATATTGGGGTATGCTTTTTTAACCTTTGCAACAGACTCAATAACATTGTTATTGTGACCGTGTGCAGAATCGAGAACAAGAACATCAACCTGAGCATCTATCAAGGCTGCAACTCTGTCTAAAACGTCTTTAGTAGCACCGATAGCTGCACCGCAAAGAAGTCTGCCTTTGTCGTCCTTTGCTGAATTAGGATACTGAACGGATTTTTCAATATCTTTAATTGTAATTAAGCCTTTGAGCCTGCCTTCGTTGTCGGTTAAAGGAAGCTTTTCAATTCTATGTTGTCTTAAAATTTCCTGAGCTTCTAAAAGGCTTGTACCAACGGGAGCAGTAATAAGATGTTCTTTAGTCATAACATCTGATATTAACTGAGAGTAGTCCTTTTCTGTCATAAAACGAAGGTCACGGTTAGTAATAATGCCAACCAGCTTGTTATCTCTGCAAATAGGCACACCTGAAATTTTATATTTTCCCATAAGTTCGTTAGCGTCGCCAACGGTGTTTTCGGGTGAGAGGAAAAACGGATTTACTATTACACCGTTTTCATTTCTTTTTACTCTGTCAACCTGATCTGCCTGCTGTTCGATACTCATATTTTTATGAATAACGCCGATACCGCCCTCTCTTGCAATTGCAATTGCCATTGCGGTTTCTGTTACGGTATCCATAGCAGCAGTCATAAGAGGTGTATTAAGTTTGATTGTTTTAGTAAGATGAGTTGAAACATCAACTGAATTTGGCTCAACGTTTGATTCTCCCGGAATCAAAAGCACATCATCAAAGGTCAAACCTTCCTTTCCGAATTTTTCATTAAAATTTGAATTCAACATAGAAACACTCCCGTCTAAACCTGATACCAATCTCTGACCAAACAACAGACGTTTTCAGTCGGAAATCAGTAAAGAATAATCCACTATATTTACCTTTTATTATAACAAAGAGGTTTATGCTTTGCAACATTTATTTTTAAAAATTTGGGAAAATACAAAGATATTATTGACTTTATTTGAAGTTCATAATAAAATTTATATGTATTTAAATTTAATAATACATGGAGTTAATTATGAAACGAAAAATAATGGCAATAGCTTTTGTTTTATGCTTTTTTTTCATTTTTGCAGGGTGTTCCGAGGACACCTCAAAAGAGCAGAATAGCACAAGTAATATAGAAGAAGCTACCTCTTCACAGAACCAAAATGACAATTCTCTGATAGGAACATGGCAGTTTGTAAATGAAGACGGCGAAAACCATACGCTAATATCTTATGTGTTTCAGGATGAAACAACAGCCGTCTTGGCAATGGGAAATGTAGCCTACTGCTCGGAGCTTAAATTAGAAAAAAACGCAGACGGAAAAGACACTCTAACCGCGCAGCTGTATTATAATATAAACGGAACATATGTTTATGAAATATCAGATGACGGAAAGACAATGACTTTAACTGAGGAAGGCGTAGAAAACGGCGAAAAATTTGTTATGAAGAAGGTTGAAAATTATAAATTTATGCCGGATCCGCCGAAAAATTCAAAAGTTGATGAAAAGCTTATAGGAACATGGAAAGATAAGGAAAATACCGGAATAACATATACGTTCAACGATAACGGAACAATGGAAAACAACAGTTATGATGTTATGATAACGTATGCTCAGTTTTCCGCAAGCGACGGAAAAATCAACTATTTATATAATCTGGGAACGGAAGTAGAAGATACTTATGAATATTCCTTTGACGGAGATGTTCTGATTATTGATAATGCAGAATTTGTAAAACAATAAAAAAGAAGGAAATGGAAATGTCAAATAATCTTTTTATGCAAAATATCGCAACCACAGTTATTATTATTTCAATGTTATTTGCACTTGCAAAATGTTTCTTCGGCTATAAACTGCAAAGGTTTTTTTCAGCATTAAACGGCTTTGCAATAGGTGTAGTTTTGGGAGCATTGATAATAACAATTATTTGTCCTAAAAACGAATACTATTTAACAGTATTATTAGTAGGTATATTAATTATGGGAATTGTCGGTGCAGTAGTAAGTTTCACCTTTTATAAAGTTGGCGTGTTCATTTATATGTTTTCTACTACTTTTGCATTGGTGTACAGTCTGTTAGAATCATTTGTTGGAAAAAGAGCTCCTGTTGCTGAAAGAGGGGTAACTCTGGCAAACTCAGATTTATTAAACGGTAACCTTTCAAATTTTAATTGGGTATTCTTAATAGCGGCTTTTGTGGTTGCAATAATTGTGGGAATTATCACAATTAAATTTATCAAGAAGATTATGATAATAGTAACAGCGGTCAGCGGAGGACTTAGTTTTTCAACCAGTTTGCTTGTAGATATAATTAAGTTTAATAACCTTATCGTCATTCTGCTTGTAGCTGCTGCGATGGCTGTTCTGGGTATAACATTTCAGTTCAGAACTACAAAAAAGTATAATCACAGATAAGTATAAGTAAATAAAATTATGGCTGACAGGGAATTATCTGTCAGCCATTTTCTTTAGTATTTAATTAAATGTTTCACGTGAAACAATATTAAAAAAGTATTTATAATAAATATGAAAAAGTTTCGCCGTGACCGACGGCGACAAAGGGCTTCTCGCCCTTTGATTCTCGGTCGCTTTTTTCAAAAAGCAACGCAAAAACTTTTATTTTTCTTTACAAGGAACTTCGATTACTGTTTTTCCGCCCATATACGGCTGTAATGCAACAGGGATGTTTACTGAACCGTCCTCGTTAAGATTGTTTTCAAGAAAAGCGATTAACATTCTCGGCGGAGCAACAACTGTGTTGTTAAGAGTGTGGGCAAAGTATTTACCGTCTTTGCCTGTAACTCTGATTTTAAGTCTTCTTGCCTGAGCGTCGCCTAAATTAGAGCAGGAACCTACCTCAAAGTATTTTTTCTGTCTTGGCGACCACGCTTCGACATCAATTGAGCGTACCTTTAAGTCCGCTAAATCTCCCGAACAACATTCAAGTGTTCTTACGGGAATATCAAGTGATCGGAATAAATCTACTGTGTTTTGCCAAAGCTTATCAAACCACATTTTGCTGTCTTCAGGCTTGCAGACAACAATCATTTCCTGCTTTTCAAACTGATGAATTCTGTAAACACCACGCTCTTCAATACCGTGTGCGCCCTTTTCTTTTCTGAAGCAGGGTGAGTAGCTTGTTAAAGTTTGAGGCAGGTTATCCTCTTTAATAATAGTATCAATAAACTTGCCTATCATTGAGTGTTCGCTTGTGCCGATTAAGTAAAGGTCTTCACCCTCGATTTTGTACATCATAGCTTCCATTTCGTTAAAACTCATAACGCCGTCAACAACATTTCCTCTTATCATAAAAGGAGGAATACAGTATGTGAATCCCCTGTCAATCATAAAATCTCTTGCATAAGAAATCACAGCGCTGTGAAGTCTTGCGATGTCACCCATTAAGTAATAGAAACCGTTACCTGCAACTTTTCTTGCACTGTCAAGGTCAAGTCCGTTAAGCTTTTCCATAATTTCTGCGTGATAGGGGATATCAAAATCAGGAACAACAGGCTCGCCGAAACGCTCAACCTCAACATTTTCGCTGTCATCTTTGCCGATTGGAACACAATCGTCAATGATATTTGGAATTTTCATCATTATTTTTTTGATTTCTTCGGCAAATAATGTTTCCTTTTCTTCAAGCTCAGCAAGCTGTTGGCTTTGTTCGGTTACCAGCTTTTTCATTTCTTCGGCTTCTTCTTTTTTGCCCTGAGCCATAAGACCGCCTATTTGCTTAGAGATTTTATTTCTGTTGGCTCTTAATTCGTCTGCACTTCTCTTTGCAGTTCTGCTCTGCTCGTCAAGACGGATTACTTCATCTACAAGACCTATTTTTTCGTCCTGAAACTTTTTTCTTATATTTTCTTTTACAAGATCGGGATTTTCTCTTAAAAATTTTATATCAATCATAATTTTCTCCTTTTATTTGGTGTTTAGTATAATTTATTAGCAAGCTCTTTTAACTCTTCATCAGAGTAAAACTCAATTTGTAATATTCCGCCCTTTTTGTTTTTAAGGGGAGAGATTGAAACCTTTTTTCCTAAATATTCGGTTAATGCGAGTTCAACCTCGCTAAAATAAGATACTTTTGGTTGGGATTTTTGTGTAGCAGAAACAGCCTTTTTCGCTTGCTGTATTTTTTTGCTTAAGGCTTCTGCCTGACGTACCGATAAATCACGCTTTTCTATTTCCTTTGCAAGAAACAGTCTATCCTTTTCATCTTCAAGAGAAAGAATGGCTCTTGCGTGACCTGCACTAATTGCACCTGATGATACCATTTTTAAAATATCTTCGGAGAGCTTTAAAAGTCTTAAAGCGTTTGCAACGGCACTTCTTGATTTTCCCACAGCCTTTGAAACCTCTTCCTGAGAAAAATCGTACTCGTCCATTAAAGCTTTATATCCCTGTGCTTCTTCAATTGCAGTCAGGTTTTCTCTTTGCAGATTTTCAATTAAAGCAAGCTCCATAGTTTCGCTTTCGGAAAGCTCTCTGATAATAACGGGAATTTCAGAAAGCCCTGCCATACGGCTGGCTCTGTATCTGCGTTCGCCTGCAACAATCTGATATCCGCCTCCGATTAAAGGTCTTACCAAAATCGGCTGTAAAAGACCATGTTTTGAAATGCTTTCTGCAAGCTCCGCAAGAGCGGCTTCATCAAAATCGTGTCTGGGCTGGTCTTTATTGGGCTCAATTTCAGATAGCTTTAAGGTTACGGTACTGTTTTTGTCTTCCGAATCATTTTCCATAAAAATGGCGTTGAGACCTTTTCCTAATCCGCCTAATTTTTTAGCCATACAGACGCTCCTTTTCTATAATTTCCTGTGCAAGTGATGTATAAGACAGTGAACCTTTACAGGATTTATCGTAATAAATTACCGGCATACCAAAGCTTGGTGCCTCAGAAAGGCGAACGCCTCTTGGTACAACCGTTTTGAAAACTTTTCTTGGGAAAAACTTTTTAACTTCCTGCACAACCTGTTGGGTAAGGTTAAGCCTTGCGTCAAACATTGTAAGTAATACGCCTTCAATTTCAAGAGAGGAGTTATACATTCTCTTAACTCGTCTTACGGAGTTCATAAGCTGAGAAAGTCCCTCCAAAGCATAATATTCGCATTGAATAGGAACTAAAATTGAATCTGCAAAGGTTAATGCATTTGTAGTTATAAGTCCTAAGGAGGGAGGGCAGTCAATTATAATATAGTCATAATTTTGCTTTACAGACAGAACGCCGCTTTTTAGTCTTTGCTCTCTGTGGGGTAAGTCCGCAATTTCCAATTCTGCCGCTGCAAGATCTAAGCTTGAGGGCAAAATATGCAGGTTTTCATAAGCTGTTGCAATGATGCATTGTTCAGCTTTTACTCCGTCAACAATGAGATTATAGCTTGAAAACTGAACCTTTCTTTTATCTATTGCAACACCGCTGGTGGCATTACCCTGAGGGTCAATGTCTATAAGCAGGGTTCTTTTTCCCAAAGCACCTAAACAAGCGGCAAGATTTACAGAGGTTGTGGTTTTTCCAACGCCGCCTTTTTGGTTGGCAACTGCAATTATCTTTGTCAAAAAATCACCCTTTCCTTTATTACAAATTTACCTGATTATTGTATCATAAGAGTAGGTAAAATTAAAGGTGTTTAAAGAAAAAAGTTGTATTTTTGCAAAAAATGTTTCACGTGAAACATTTTAAAGGAAGTTATATACCTTTAAATTACTTTTTATAATATTCGTAAAACGCCAAAGACCACACATCTCTGTGTGGCCTTTGACAAGGGGTTTAGATAAGGAAATGGGTATGAGTGGAACGGGTGCAAAGCACCCAACTGGATGGTAAGTTTATGCAGTCTTATCTTTTTGGGACTGCTGTTTGGGAATTTTTATGGTGTATTCTATATAATCGCCGCTGTCTTCCTTTTTGCTGATTGCGTCAATTCCCGCAAGACGCATTGTGTCAACGGCTTTGCTGATAGTATTGAGAAAAATTCTTATGTCCTTTACAACAAGCATCCGCTTGCCTGTTTTTTTGGCGACCACTGAATTTTGAGAAAGCATATGGGTAATCATTTCTTCCGATTGGCTGACATTAAGCTTTTCGGAAATCATCTTGCTTAATGCCTCTTTTCTCAGTTCACTGTCGTCAATTTTAAGTAGTGCTCTGGCGTGGCGTTCTGATAGATTGGCTTGTACAATCCAATCCTGCTCTTCAAAGCTGAGTTTAAGTAGTCTTAGCTTGTTGGCTATGGTAGACTGCTTTTTACCCAGCTTTTTAGCAGCCTGCTCCTGGGTAAGACCGTAACGCCTTATGAGGCGGTTAATGCCTCTGGCTTCTTCAAAAAGTCCTAAGTCGCACCGTTGCAGGTTTTCGAGTAAAGCCAGAACAGCAGACTCTTTATCAGAACATCTGATTTCAATACAGGGAACTTTTGTAAGTCCTGCCATAACAGAGGCTCTGAGCCTGCGTTCTCCCGCAATTAGCTCATACTCGCCGGATTTCAGCCTTCTCACAGATAAAGGTTGAAGAATACCGTTTTCCGCAATAGACTGTGATAAAGCCTGTAATTCGGATTCTTCGAAAATCTTGCGAGGCTGAGTTTTATTCGGACGAATTTTTATTGTTGAAACCAGAATAATTTTATTGTCCCCTCTTGGCATTATATTCAACATACTCACCTCACAGGATTGTCAAGGGTTTGTCCTTTTCTGTGCTATTATAATAACATAGCAAATGTGAATAAGTTGTCGTTATTTGAGCAATTTTTATATAACCTTTTGAAAATTTATGGCAGATATTGCGGTAAAGGGTGTTTTTTGTCAGACATTTTAAAAGTTTTTTAAAAAATTTTTATAATTTTTTATTATTCCCATATTATTATGAAATAAAAGCAGAGTCACAAACTATATCTAATTATATAAATATAGTAAGTGACTCTGCTTTTATGATATTAAAAATTTTAAAAGCGTTTCAGCTTTTTTAATTATGTTTTTTATAAACTCAGCTTTTCCTCTGTATAAGAGGGAGTATCTTAAATTTATTATAAAGAATTGATAAAAACAATGTTAGAAATTCTGCAACGGGAATTGCCAGCCATACCCCTGTTACTCCCCATATTAGCGGTAAAACAAGCAGAGCTGCCATAATAAATACAAAGGTTCTCGTAAAAGAGATTATGGCAGATGTTTTTCCGTCTGAAAGTGCGGTAAATAGCGATGATGAAAAAACATTAAAGCCGCTGAATAAAAATGAGGTGGCAAAAATCAGAAAACCTGTTGAGGCAAGCTCATAAGTTTTAATATCGTTTTCTACAAACAGCTTAACTATAGTGTCCGCCATTACATATGAAAGGATTGTTACAACTGCCGATGATATTACAATAAACCATACGGAGGTTTTATAAACACGACGAAGTCTTTTAAATTCCTCTGCACCGTGTTGAAAGCTGATTATAGGTGCAACACCAATAGAAAATCCTAAATATAGGGAGTTAAACAGGAACTGTGCATATAATAAAATCGAAATTGCCGCAACGCCTGACTCTCCTGCCAGCTGCATTAAAATAATGTTAAATGCAAAGGTAATTACAGCAGTTGAAAGGTTAGTAACCATTTCGGAAGCACCGTTTGCACAGGCCTTTCCCAAAGATTTAAAGTTACATATAAATTTAGTAAAATATATGTCGCCTCTTTTGCTGAAGAAAAAGACAATACCGCAAACTGACGGCACCATCTGACCTATACCTGTTGCAAGGGCGGCACCCAACACTCCCATTTGTAATAGTGCGATAAAAACAAAGTCAAGCACAGCGTTGGTAATCCCTGCAAAAATAGTTAAAACAAGCCCCAGCTTTGGTCTGCCTGCGGTAATAAAAAAACTTTGGAATAAACCTTGCAGCATACAAAAGGGTGAAAATAAAAAAGCGGTAACCATATATGTGTTGCAATCGTCAAGTAAAATATCACTTGCACCCAGCATTAAAGAAATATTTGTAGGAAACAGCAAAACAATTGTTGTTAAAATAATGCTTATAACAAGTCCTGCAACAACAAAAAAGGAAAAGTTGCTGAGAGCCTCTTTCCTTTTTCCCTCTCCCATTTGAGTTGCTACTACTGCCGAACCGCCTGTTGCAAGCATAATTCCAAAGGCAAACAAAACGCTTATGGGAGGAAAAGCGATATTTAAAGCGGACAAAGCATTACTGCCTACAAACCGAGATACGAAAAATCCGTCGATTATAGTATATAAGGACATAAATACCATCATAATAATTGACGGAAAAGCAAATCTTATTAACCCGAAGGGTTTAAAATCCTGATTTATAGAAGCTGACATAAAAATCCTTTCAGATAATTGATTTGTAAAATAAAAGAACAAAACACCAAAACCCATAGACAGAGTTTTGGTGTTGAATAAGCAAAAGTATTCGTAGGAAAACCACAAGACAAATAGCTATATGTGCCATTTGCACATAAGTAGATAAATATAACAGTATAATTATCTCTTACTAAACTGTGGTGCGCGACGTGCGGCTTTGAGACCGTACTTCTTACGTTCTTTCATTCTTGGGTCACGAGTTAAGAAGCCTGCCTTCTTAAGAGCAGGACGGAGAGCGTCACTGTCATACTGAAGAAGAGCTCTTGAAATACCGTGACGGATAGCACCTGCCTGACCTGTAACGCCGCCGCCTGCAACTCTGCAAACGATGTCAAATTTCTCAGCAGTTTCAGTTAAAGCCAGAGGTTGTCTAACGATAAGCTTAAGGGTTTCAAGACCAAAATAATCGTCAATATCTCTATCATTAATTGTAATTTTTCCTGTGCCCTGATAAAGTCTTACTCTTGCAACAGAGCTTTTTCTTCTACCTGTACCGTAGAAAAATGGTTTTGCATCATACATTCTGAATTACCTCCTTCAAATTAAGCTTCAAGAGCCTCAGGCTTCTGAGCCTGATGATTGTGTTCTGCGCCCTCAAAGAGTCTTAATCTTGTAAGAGCAGCTCTGCCGATTGTGTTTGAAGGAATCATACCCTTAACAGCAAGCTCCATAGCCTTTGTTGGGCGTGTAGCCATAAGAGTATCGTATCTTGTTTCCTTTAAGTGGCCGATATAGCCTGTGTGGCGATACCATTTTTTCTGAACAAGCTTATTGCCTGTTAAAACAGCATCTTTACAATTGATAATAATAACATGATCTCCGCAATCTACATGTGGAGTAAAGGTTGGTTTATGTTTACCTCTTAAAATAACAGCGGCCTGAGCAGCAACTCTTCCTAAAGGTTTGCCTGCTGCATCAATTACATACCACTTGCGTTCAACCTCGCCTTTTTTAGCCATATAAGTTGACATAGCGAATCCTCCTG
>JAFLSJ010000010.1:0-10592 GCA_022511005.1 Ruminococcus sp.
GAAATTCACTGGAACTTTTAATCACAAGTTGTTCTTATATGATTGCAGCAGAGCAAAAAGCAAGAACAACTTATGACAATATACTCCGTTTTTGTGATGATTATGATGTTAAGGATGCTATTCGTTTCCTGAGACAAAGAGAAGTTGTGCATTATCAGAGATTTGGCGAAAATCTGAGAATTCTAACAGACAACTTGGATTCAAAGAACTTCTACGCTTTCAATCCTGAATTTGATACAAATTGCTTTAAGAAAACAAAGAAAAAGTAAAAACTTCATTATAAATTAAAAGTGTCGCAGAATTTCTGCGACATTTTTAATTTATTCTTATATTAATCGCGAAATTTCATATTATTAATGATTTGCTTTAAATGAGTTCCCCACCTTTTGCCCAATTAAAATATACGTTTTAAATCTGATCAAATGAAATTATCTCCGTGTTTATTGAATTTATACTAAAAATAAAACACCATAAGACAATGTAAAACAAAAAATGGAAAGTAAGAAAAAACAAGCAAAAACACATACTAAAAATTGTTATAGTAAACCCTTCCTCTCGTTCTGCATATTCTGGTAAAAAAGTTCTGAATAAGGAGAATTTTTATGAAACGATGTGTTCCTTTAGAAGCAGCGGCAGAGGCTGTTTGCAACCAAAGTTCAGTTCCGGTTTGTAATGTGATTTTTTATATTCACGGCGCAGGCTGGGTATTAACACATAGCAAAAAACTTGATAACATTCAAAAAGACGGTCTTGCATTACACAGGACCGTCTTTTGTCTTAATGATACTCTTTAATTTTTAAAATATTATTTTTCAGGAATATACTTAAAACCGAATTTTTCGTAGATATGTTTTGCGTCAGCAGTGTTGGTAGTTAAGGTTATGTCGGTGAAGCTTTGTTTTTTACAGCAACAATTCAAAACCATTGACAAAAGAGCTTCAGAATAATTTTCTGAAATTAATTTTTATAATCTATTACTTAATTATAAGCCACAAACAAAGATTTAGTATTAAAAATACAATGTTAATTACTGAAAACACAAGCAAATATTTTGATGATTTTACATTTTCTTTTTGAATAAATTTAAATGATATCAGACTTGCCATTGAAGCTATAATAGTTCCTAATCCTCCAAGGTTTACACCAATCAAAAGCATTTGTGCATTGTTAGTAAATCCTGACAAGAGTATTGCCGCCGGAACATTGGAAAACACCTGACTTGTAATAACTCCTGTTATAACCTCATTGCCTTCAACAACATTATGCAAAAAATCACTTATACCCGGAATGTTTCCTAAGTTCCCAATAAAAATAAACAAAAATACGAAGGTCAGAAGCAAGCTGTAATCAACTTTTGCAAGTGATTTTTTATCTATAATAAACACCGCAACAATTATTACAGCTAAGAGAATTATAAAATGTACTACTCGGAAAACACTTAACAAAGCTAAAACAAACAGTAAAATATAAAAACATAATATTCTGACATTTATTTTCTCTGTTATATAAGTATCGCTGACGCTCACCTTTTTTGTTCCTACCAAAAATGTGGCTATAATCAGCAAAACTAACGAAAGCAAGGCATAGGTAGCTATGGTTTTAAAAAAGTCCAATATATTCATATTATAGGCGGAAAACAAATACAAATTCTGCGGATTACCAATAGGTGTAAGCATACTGCCGAGATTTGCCGCAACAGTTTCCAAAGTAACCGTATAGATGAGTTTTTTGCTCTCTCCTGCCATTTTAAAAGTCACTATTGTAAAGGGTACAAATGTAATAAGAGAAACATCATTTGTAATTATCATTGAACTAAAAAAACACAGCAGAACAAAGGTCAAAACTAAACCGAATAAAGTTTTAACCTTGCCAAGTAATTTCTCAGCAAGTATTTTAAATACGCCAAGCTTATTTAACCCTGCCATAATTGTCATCAGACTAAACAGCAAAATCAAGGTACGATAATCTATATAATTTATGTATTCCTTACTTGGCGTCACAAAAAATGCAGATGCTACTGCCAGTACAAATGACAGTAGCATTACTATTTCGTTTTTTATAAATACAACTAATTTGTTCATTTAAATTTCCTATTAAAACCTTTATAAAATTTAAAATGATTATTTTCTGATAAACAAAATTCCCAGTGTATTCGGGCCGCAATGAGTTGTAATTGTACAGCCTGCGGTAGTTTCAAGTATTTCTTCAAAATCAGGATATAGCTCCAATAGATTTTTACGCACATTCTCTACATCTTCACCGTTGCACTTTGTATGAGTTATAAACACACGATGCTTATCAATATCATCTCTGTCACGAAGTCTATCCGCAACATAATTCAGCATAACTCGACTTATATTTCCTCTATACTTTTTGCCGGGCTTCATTTTTCCCTCTGTTACCTCAATACAAGGTTTAAGGTTAAGTAAATTTGCACCGAATGCCGCCAATGCTGAACATCTACCGCCTTTATAGAGATAGTCAATGCTGTCAACAACAAAACTTGCCTCTACTTTTGATGTTAGCTTAGTACACTCCTCTGCAATTTCTTTTGCAGAAAAATCTTTTTCTGCCATTTCCGCACCATGTAAAACAAGCAGTCCGTTTCCTGTAGAAAGATTACGTGAGTCAACAACATACACTCCGCCTATTTCTTCTGCCGCAATACAAGCATTATGATATGAACTTGAAAAATCGCTGCTAATACAAAACTGAACAATCTCATATCCCTGTTCACGCCAGTGTTTAAAAACTTCGAGATAATCATTAATGTTTGGCGCACTTGTAGTTGGAAGCTTTCCCTTTTCTTTCACATAGCTGTAAATTTCCTCAGGAGTAACTTCAATACCATCCTTTTTCATTTGCTCATTCATTATTACATATAAAGAAACAATTGAAATTTGATATTTTTCAAGAAGTTCTTTTGAAAGGTCACAGGTACTGTCTGAAATTATTTTTACTTTCATAATTATTTCTCCAAACTTTTTAATTTTAAACTGCCGCCTGAATAATTTACTATATTAAGTATAACATCTAACATTTTAATATTCAATAAAAACTTCTATTATTATTGACACAAACAGTGTATTTTTATAAAATTAAGTTATATAAAATAAATACGGATAATATGAAAGCTGTATAATGGACTTTGAAGGCAATTAAATAGAAATTACTATATATAAACTAACAGCACCTTTTCGGGTGCTGTTCTTAATTATATTTACAAATCAATATTTTTCGGCTACTTCGCCTTGCTTTTTATAGATGCTGTTTTCGGGAACATATCCTCTTACCATTGAAAGCGGATAAACATTTGTTCCTCTGCCGATTACAGTTCCGGGATTTAAAACGCTGTTACAGCCAACTTCTACGTTGTCGCCAATCATTGCGCCGAATTTCTTAACGCCTGTCTCTACTTTTTTACCGTTAAAATTAACTGTTACAAGGCTTTTATCCGATTTCAAATTAGAAGTAATAACCCCTGCTCCTGTATGTGCTTTATAGCCTAAAATACTATCGCCCACATAGTTATAATGAGGAGTTTGAACATTATTAAACAAAATGGAATTTTTAAGTTCTGTTGAATTTCCTACAACTGCATTTTCTCCTACAATTACACTTCCTCTTATAAAAGCACAATGGCGAATCTCTGCATTATCGCAGATTATCAATGGACCGTGCAGATAAGCTGACGGAGCTACTTTAGCAGTTTTTGCAATCCAGATATCCTGCCCTATTTTATTATATTTTTCCAAATCGAGAGTTTTGCCAAGTTCAAGTATAAAATCTTTAATTTTAGGCAAAGCCTCCCATGGATATGTAACACTTTCAAACAACGACTTTGCAATAGTTTGTTCATAATCAAATAAATTTACTGCTTTTAATTCTTCCAATTTCATTTCCTCCAAATTTTAATTTTCAAAAAACAGCCAGTTACCGTATTCATCCTTACCGGCAATGAATCCAAGCTTTTTCTTTCCGTATTCAATATAATAAGAAGAAAAGCTGTACATTTTTCCGTTTTCAGGATTAATTACGGTTGCACATTCTCCGCCTGAATACCATCTGTATCTGAAAAGGTCAATGCCTTTAATGCAAAAAACCTCATCTTTTGTACTGCCAATAAAATTATGAAATTTCATTTATATCACTCCGAGTACCAAAATCATCTATTTTCTTCTGCCATCTGAATTTCTTAAACAGGTAACAAACAAGCAAGGCACACAAAACACCTAAAACAATTCCGCACAAAACATCGGTTGGATAATGAACATAATTATAAAGTCGGGAAAATGCAATTAATGAAGCAAGAATAAGTGCGGGTATGCCAAAACGCTTATTCATTTTTAAAAGTACTGTTGCCGCTGCAAATGATGAACAGCTATGCCCTGACGGAAAACTGTAGCTATGGGGTTTTGAAACAATCATATTAATATCAACAAAATAACAAGGGCGGACTCTGCAAATGATGTTCTTAATCGCAACCTCACCTACAATATATCCTATCAGCATTGAACAAAGCAAAATTATACCCCAGCTTCTTGTTTTTCTGAAAAATAGCATTATCAAGCCAATTATAATCCAAACTATTCCGACTTCACCTATATTGCTGAAAAACGGCATAATTACATCTAAGAAAGAACACCTGAAAAATTCCTGAATGAAATTAAGAATTGAAAAATCAATTTGGATTATTAAATCAAAAAATCCCATAAATAAAAATCTTTTTAATCACTTAGTTCATTCATAACCATTCCGGTTATCATTTTAGGATAAAAATATGTTGATTTCTGGGGCATTTTTTCGCCTGCTAAGGCTACATCTCTTATCTCTGTAACTCTTGTTGGATTTAAAATAAATGCACATTGGAATTTACCGCTGTTTACTCCTTCTATGGCTTCTTCAAAGTACTTTGTATATGTTAAATTAATTTGATTAGCCATATTTTCTTTATCAATTTTGAATATCTTTTCAAGTATTAATGTATGTAAAATAGTAACGTCAAGCTCTTGCGAAGCCTTACTTAATTCAGGGAGAAATTTTTTTATGGGTGCGAAATCTTTTAGGGTAAGTTGTACCCATTCGTTACCGCCGCAGAAAAATCCAAATGCTTTTTTGCCTTGTTTATAAAGGATATCAAGGTCTTTTTCCATATTTTCAACATCAGATTTTTCTTCAATTTCAAAGTATTCTTTACATTCATTAAGTATACTCTCTTTATCAAATGACTCTAAATCTCGTACCAATCTATGAGTCGGGAATACAACAAGTCCCGGATGTTCCATATCTACAAGATATATCATCTGATAGTCCTGAGGGTCTCCCTCTTTTGAAATACCGTTTTCTCTGCAATAATTTCTGTAATTAAGAGCGGTTTCGTAACGATGATGACCGTCTGCAATATAGAGCTTCCTATCTGCAAAGTCAGAAACGATTTTTGAAATCACTTCTTCATCAGTAACAATCCACAATCTATGAGTCACATTATCGTTATCTGTAAATTCTAAAACCGCCTTATCCTGTGACTGGCTGTCAATTGTATTTAAGGTTGTGTGAGTTTCGTCCATATACAAAGCATAAATCTGGCTGAAATTACAGTTTGTAGCTTTCATAAGATTAAATCGGTCTTCCTTTGCTTTTGAAAGGGTAAATTCATGAGGAAGAATTATCCCCTTTGAAAACTCCTCTAATTTAACTCTGACGATTATTCCCTTTATACTTTTTCTCTCATTATATGCGGTAAATTCTTCTTCATAAATATAAATTGCAGGCTTATCCTCTTTAACAAGCACACCTTTATCCTGCCACATTTTCAAAATATCTGCGGCATCTTTATATGGATTTTCTCCCTTTGGCAATTCAAGACGAATAATATTATTAGGATTTTCTTTTAAAAATTCTTCCCTTTGACTATCGCTGATAATATCATAAGGAGGGCAACAAAGCTCCTTAATTTCTCCTGCATTTGTACTATAACGAATACCTTTAAATGCTTTTATTACTGCCATTTTAAATCCTCCTTTTTTAGAATTATAACATACTGATGTTTTTATTACAATGAATTTTAATTGAAAAAGTCTTATTATTATATTATAATAATTAATATTAATACCAATTTAAGGAATGATTTTTATGATTATAGGCTGTCACCTTTCTGTGTCAAAAGGGTTTGAAGCTATGGGCAAGGAAGCTTTATCCATAGGAGCTAATACGTTTCAGTTTTTCACCCGAAATCCTCGTGGAGGAAAAGCAAAGGAAATTAACAAAGATGATATTGAAAAGCTTACTAAATTAATGGAAGAAAACAATTTCGGTAAAATATTAGCTCACGCACCGTACACTCTTAATCCTTGTTCTAAAGACGAGAAAATAAGAAGATTTGCTTTAAGCACAATGAATGACGATTTGAAACGAATGGAATATATACCGAACAATTTATATAATTTTCATCCGGGAAGCCATGTTGGACAAGGTATCGAAAAAGGTATTGAGCTTATTTCTTTACATCTAAATAAGGTTTTATATGAAGATATGACGACTACCGTTTTACTTGAAACCATGGCGGGCAAGGGCAGTGAGGTCGGTTCCAAATTTGAAGAATTAAAAGCTATTATTGACAACACAAACCTTAAAGATAAAATGGGTGTTTGCCTTGATACCTGTCATGTTTTTGACGCAGGGTATGATATTGTCGATAATCTTGAAAATGTACTTGATGAGTTTGACCGTATTATCGGATTAGAAAGATTAAAAGCTATTCACATAAACGATAGTATGAACTATCTTGGCTGTCATAAAGACAGACATCAAAAAATCGGTAAGGGCGGTATCGGTATTGACGCATTTGAAAGAATTATAAATCATCCTGCACTAAAAGATTTACCGTATTACCTTGAAACTCCTAATGAAATTGATGGTTATACAGAAGAAATAAGATTATTAAGGAGCTTACATAGGGGTTAATATTTTAAAATACGCTGTAACACTTCTTTCGTTTTTGTATAGTATATAGTGTAAAACGAAAGGAGGAAATCACAATGTGTAACGGTTTATTCGGCAACAACAGCTGTACTTGGGTAATTCTTCTTGTTATCATTCTCGTATCTTGCTGTGGCAACAATAACAACAACGACAACAACAGCTGTGGCTGCGGCTGCTAATTTGTAAATTAAAGGAATAATAATAAAAGCTCGGTTAAATTAAAGTTTAACCGAGCTTTATTGTATATCTATCTGATATTTTCAGATTTGGTATTGGATCTTACTGTTCAACCTCTTTAGTTTCTCCAACATGAGAACCTGTAGACTGTAAGTTTGCTGCATAAAGCTGAATTAATGTAGCATCCTTTACATCTACTACACCACTGTAATCAGCATCAGCAGCAATTAATTGTGTATCATCAAGTGTCTTCAAGTTTGCTGCATAAAGCTGGAGTAATGTAGCGTCTTTAACATTAATGTCTTCATCAAGGTCTACATCACCAACCAATACTTCAATTGTAGAAGTTTGACCGCCTGGTTTAAAGCTGATTTCGTTCCAATCTGATTTACCACTCAAAAGATGAGTTTTTCCTTCTAAGAGAAGTCCGGGTGTATTTGCTGCCGGATACTGCTTGCTACCATTAGTAACAATTGCCATAGTATTTGCAGAGTCTACAAAGTTTTGCGGTACTTCATAATAGTAGTAGCCTGTTTCCTCGTCATATTCCATTTTTTCTCCGGGCCAACCATTATTGGTAACAGTACTTCCGGGAGTGGTTAATTCGTCATACATATAAACGTAGAGCGGAGCTGTCCATTTATTTCTTGTATTATCATAGCAAACATATACTCCGGTTCCCACAGAAGCAATTTTTACATATTTATATGTAGCAGTTGTTTTCTGTTCGCCGTCTGTAGCCGTTAATGTTAATGTGATAGTTGAATCAGCAGCAACGCCTTTGCCTAATGTAATTTCGGTTGTATCTTTATATTCTACAGGCTCTGCATCATCAATCTGATATGTACCTGATGTTGCATGTACAAGACCAAGTGTAACCTTTAATGTTTCTCCTTTGAATGTACAGCTTTCAACTGAAACTGTGTTTATAGGAGTTGGTTTTGCATCATAAACTACAGCAACACCTGTGTCGCCGATTGTACCTGTAACAGTACCGCCGCTTACAGTAAACTGATTACCTGTAATTGTATCTGTGTATGTGCCGTCAGCAAGACCTGTATCTGCAACACTTACTTCACCTGTTGTGCCTGCGCAGTTTACAAGAACAATACCCTTATCGCCTCTTGCAACATAAGCTATTGAACCTGAAGAACTTGTTTTATCCGGTGTACCTACAAATGCATTGTGGAACTTGTTAACTTCGCTTACCGCAATGCTCTTCCAGCTTGAATCTCCTGCTACTTCACCCATAAGAGCAGCGCCCGGACGAGCAAAGAACAATGATGTTGCATCGCTCTGAGCAGCTACCAAAGCCCAAGCTTTCATAATGTTTTCGTCAGATACACTTTTGGTTTCTCCGCCCATGTATGTATCATGAGACTCAGCCCAAAGTACTGAATTCTTTGATTTTAAATCTGCACCGAGTTTATGTGAATCGGCATTTCTTGCTGCAGTTGCCGCATTTTTGCTCTTTATTCCGCTGAGTGTAGCGTTACCTGCTCCGTTATCTGTTACATTGATATACGGTATATAAGCATTAACGCTTCTGCCGGGACCGCAGGTATTAAGAATTTCACCATAGTAATACACTGTTTTACCGTTGTATTTGTCCTTAGCATATTGTGAAGTAGTACTTGTAACATTCGGCCAAAAATCTGAAGCATAATTACCGTCTGCAGGTGTTTCAATATGCTTAGCAGCGTCAAAACGGAAGCCGTCAACACCGCAGTCAACACATTCTTCAAGCAGACTGATTACTCTGTTCTGAATAAGCTCGCTGCCGGTATTTAAGTCAGGGCATTGTGAAAGATATCCCTGTACTACTGCCTGTACTGATGAATCGCCTGTCGCATAAGGGTAAGAATGAAGAGAAGTACTCTGATTATTGTAAATTTCAGGCTCTGTATCGGCAATTTTTGTGTAAAGCTTGCCGATATTATCTCTGTCGCCGTCTGATGTGATGTTATTTGCAAGGTGGTTTGTAACTACGTCGCAAATAATTTTTATGCCGTATTTGTGTGCCTCTTCACAAAGTGAAGTAAGCTCTGCTTTTGTACCAAGCCAAGTTTCTGATGCAATTGAAAATGTTAACGGCTGATAAAGCTTAAACCATTGATCAGAAACATTATACCATTCACCATAGTCCTTTGGTTGCTGTACAGGTGAAGTCTGTACTGTTGAATAACCTGCTGCAGCAATTGCAGGAAGGTTTTCTTTAATTGTATTGTATGACCAGTTAAATGCATGTAAAATAACACCGTCCTGGACATTACTTTGTAGCTTAGCTTCAGAAGCAACTGCTGCTTTATCTGTATCTTTAGCATTTGCAGTAAAGCCTGTAACTGCCAGACATGACATAAGCATACAAAGCATCAATACAATACTGATTACTTTTGATGTTTTTGTTTTCATCTAAAATTCCTCCAATTAAATTTGATCTTTTGCGCCTATTGGACATTAGATCTATTGATATAATAATACTAAAAATTTTAAAATTATTCAATTAACTAAATGTACAATAAAGTGATTAAATTTTTGTCAACTTTTACAACTTTTATTTTATATTTTGAGATCAGAAATAATAATAATTGTAGTAATTTTCTATGTTTTAACGTACTTTTTAACAAAAAAGAGATTGCAGCAAAATGCTGCAATCTCTGTAATTATCAGAATATTTTAAGCAAGTCTGATTACTGTCAGGCTTGCGCCTGTTCCGTTTGCAAGTTTGACTACTCCCGCGTGGCTTGAAAGCTGAAGCTGTAAAGTATCTCCTGAATTTATTGTTACTATCCTATTTGCAGAATAATTACTTGTTGCCGCTGTGGGAGTAATTGTTAATCCCGCAATAGGAGTGCCGTTTAAGAGAACTTTTGCCGTCATTGTTACCGGTGTGCTAACGTTTACTTTATAATCTATATAATAAGTGCCTGCTTCTGTTGCTGTAAATACTTCATTTGCTGCATTTGCAGTAAAGCCCGAAAGCATTTGTTCTGACGGAAGCGCAACATTTATACCGGCTGTTGTTACAGTCAGCGTTGTAGTTGTTTCATCAACTGCACTGAGGAAAGTGCTTGTAGCTGTCACTGCGTCACAACCACGAGGACCTGTGGGACCAGTTGCACCCGTAGCACCTTTGGCACCTGTAGCACCGGTTGCGCCGGTTGCGCCGGTTATTCCAATCAGTCCTTGAATACCCTGTACACCTTGAGGTCCTGTTGCTCCTGTTGGTCCTGTGGGACCAGTTGCGCCCGTAGCACCTTTGGAACCTGTAGCACCAGTTGCACCGGTTATTCCAATCAGTCCTTGAATACCCTGTACACCTTGTGGACCTGTTGCACCTGTTGGACCTGTGGGTCCTGTAACTCCTGTTGCACCTGCAGCACCTGCTGCACCTGTGGCACCTGTTGGACCTGTAGCTCCTGTTGCACCTTTGG
>JAFLSJ010000010.1:10692-35639 GCA_022511005.1 Ruminococcus sp.
CCTGTATACCTTGAGGTCCTGTGGGTCCTGTTACACCTGTAACACCTGTTGGACCAGTCGGGCCAGTTACACCTGTAGCACCTGCGACGCCTGCTGCACCTGTGGCACCTGTGGGTCCTGTAGCTCCTGTTGCACCTGCGGCGCCAGCTGCACCTGCAGGACCTTGAATACCTTGTACACCTTGAGGGCCTGTAGGACCTATCGGACCCACGGGACCTTGAATACCTTGTACGCCCTGAAGACCTGTAGCGCCTGTGGGGCCTGTAGGACCTGTAGCACCTGTAGAACCTGTGGGACCTGTTGGACCTGTGGGACCTACGGGACCTTGAATACCTTGTACGCCCTGAGGTCCTGTAGCGCCTGTGGGGCCTGTAGCGCCTGTTGATCCTGTAGCGCCTGTTGGACCTGTAATTCCTATTACTATCGGACACGGATTACAACATTGATTACATCTGCAATTGCAACCTCCGCAATTCCCGCAATGATTACTGCCCGATGAGCAACAACAAGAATCAGAACAATCTATTACATTCATATTTTTAACTCCTTTACTTTAATTTTTCAAAATACTTTTTATTATAAATATAACTTTTATCATACGGCTTTATTTTTCCTGCTGATTTATTAAATTCCTTTGCTTTTTCAACATCTCCCAATCGGTCATAGCAAACGCATAACTGAATTAACGGAATGAAATCGTAATAATCCTTTTGAAAAAAACCGTTATCCTGTTTTTGAGGACATTCCATTGCTGTTTTATACCAAAATATTGCCATTAAATACTTTTTATTTCGGAGAAAGCAATCTGCAATTCTGCAGCATACTTCTCCGCGGGGAGCGTCATAAGAAAAACTCTTAAAATACATATTAAGTGCATTTTCTTCGTCTGATAATTGAAGGTAGCAATCTCCTGAAAGCATGCATGCCTGAATATTGTCATTTAAATTATAGCTGTTTTCTGATAAAAACTGCTTAAAGTTGGTAATTGCGTTAAAATAAAATTTATTATAATAAAGCTCTCTGGCATAATAATATTGTTCTCTGGGAGAAAGTTGTTTTCCTGTAGAAATCATCTTTCTGAATATTTTTAAATTCCTTTGAGGGTCGTTTACTTTAAGCTTTTTGTGGTTGATTTCTATATCACTGTATTCAATTCTGCCTATTAAAGGCACTGTTTCGTGAATTGCTCCCTCAAAACGATAATTTTCGTTGTTTCTAAAAATTCTTTCACGATAGAAGCTGAATACCGGATTGTCAAAGTCATCAAAGCCTGTGTTATATTTCATCATAATCAAGTCGGTTTCAGACTTTACAGAGCTTTTCAGCTCTATTATTTTTCTAATGTTTTCATCGTCTATTACGTCATCTGCATCTATCCACATTACATATTCGTTGCTTGCTTTTGAGAGAGAATAATTCCTCGCTTTTGAAAAATCATCCTCCCATTCAAAATCAAACACCTTATCGGTGTATTCAGATGCAATTTCTTTTGTTCTATCCTTCGAGCCTGTATCCACAACAATTATTTCATCTGCAAACTTCATAATACATTTAATACATCTTTCAATTACAGGCTCTTCATCTCTGACAATCATACACACACTTAATTTCACTGTAATACCACCTTAATTTTCCGGTTTTCTCCCCGCTATTACAATATATGTAAGAAACATTTTTATGTGATAATTTGTCCAATAAAAAACTGCCTGTTATAAAACAGACAGTTTCAGAAAATATATTCAATCTAAAAATTTATTACTCCTAAATGCTCAAGCAAAATCTTAATTCCCAATAAAATAAGAATAGCTCCTCCAACAAATTCGGCTTTGGATTTATATTTCACACCGAACACATTGCCGATTTTTACTCCTGCCATTGACAACACAAAGGTAGTAATACCAATAAAAATAACTGCATACAAAATATTTACATTTAAAAATGCAAAAGTAACGCCTACTGCAAGTGCATCAATACTTGTTGCTATGGCAAGCAGAAGCATTGTTTTAATTCCTAAGGAAGCGTCCTCCTTTTCTTCATCCTTTGAAAGTGATTCTTTTATCATATTTGCACCTATTAAGCATAAAAGAGCAAACGCAATCCAATGGTCAATTGATGTAATGTAGTCTTTAAACTGAACACCGAGAAAATAACCTATTGCAGGCATTAGCGCCTGAAATCCTCCGAACCATATTCCCACTATCGCTACATTTTTTACTGTTATTTTATTCAATGCCAATCCCTTGCAAACCGAAACTGCAAACGCGTCCATAGAAAGTCCCACTGCTAAGATAAACAGTTCAACTATACTCAAAGTTCTTTCCCTCCGTTACAATACAAACATTCGCATATTATTTAGAAAATATTTCTTTTTGAATTTTTATGATTATATCACAAAATATATAACCTTGCAATCGGAACAGCTTTAATTTATGAATAAGTTTATAAAAAAGTAAAAAACGTACAAGCTTTTTCCAAAAAACTTGTACGCCGAAATAAAACTAATTTAATCAATAATACAAGCTGATTCGATTTTCTCAGGTTTGCTTGCTAAATCACTGAATTTATATTATAATTATAGAACATAATTTATTATACGGGAGGATGAATCTATTGACTGAATCCAGAAACTTAAATTATTTAAAAAAGAACAAATTGTTCTATATGGATATTGCTTTTGTTCTTCTTATGCTGTGTGTATTTTTATTTTCTTTTTGGAAATGCAAATACGGCTTCGGAGGAAATGATGAAGCATTTTATCTCTGCACTCCCCACAGATTATCCCTTGGTGATTCTTTATTAAGTGAAGAATGGCACCTTTCACAGCTGTCTACATTTTTAAGCTATCCTTTTGTATGGCTTTTTACAACTATAACCGGCGGAACAACCGGAATTATTCTTGCGGCAAGATACACATATATTATGTTTCATTTATTAGTCAGTATTTTGATTTATGTAAGATTAAGAAAATACGGGCTCAGTGCTCTTGTGGCGACAGTTCTTTTCTTTTTGTTTACACCTTACGATATTATGTCTTTAAGCTACAATACTTTAGGGCTTGATCTGGTTGCCGTAAGCGGTGTACTTTTAGCAACTGCCGATTACAAAAATAAAGTTATACTTATCTTAAGCGGATTTGCTTTTGCAGGTGCCGTGCTTTGTCAGCCTTATTTGATTATGGCTTATGTATTATTCGCTTTATGTGTTGTTGCAAATATTATTCTAAAAAAGTTAAAGAAAAATGAAAACTTTTTTGCTCAGGATTATTTTTCACTGAAAACATTTTTATTTTTCACTTTGGGTGCTGCCGTAGTTGCCGCAGTATTTTTGATTTTCCTGCTGTCAAGGGCAAGCATTAGCGAAATTATGGAAAACATTCCTTATATAATGTCCGATCCTGAGCATCCTAATCTGCCTGTTTTGACTAGAATCAGCTACTTGTTCAGAACAATGTGGAAATGTGCCGATTTATTTAATATTTCAATTGTCGCTTATCTTGTAATTCTTTTTGCAATGATAATTGACAGAAAACGCAGAAAACACAAGGGATTTTATCTTTTATTAACAAGCATTGCAGTGGTTTTTGCTTTTATAACTTTTATTCCGAGACTTATAAATTATAATTACAATTACATTATGTTCCCGGTTATTTATCTTGGAATTTCAAGTTATATACTTTCTGAAAACAAAAACAGAAATCTTATGGCATGTTTATTTTCGTTAGGTATTATTTATTCTTTCGCTCTTTGCTTTACATCTAATCAATATTTCTATATTGTTTCTTGTGCAATTTCAGCGTCAAATATTGCAAGCTTTGTATTTTTAGGTAATGTTTTAACTGAAATGAAAAATGAAAAAGAAGATGAAAACGAAAAGAAAGTTACTATTGTTTCCTACACTTCGGGGGAAGATAAAACAATTATTTCAGCCACTCCCAGAAGAATTTTCTCTGTAATTGCTATAACACTTTCAGTTATCACAATATTGTTTCAGGCGTGTTTGCAAACCGTTGTTAAAGCAAACCATTGTTTCTGGGAACAGCCTATGGAACATCTTAACTTTACACTTTCCGGCGGCCCTGCCGACGGAATCATTACTTATGAAGCAAATGCACAGAATTATCAAAACCTATTATATGATATAAATAAGGCTTACGAGAACAAGCAAGATGAAAATATTCTATTCTTAACTCAAAAAACTTGGACATATCTTGCAGCAGAAGATATGAATTACGCTACATTTTCTGCATGGATTTCAGGTGAAAATGAAAATGCCGTTTCCCGTTTGGAGCAATACTATTCCCTTCATCCAAATAAACTACCCAAGTATATTTATATTCCAAAGTATTCAAATTGGGATTTAACAAATCTTTGGTCTGAGGCTTATGCAAAAGGTTACACCGTTAATGAAACGGAATACAGCTATCAGCTTGAAAAATAATAAAAACTTAATAAATAAAACGAGGCTGTCTCAAACTTAATTGAGTTTGAAACAGCCTCGTTTTTTCTTTAAAAACAATAAAGCATCTGCAACTAACGCAGATGCTTTAATGCACCAAAAAAATAAAAAGAGAAAGGAGATTGTATAACAAAAAACAATCTAATACAAAACTTCAATTGAAAATAAAAAAATGAGCTATATAAGGAGGATTAATCCCTTATATTGGTATAACTATACCATATATTATATAGAAATTCAAGTAACTTTTAAAAATTTTTATAGACAAAGTATAGATTTATTGTTTTTTTATTTCTATAATTGAATTATAAAGTTGTTTTAATTGTTAAAAAGAAAAATAACCCCATTGATGAGGTTATTTTATATACATATTATACAAATTTAAAGCTGAAAATTTGTAAGCAAATCTTTTAGTATTGCTTTAATTATTCTTCTTCTGATATCTGAGAGCAATCTCCGATTTTTCTATATCTGTTATATCTGTTATTTAAAAGTTCTTCTGTTGAAACAGCCATATTTTTCTCAAAAGTTCTGCTGATAAGCATCTTAAGGCTTTCAAACATATTTTGATTATCTGCTTTAGGCTCGCGTACTATACGCTCAATAACACCTAAATCAAACAAGTCTTTAGCTGTCATTTTAAGACATTCGGCAGCGTCCGCTGCCTTTGCGCTATCCTTCCAGAGAATACTTGCACAGCCTTCAGGTGAAATTACCGAATAAACTGAGTTTTCAAGCATCCATACTTCATCTGCTACTGCCAAAGCTAAAGCTCCGCCGCTTCCGCCTTCGCCGATTAAAATTGAAAGAATGGGAGTTTTTAAGGTCATCATTTCCATAAGGTTTTCGGCAATAGCCTGACCCTGACCTCTCTCCTCTGCGCCGATTCCGCAGAAAGCTCCGCTTGTATCTACAAGGCAAAGCACGGGACGGTGGAATTTTTCCGCCTGCTTCATAAGTCTTAAGGCTTTTCTGTATCCCTCGGGATGAGCAGAACCGAAGTTACGTTCCATTCTCTCTTTTGTATTTCTTCCTTTTTCAAGACCGATTACCGTTATGGGCATATCGTACAACATTGCCATTCCACCCACTACTGCTTTATCGTCTGAAAAACGTCTGTCACCGTGACATTCAAAAAAGCTGTCACCGAAAAGGTGGGAGATATAATCAACTGCCATCAGTTTTTTAGCGTCACGGGCTGCGAGTACCTTATCATAAGCTGACATTTATTCTCCCTCCTTCGCTTCATAATTATGTAAAGACAAGAGTTTCACTATTGTTTTCTTTAAATCTTTTCTTTTAACAACTGCATCAATAAAACCTTTTTCAAGAACAAACTCCGCTGTCTGGAAATCTTTAGGAAGCTTTTGACGAATTGTCTGTTCAATTACTCTGGGACCTGCAAACGCTACAAGAGCATTTGGCTCCGAGAGGATAACATCTCCCTCCATTGCAAAGGAAGCCGTTACCCCGCCTGTAGTTGGGTCTGTTAAAACTGTTATATACAAAAGACCTGCGTCACTGTGCCGTTTAACTGCACCTGAGGTTTTTGCCATTTGCATAAGGGACATAATTCCCTCCTGCATTCTGGCACCGCCCGAAACGGTACAAACCACAACAGGCAATTGATTTTCCGTTGCATATTCAAAGGCTCTGGTAATTTTCTCACCTGTAACGGTACCCATACTTCCCATAATAAAGTCAGGGTTCATTACGCAAAGCACAACATCAATACCGTCCATTAACGCTCTACCTGTTACAACAGATTCATTCTCACCTGATTTTGATTTTGCATCGGAAAGCTTTTTATCGTAATTGGGGAAATCAAGAATGTTTTTGCTTTCAAGCTCTTTATCAAATTCTTCAAAAGAATTTTCATCAGTTAAAAGCAGTATTCTATCTCTTGCGTTCATCTTGAAATGATGTCCGCATTTGGTGCATACATTAAGATTTTCTTCCATATCTGTTGCAAGAAGCATTGTGTTACACCTTGGACATTTTATCCACATTGCATCAGGAACAAACGGTCTGTTTTGCTTGGAATTCTCCATTGATGATTCTAATTCATTTTTAGGCTTTATAAAAGTAAAAAAATCCATTACAGTTCGCCTCTATTCTTTAGTCTTTTTCTTTGCGTCCCTCTTCAAAATCTACCATAAAATCTGTTGTGTATGTGCCGTCAATAAACTTTTCATCAGATAAAATTTCAAGCATTAAATCTCGATTATGTTTAACGCCGTCAATGTTTAATTCGGACAACGCCATTTTCATTTTTCTTATAGCCATTTCTCTTGTTCTTCCCTGAACAATTAGCTTACCAATCATTGAATCGTAAAAGGGCGGAACTGAATAATCCTGATAAATTGCAGTATCAAAGCGGACAAATGAACCGCCCGGTAAATGAAGTCTTGTAATTTTTCCGCAGCTTGGTCGGAAATCAAAATCAGGGTCTTCTGCATTTATACGGCATTCAATTGCGTGACCGTGCATATAGATACTATCCTGAGTCCTTGCAAGCTTTGCTCCGGCCGCAACTCTGATTTGCCATTGAACGATATCAAGTCCTGTTACCATCTCGGTAACGCCGTGTTCAACCTGCAAACGGGTATTCATTTCCATAAAGTAGAAGTTTTTATCTTTATCAAGTAAAAACTCAACCGTACCAACACTATTATAATTAACAGCTTTAGCCGCTTTGATTGAAGCCTGAAACATCTGATTGCGGATTTCTTCCGTAATAGCACTGCTGGGGCTTTCTTCAATAAGCTTTTGATTTTTTCTCTGTACCGAACATTCACGCTCTCCAAGACAAACAACATTTCCGTATTTATCGCATAAAAGCTGCATTTCAATGTGCTTTACAGGGAACATAAATTTTTCTATATACAATGCTCCGTCGCCGAAAGCACTTTCTGCCTCAGTGTGAGCTTGATTATATGCATTATCAAATTCTTCTATTGAATCAACTCTGCGAATACCTCTTCCGCCGCCGCCTGAACGAGCCTTAATAAGCAGAGGGAAACCGATTTTTTCTGCTTCTTCTCTTGCCTGTTCAAGGCTTTCAAGAACATCTGTACCCGGTGTTACGGGAACGCCTGCATTACGCATTGTTTTACGAGCCATATCCTTATCTCCCAAAAGGGAAATCATTTTTGAAGTAGGTCCGATAAATTCAATGTTACACTGTTCACAAAGTGAAACAAATTTAGCATTTTCCGAAAGAAGCCCATAGCCGGGGTGAATAGCCTGTGCTCCGCTTTCAATAGCAACTGTTAAAATCGCAGGAATATTAAGATAACTGTCTGATACCTTTGAAGGGCCTATACAGTAGCTTTCATCTGCAAGCTGTACATGCATTGAATTTTTATCAGCCTCAGAATAAATCGCAACTGTTGAGATACCCATTTCTCGACAGGCTCTTATTATTCTTACTGCTATTTCACCGCGGTTTGCAATCAATATTTTTGAAAACAATTTATGTCACATCCAAAATTATTCTTTATTTTCGATAAGTGCAAACGAAAGCTCCGCAGATACACACAGCTTTCCGTCAACATAACCCTTTGCGTCTATAAAGTAAAACGCTCCTCTGCTTTTTATAAGGGTACAAACGCTTTCTAATGTATCACCGGGTTTTACAACGTTTTTAAACTTGACATTGTTCATTTTTGTAAAATACGGAGTACAGCCCTTAGCTTTATCCGAAAGCAGAACACAGCTTGACTGTCCCATCATTTCACAAAGAATTACACCCGGAACAACAGGATTTCCGGGAAAATGTCCTTTTAAAAAGAACTCATCACCTGTAATTGTGTATTTACCTTTTGAAGTATTTTCATCTATAATTTCTGCCTTATCTACCAAAAGCATATTATCACGATGAGGTAAAATTTCCATAATTTCTTGTTTGTTCATTATTATTTCTCCGATTATTTAATTTTGAAAAGATCCTGTCCGTATTCAACGATATCTTCATTATTTACGCAGATTTCGGTTATAACTCCGCTTTGCTCTGCTGTTATTTCATTCATGAGCTTCATAGCCTCAATAATGCAGACTACATCGCCTTTTTCAACTCTCTGTCCAACGGTAACAAAAGGACTGCTGTCGGGAGAAGCTGCTGCATAAAACACACCAACCATCGGTGATTTTATTGTACTGCAGTTGTCTGTTACAGGTGCTTCTGCTGCTGTATTTTGCTCAGCTGTAACAGGCTGAACAGGTGCTTGTGCAGGAATTGCCGCACCCTGAGTTCCAGTATTTACTGCAAAATTATGAACCGCAGGACTGCTTGGCTTTTCAAGACGAATACTGCTTCCATTATCGTCTTTTAGTTCCAAAACAGCAAGCTGAGAATTTTCTAACATCTCAATCATTTGTTTTATTTGGTCAATTGAATACATTTATATTTCAATCCTTTCAAAATAGAGGTTATCATTCGTTATATGCTTTGAAAACCAAGCAGGTGTCGTGTCCGCCGAAACCGAGATTTGTTGAGGCTGAAACTGTAATATCCTTTGCAACAGCCTTATCTGAAATTGTGTAATCAAGGTCGCATTCAGGGTCAACATTCTTTGTGCCGATTGTTGGAGGAATTTTGCCCTCTTTAACTGCAAGAACAGCAACAATTGCCTCAACTGCACCTGTTGCGCCAAGCATATGACCTGTCATTGATTTTGTAGAGCTTATTGAAGCCTTGTAAGCCTGCTCGCCTAAAGCCTTTTTAATAGCCATAGTTTCGGTAATATCGTTCATATGTGTACTTGTTCCGTGAGCGTTAATATAAACGTTGTCATTTTCAGTAACATTGCCCTCTGCAAAAGCAATTTTAATTGCATTTGCAAGACCTTCTGCCTCAGGGTCGGGAGCTGTTACATGGTAAGCGTCACAGGTATTGCCATAGCCTACAAACTCGGCATAGATTTTAGCTCCTCTTGCCTTTGCATGCTCGTATTCCTCTAAAACCAGCATACCTGCACCCTCGCCCATTACGAAACCGTTTCTGTCAACATCAAAAGGAATTGATGCACGAGATGGGTCTTCTGTAGTAGAAAGAGCCTTACAGTTTGCAAAGCCTGAAATTGTAAGAGGATGAATAACTGCTTCTGCACCGCCTGTAATAATAACATCAGCATAGCCGTCTTTAATTGCACGGAATGCTTCTCCCACTGCATTCGCACCTGTTGCACAAGCTGATACAGGAGCAAGTGACGGGCCTTTTGCCTTATATTCAATTGCAATTCTGCCTGCGGCAATATTGCCTATCATTTTGGGAATAAAGTGAGGTGATACCTTTCTTGGACCGCCGTTATAGAAGTTTTGGGTATTTTCTACGAAAGTATAAAGTCCGCCTATACCTGCGCCAACGTAAACTCCTAAGCGTGTTTCATCAACCGTACCTAAAACCTTACTGTCCTCAACTGCCTGTGCCGCTGCGGCTAAAGCATACTGACAGTACATATCAATTTTTCTTGCTTCTCTTTTTTCAATATATTTAAGAGCGTCAAAGTCTTTAACCTCTCCTGCAACATGTACAGCAAGCTCTGATGTATCAAATTTTGTAATTGTGCCTATACCGCATACGCCATCACACATATTTTTCCAAGTTTCGTTTATATCGTTACCGACCGGTGTAATTGCACCAAGTCCTGTTACAACAACTCTTCTCATAATTTTCTCCTTTTAAATTACATTGCCATTCCGCCGTCAACACGGATAACCTCTCCTGTTACATATGAAGACTCTTCACTGCAAAGGAAAGATATAACGTTTGCAACATCCTCGGGCAAACCGATTCTCTTCATTGGGATTCCTGCTGACATTTCTTTTCTTACTTTTTCAGGCAGGACACCTGTCATACTTGTATCAATAAATCCGGGAGCAACTGCATTTACAGTAACACCTCTGCCTGCAAGCTCTTTGGCTACAGATTTTGTCATACCGATAATGCCTGCTTTAGAAGCGGAGTAGTTAGCCTGACCTGCGTTGCCGTTAATGCCTACAACAGAAGCTACATTTACAATTTTACCGCTTCTTTTTCTCATAAAGTGAGAATATGTATGCTTAATCATATTGAACGCACCCTTAAGGTTTACATTAATAACTGCGTCAAAGTCTTTTTCTTCCATTTTTAAAACAAGGTTATCGCGGGTAATTCCTGCATTATTTACAAGAATATCAATTGAACCGAAGTCCTCAAGAATTTTATCTACTGTTTTCTTAGATTCTTCAAAGTTTGATACATCACAGTAGTAAAGCTCTGTTTTTACGCCTAAAGCCTCAACCTTTTCTTTAGCGGTTTTGCCTTCAGTTTCATCTCCTACATATACAATAGCAATATTTGCTCCCATTCCTGCAAGTTTTAATGCAACTGCTTCTCCGATACCTCTTGAACCGCCTGTTACAACGGCTGTTTTATTTTCAAGACTCATAAATATTCTCCTTTACTTGATGATATATACTCTTTTATATTTCTAAAGCATCAAGGTCAGCTTTATTTTCTACTTTTATTGCCTTAACGTCACCGTTAATTCTTTTAATAAGACCTGTAAGTGTCTTGCCTACGCCTACCTCAATAAATGTATCTACGCCCTGTGCTATCAGGTTTTCAACAGTTGTCTGCCATTTAACAGGGTTTTCTACTTGTGATTTAATAAGCATTTTATAATCCCCTGAATATGGCTCTGCGGTAAAGTTAGAATATACGGGAACACAAGGGTCTGAGATTGTTTTATCGCTTAAATACTCGTATAAGCCGTCGGCGGCTTCACTCATAAAGGGTGAATGAAAAGCACCGCTTACTGCAAGCTTTTTAGCTCTGCCCTTTGCTTCTGAAACAGCTTCAATTACTGCGTCTGCATTTTCTTCGGTGGTAGCAACAACTGTCTGAGCAGGGCTGTTATAGTTTACGGGATATGTTTTTTCAAATTTTGAACAGATTTCTTCTGTTTGCTCAGGTGTAATTTTCATTACTGCAAGCATTGCACCTTTGTTTTTCTGTGCTGCTTCATTCATAAGCTCGCCTCTTTTGCAAACAAGCTTAAAGGCGTCTTCATATGACATCATCTGAGAAAAAGCTAAAGCGGCAATTTCACCAAGTGAAAATCCTGCTACAAAATCAGGCTTGATGCCTTTTTCAGCTACTGCACAAGCCGCAGCTAAATCTGCCGTAAAAACGCAGGGCTGTGTATTAACTGTTTGTGAAAGCTCCGAAACATCTGCTTCAAAGCATTGTTTTGATGTATTTTCTCTGATACTGTCTGCCATATCAAAAACTTTTTTTGCGGCAGGAGAAGCATCATAAAGTTCTTTGCCCATACCTGTGTATTGAGCGCCCTGTCCTGAGAAAACAAATGCTATTTTACCCATTTTGTCGCACCGCCTAACACTTCTTCTGCATGAGCAAACATTTCTTCGATTATTTCTCTTGCAGGCTGTTCCTTTTTAACCATTGAAGCTACCTGTCCTGCAAGCACACAGCCGTTTGATACGTCGCCTTCTCTTGCGGCTATTCTTAACTTTCCTGCTGCCATCTGCTCGAGAGTTTCATCATCACAGGAAGTTCTGTCATATTCACATTTCTGATATTCTCTTATAAAGCTGTTCTTTAAAGAACGAACAGGATGTCCCAAACGCTTTCCTGTTACAACTGTATCAATATCTTTTGCTTTTATAATTTTATCTTTATATTCCTGACTGATTGTACATTCGTTTGCAACAAGAAAACGAGTACCAACCTGAACGCCTACCGCACCAAGCATAAATGCTGCGGCAATCTGTCTGCCGTCTGCAATACCGCCTGCGGCAATTACGGGAATATCAACTGCGTCTACTACTTGAGGAACAAGTGCCATTGTTGTTAAATCTCCAACATGTCCACCGCTTTCTCCGCCTTCTGCAATAACTGCATAAGCTCCGTTTCTCTGTGCCATTTTTGCAAGTGCAACCGAAGGAACAACAGGAATAACCTTAATTCCTGCCTCAGTCCACGCTTTCATATATTTACCGGGATTACCTGCACCTGTTGTCACAACCTGCACCTTTTCTTCTGCAACAACCTTTGCAACCTCTTCAACAAAGGGGCTCATAAGCATAATATTTACGCCGAAAACCTTATCGGTCATCTGCTTGCATTTTCTTATTTCTTCTCTGAGCTGTTCTCCGTTTGAATTCATAGCGGCAATGATACCCAAGCCTCCTGCATTGGAAACTCCCGCTGCAAGAGAAGCATCTGCTACCCAAGCCATACCGCCTTGAAATATTGGAAATTCAAGACCTAATTCCTGATTTATCACTGTTGAAATCATATGTAACGCTCCCGTAATTAAAATTTTTATGAGACTATTAATTCATATCAAAGCATACTAAATATGGACTTTATTACTCGCTTTGCAAGATATCTGCACATTTTACAAAAAACATCAAAATATATTCACATCTTAAATTTTAAACGAGCATAACAAACCACAATATCAAGTAAATTTTACTATTTTATTAAGTAAAAGTCAACATAAAAATCAAATGAAGAGCGTCAATTATTTTTTCTGCTTATGAATAATTATAAGTTTAACTGCAATAATCCTCTAAGGCCTTATGCAGTGCTTTTTCTCCTGTAACCTCTATTCCTTCCTCCAGCCTTTTCTGATCCTCTTTCGGCAAAACAGAAACATTGGTATCGGTATTTAAAACAGGCTTGTCCTCACCTTTCATATATACGCAAAGCATTCCCTCGTTATTTTTAAGAACGTAAACATCTTCTTGGGATTCCTCTATAACCTCAGTGAGCATTTCAATATTTTCATTATCCGCCTTTGCAGGAATGACTACCGATGATACAATCACACAGGTTAACAATATAATACCCGTAAATAAAATCAGTTGCTTCATAACTTTCACCTCAAAAGCTATTTTTTCTCAAATTTGTGCTATTATTCATATTTTTTTAAAAACTGCTCCCTTTAATCTTTATATATATTAACGAAAAATTAATCCAAAAAAATATTTATTTTTTTGCTGAATAATGGTATAATATTTTTTATTAATGTGGAAATTAATATTTATTTGTATTTTACTTATTTATATTATAAAAGCGTTTATTCATTAAGGAGGTTTAACATATGCGAGAAACCGATATCAGTCAATATGTGGAAAAAAATGAGCCTTCGGATCTGAATCTTCCGCCTAAAAAAAATCCTGTGGGCACCTTCTTTAAAACACTATTTAAAATGATACTTACTATTTTTATGGTTTTTGTAACTGCATTTATAATAATCGGAGTTTCTATGATTGTTTATATTGCAGGCATTTCCGCTGAACCAACCGGAATTAACCTGAAAGCTAAAGAGCTTAATCAGACAAGCCATATTTACGTTAAAAGCGAGGAAACCGGAGAGTTTGAAGAATATCAGGCGCTGTACAGAGATGAAAACCGTGTTTGGATAAGCTATGACAATATGCCGCAGGCAATGAAAGACGCAATGGTTGCTATTGAGGACAAGCGTTATTATGATCATCACGGTGTTGACTGGACAAGAACCTTCGGTGCGTTTTTGAGCCTTGCAACAGGTACCGACAACTACGGCGGTTCGACTCTTACTCAACAGCTGATTAAAAATATTAAGGACGATAATGATGTCAGCCTGACAAGAAAAATCCGTGAAATCGTTACTGCATTAAAGCTTGAACAGGAATACACTAAAGACCAAATTCTTGAAGCGTACTTAAATGTTGTAAACTTCGGCAGTAACTGTCAGGGAGTTGAAACAGCCGCTCAAACATATTTTGGAAAATCAATATCGGAATGTTCCATAGCAGAATGTGCTGCAATTGCAGGCATTACTCAGAACCCGTCAAAGTGGAATCCATTAATTTATCCCGATAACAATAAAATAAGACGAGAAACTGTTTTAGATGAAATGTACGAGCAAGGAAAAATCACCGAGGCCGAATATAATCAGGCTATGAAGGAATCTGAAATAATGACTTTCATTGACCCTGATGATAATGATGACCAAGATGATGACGATGATGAAGAGGTAACTGCAACAAGAAACTGGTATCACGAACAGCTTTTTGACGACCTTAAAAGAGATCTTGCTAAATATTACAACATAAGCAAAAATGCTGCTGAAGATATGATTTTTACAGAGGGACTTAAAATCTATTCTGCTATGGATGTAAGGATGCAGAATTTTGTTGAAGAAGCAGCTATGAATATTGATAAAAGCTATGACCCCGGTCTGGAAACAGGTATGTGCTTAATGGGTCTTGACGGCAGAATTATTGCAACGGCGGGCAGTTCGTTAAAGAAACAAGGCGATATTGTATTCAGCCGTGCTACTGACGCTGTTTTACAGCCAGGTTCTACAATTAAGCCTGTTGTTGTTTATCCTTATGCAATAGAGAGAAAAGAACTTTACTATTCTTCATTTGTAAAAGATGCTCCTGTTGAAAACTATAGATTTGAAGACGGAGAGTATGTACCCGGTCCCGATAACTTTTACACAGGATATAAGGGAAATATGCTTTTGCCTGACGCTATTGAGATTTCTTCCAACGGTACGGCGGCTCAGGTTATGAAGATGATTGGTCCCGAGAATGCTTATGACCAGGTTGTTACCTTTATGGGATTCAGTCATTTAAATGAAGAAGATAAATACATTATCGGCGGTCTTTCAATCGGCGGTCTTAACGGCGGTGTAACCGTAACTGAAATGGCTGCTGCCTACACATATATGGGTAACGGCGGATTATATTATGAGCCTTATACCTATTACTATGTAACAGATGCAGATGACAATATTATTTTAAGCCCTCAGGATAACATTCCAAAACAGGCTTATTCTCCTGAAACTGCATATATTATGAACAGACTTCTTCACTATAATGTTACCTACTCAGTAAATACCAGAGCAGGTAACGTAAGAATTGATGGTTGGGATATTATCGGTAAAACAGGTACAACCGATAAAGATAAAGACTCTTGGTTCTGCGGTGTGTCACCTTATGCTACACTTGCAATATGGGCAGGATTCGATATTCCTCAAACAATTTCCGCAAACGGACAGAATGTAGCATCTCAAAACTTTAAAAAGATTATGGAAGAATATCTTAAGGACAAAGCTCCTAAAGAATATGTAAAGCCGGCAAGTATTATAGAATCTTACTATTCACCTTATGACGGACAGATTATATCTTCCGGTCTTGATAGATATTTAGGATATTATACCGAGGACAATATGCCAAGATATTCAGGCAGTTATGTAGATTACGCCCTTTTTGGCAATGATATCGCTCCACAAGATACCGATAACATCGACAGCAGTGAACCCGACGATGATGATTCTGGAGATGACCCCGATAATAGTGAGGATCCAAGCTCTCCGGATGATGATTCAAGTTCTCCAAGCGGAGATGACGGAAACGACAGTACTGAAAATCCTGAAGACGGAAACGGCAGTACGGAAAATCCTGACGGCGGCGGTAACGCAGGAGGCGGCGACGGAGGCTCTTCATCTGCCGGAGGTTAATCCGCATAATCTTAGAATAATATTTATATAACCACTTGCATAATAATCTTATTTATGATTTAATAAAAACCATATCCCTGAAAGGAATGATTAAAATGGTGTCTGTTGCAATTATGGGACACGGTGTTGTAGGTTCAGGTGTAGCCGAAATAATTACAACTCACAAAAATAAACTTTTTAACAGTGTTGGAGAGGAAATATATATCAAGAAAATTCTTGATTTAAGAGAATTTCCCGACAGTCCTCTTGCTGACCGATTCACAAAAAGCTTTGATGAAATTCTAAGCGACCGTGAAATCAGAATTGTTGTTGAGGTTATGGGTGGAACAAATCCCGCTTATGACTATGTTAAGAAATGTCTGCTTGCAGGCAAAAGCGTAGTTACCTCAAACAAAGAGCTTGTAGCTAAACACGGTGCCGAGCTTCTTGCCATTGCAAAAGAGCAAAACTGTAACTTCCTGTTTGAGGCAAGCGTTGGCGGCGGTATTCCTATTATAAGACCTATGAACCAGTGCCTTGTTGCTAATATTGTTGATGAAGTTGCAGGTATTTTAAACGGTACTACAAACTTTATCTTAACCAAAATGATTACTGACGGTATGAACTTTGACGACGCTTTAAAGCTTGCTCAGGACTTAGGCTTTGCAGAGCGTAATCCAGAAGCAGACGTTGAAGGTCATGACGCTTGCAGAAAGATTTGTATTCTTGCTTCTCTTGCATTCGGCAAGCACGTTTATCCCGAGTTCGTACATACAGAAGGAATTACAAAAATCGCCCTTGAAGATGTTAAATTTGCTGAAAGCTATAACAGCGTTATTAAGCTTATCGGAAGAGTTAAACGCCTTGAAGACGGAAAATTAGATATAATTGTTGCTCCAATGATGATTCCTAATTCCAGTCAGCTTGCAAATATCGATTACGAATTTAACGGAATTATGGTAAGAGGAGATTGCACAGGCGACGTTGTATTTTACGGCAAGGGTGCAGGAAAGCTCCCTACAGCAAGTGCTGTTGTTGCCGATGTTGTTGATTGTGTTAAACATCTTAAAACAAGAAAGTACTTATTCTGGACTGACGGTACAGATGAAAACATTATCCCCTATACTCAGTCACAGACTTCTATGTATATTAGAGTTAAGTCACAAAACAAAGACGTTGCATATTCTAAAGCTGAGGAGATATTCGGCAATATTAAGTCTATTGAAAGAGACGATGTAACAAATGATGTATTTGCATTTGTTACTCCCGAAATGGCTTATGAAGATATAGAAAAGAAAATACAGCTTCTTGAAAATGATAATATAAATGTATTATCACAAATCAGAATAGGTAATTTGTAATTGGAGGAAAATATATGAGTTTAATCGTTCAAAAATTCGGAGGAAGCTCGGTTGCAAATGCAGAGCGTGTTATGAACGTAGCAAAAATTGTAACTGATACTTACCAAAAAGGAAATGATGTAGTAGTTGTTGTTTCTGCTCAGGGCGATACAACAGACGATCTTATCGAAAAAGCTAACGAAATCAATCCTAAAGCCTCAAAAAGAGAAAAGGATATGCTTCTTGCAGCAGGCGAGCAGATCTCCATTTCACTTCTTGCTATGGCTATTGAAAAGCTTGGATTCCCTGTTGTTTCTCTGCTTGGTTGGCAGGCAGGCTTTGAAACTACTTCTGCACACACATTTGCAAGAATCCGCAAGGTAGTTCCTGACAGAATCAGAAAAGAGCTTGACAAAAAATCAATAGTTATTGTTGCAGGTTTCCAGGGAATCAGCAAGTATAACGATATTACAACATTAGGCAGAGGCGGTTCAGATACAAGCGCAGTTGCTATTGCGGCTGCTATGCACGCTGACCTTTGTCAGATTTTCACTGATGTTGAAGGTGTTTATACGGCAGACCCCAGAAAAATTAAAAATGCACAAAAGCTTGATGAAATTTCTTATGATGAAATGCTTGAGCTTGCAACCTTAGGCGCTCAAGTTTTAAATAACCGTTCTGTTGAAATGGCTAAAAAATATAATATTGAATTAGAAGTGCTTTCAAGTATGACAAAAGCACCCGGTACAATTGTAAAGGAGAAAACTAAAATGGAAAAAATGTTAATCAGCGGCGTTGCGAAAGATACAGATGTAGCAAGAATTTCAGTAACAGGTATTCCGGATAAGCCGGGTCTTGCTTTTAAATTATTCTCAAAACTTTCTGCTAAGGAAATTAATGTTGATATTATTCTTCAGTCAATCGGTCACGACGGCTTAAAGGATATTTCATTTACCGTTCCTAAAGACAGAGGTGCTGAGGCTGTTGAGGCACTTAACGATTTTGTTACAACATTCGGTGCTGAGAATGTTCTTTATGATGATCAGGTTGCTAAAATTTCTATTGTAGGCGCAGGTATGGAAAGCCACGCAGGCGTTGCAACAAAAATGTTTGAGGCTCTTTATGACAATCAGATTAATATTCGTATGATAAGCACAAGTGAAATCAAGGTTTCTGTTCTTATTGATATTAACGATGCTGATAAGGCAGTCAGTGCAATTCACGAAAAATTCTTTGATTGATTGATACAAAAGATATTTAAAACATAGTATTTCAAAAAGAACCCCATACAACGGGGTTCTTCCTTTTTTATTTTAACTATTTTAATTGTAAATTTCATACAATTATATGTAAACCTAAGCTCAATTATAAAGTTGACAATTCCGTTTTATTATGATATTATATTGTAAACTATCAAAAATTAAAGAGGTTTACAATTATGAATAAAATGCAAAACTCAAAAGTTTATTCTATGGCTTTAATCGCCCTGTTTGCCGCTGTTACGGCAGTTTTCTCACAAATAATTATTCCTATAGGACCTGTTCCCATTAACCTTGCTCTTCTTGCTGTTTTTACCTGCGGATGTGCTTTAGGCTGGAAAAACGGTACTATCAGCATAGCTATTTATGTATTACTGGGAGTTGTGGGCGTCCCTGTATTTACCGGATTTCAGGGCGGTCTTGCTAAAGTAGCCGGACCAACAGGAGGCTATATAATAGGTTATCTGTTTGCAGTATTTATAATAGGCTTAATGTGCGATAAGCTGGGAAGAAAAGTTTGGGTTATGGCTGTTTCTATAATTATAGGTATAATTGTGTGCTACGCCTTCGGTACGGCTTGGTTTGTATTCTCTATGGGAGAAGGTATTTGGGAATCTCTTATGTTATGTGTATTTCCATTTTTACCGGGCGACGCCGCAAAAACTATTGCCACTATACTTATAATAAAGGCTCTTGAAAAAACTCATCTTCTGCTCGATACAAAATCTGTTTCAGCTTAATTCACTTACAAATCTTACAAATATAAATATAAAAAAGCAACATTATTTTTAGTGTTGCTTTTTTATTTATAAATCACTTTATTTATTTAATAATACTTATAGATTAAAAAAATTAAGCTTTTATTTATTTTATGCTTAATAATTGCTTTTACTTTTATAAATTTATGATATAATAGTACCTAAAGGTTTGATTTATATGAAATTAGGTTATGAATTTTTTCACCGTGATGTTAAAGAAGTTGCAAAAGATCTTGTGGGAAAAATTATTTTCTGCAAAAACCAAGACGGTGAAATAAAAAAATTAAGAATAACTGAAACAGAAGCCTACTGCGGAGTTGAGGACACCGCCTGTCATGCTCATAAAGGCAAAACAAAACGCAATGAGGTATTGTATATGAAAGCCGGCACTGTTTATGTTTATTTATGCTACGGAGTTCACTGGCTTTTGAATGTTATTACCGGAGAAGTAAACGACCCTCAGGGAGTTTTAATAAGAGCCTGTGACAATGGTGCAAACGGTCCGGGGAAGCTCACCAAGGCATTAGGTATAGATAAAAGCTTTAACAAACTATGCGTTTATAACAGCGACTTAATTTGGATTGAGGACGATGGCTATAAATGCAAAATAACAAAAGCAAAGCGTGTTGGAATTGAATATGCAAGCCTTAAAGACCAAAACAGACTTTTAAGATATATTGATTCAAATACTATAACATAATTTTATTATAAGCGAGGTTAAACAATGGCAAATCCCCAAAAGACAATAACTCAAAAGTACAGTGTAAAAAATGCAATTGTAAATTATTATCTTCTTTTAATGTTTATTTTATTTCCACTTGTTCCGCTTATATATTTTCACGGATATGATAGCATAAGAACAGATAAATATATTACATTTTTATTTTTATCAATGATGCTTGCAATTGTTGAGTTTTTTATGATTTTATCCGAATCCAACACAAAAAACTCCGCTGACAATATGACAGTGAAAAAATGGTATCAAACCTTTAGCTTTACTGACTGGGCAATGATTGCACTGTTGATTGTAAATTGTATTTCTACCGTTCTTTCAGATTATCCGTCTGACGCTCTTTTCGGCACTCAGGGCAGAAACAACGGACTTTTACTGATGCTTGCTTATGCCGCAATTTATTTTGTAATTACAAGACAATATAAATTCTACGAATATGTTTTCGGAGGACTGGCAATTGGAGCAGGACTTGTATTTTTACTGGCTGTTATAAATTACTTCTACATAGACCCTTTTGGAATGTTTGTAGGCTATAATGAGCAGGTTATAATGGATTTTACATCTACTATCGGAAATAAAAACCTTATGGCAAGCTTTGTCTGTGTTTGTTTGCCTGTAATTATGATGTTATTTATGAACACAGCAAACAAAACACTCAGATGGATTTATTATATCTCAATGGTAATCGGATTTTCTGCTTTACTCGTTGCAGACAGCGACAGCGGATTTTTAGGATTTTTCACACTTCTAATTGTATTATTAATTTATTATATAAGAAAACCTAAAAAGCTGTTTTTATATTTCTTTTCTGTATTTTCAATGCTTGCAGGTGCAAAAATTTTAAGGTTAATTTCGTTAATTATGCAAGACCACACAAAAGAAATGACCGAAATTCCAAGCCTTTTTGTATACGAAAACGGATTTTCATATATTCTTATTATCTTTACTTTATTGCTGTCAGTTTTATTCTACTTTATTGCAAAAAGAAATCCTGAATTGATATTTCCAAAGGTCGTTTTTATTACCGCTTTAGGCATAGCAGTTTTAGCAACTGCAATAGTTATTTATTTAATTATCAAATATACATTTATTGATACGACCTCAAATTTAAATCAGGTTATGTCTTATTTCAGATTTACAGACAGATGGGGCACTCACAGAGGATATATGTGGAGAAAATCTGTTGAAATATTTGCAAACTATAATTTTAAAGATATGCTGTTTGGATGCGGACCTGATACCTATTTTTCCGTTTTTACTCCCTATTTTTCCGAATTATTTAACTTATATGGGGATCAATCAACTAACTGTGCTCATAATGAATATCTTAATTATCTTGTAACCATCGGTATTTTGGGATTGGCGGCTTACCTTTCTGTAATTATAGGCATTATTACCAGAGCCGTTAAAGCAGCTAAGGTAAATCCTCTTGCCATGATATGCTGTGCAGGAATTATATGCTATGCTGTTCAGGCAATAGTAAATATCGCTCAGCCTATTACAACTCCGATTTTCATATTGCTCATATGTATTGGCGAAGCGGTTTGCAGACAAGTTAAGAATGATAATAAAAATACATTTGTTAAGCAGCCTAATCTATCCGTATAAGATTTTTAATCATTTTATAATTTACTATTTCATTAAATGAAAAAAGCAACAGCCGTTTGACTGTTGCTTTTTTCGTTTTATAAGGGGTTTATTAGGATGTGTATTGTCAAATTAGAATTACCAGTTAAAATAATCCCAGATGGAGTTACCTCCGTCTTCAGGGAACCGGTTACTGGTATCGTTATTAAAGGAATTCTGAGAAGGCGTATATTCTTCCAGTGTTAATGAAAGTTCTCCTGAACGTGTACCTCTTGTTACTGAAAACTTAACGGTATCTCCTACATTAAGACTTTCAATAATACTGTTTACATCCGATACAGATTCAACATTTGTACCGTTTATCTTTGTAATAAGATCACCGCTTTTGAAGCCTGCCTTATTGGCGCTTGAGCTTGATGTTACACTGCTTACATATACTCCCGGCTGATAGCCTGTTGTAGACTGTATATCGCTTAAAGTCATTCCAAGGTCAACTCTGCCTTTTACATAACCGTATTCTTTTAAATCATTTAATATATCCAAAACCTTGTTAATTGGAATTGCAAAACCAAGTCCTTCAACCTCCGTGCTTGAGCTTGAAGCCTTTGCGCAGACGATTCCTATCAGTTCACCGTTTGAATTAAACAAGCCTCCGCCTGAGTTGCCGGGGTTAATGGCAGCGTTTGTTTGCATAAGTCTCATAGTTTCGTTGCCGACAATTACATCTCTGTCAAGAGCGCTGACAATACCGTCTGTTACGGTTCCACCCAACTGCCCTAACGGATTACCAATTGCAACTGCATAGTCGCCAACCTTGATTTCGCTTGAATCACCGAAAGTTGCAGGGCTAAGATCTTTTGCATCTACCTTAAGCAAAGCAACGTCAAGCTTAGAATCAGTTCCGATTATTTCTGCGTCATAATCCGTGCCGTCTTTGGTTGTTACTTTTACTGTATTTGCACTGTCAATAACATGGTTGTTTGTAAGAATATATCCGTCTTTGGAAATTATTACGCCGCTTCCTGCACCCTGTGCAACATACTGCTGGAAAAATGAACCCGTTGTAACTGTCTCGGTTGTAATCTCTACAACGCTGTTTGCGGTTTTTGAAACGATTTCAGAGGTAGAAAGACTGCCTGTATTATTTCTTGAAGCTGTTGCAGAGCCCTGATTTCCGCTATCGGAAACAGCTTTGTTTATTGTTATATTACCGTCATTGAAATATCTTGCCGCAACAAAACCGCCGCCGATTCCCAATGCTCCTGAGAAAATGATACTTATAATAAGGATTGCAACCAAAGCACCTCTTGTTACAGGTTTCTTTTCTTTTTTAGGTTTTGGAGCTTTAGAATTATTTACCTTTTGAATATTACTGTTCTGATTTGCACCGTATTGGGTTGAATAAGGTGAGTTGTAGCTTTGCGTGCCGTAAGAGTTGTAAGAGTTAGCGGTCTGATTTGTTCCGTAATAATTTGAATAAGAATTACCGTTATAGCTGTTTGATTGGTTATTATACGCACCGCTGTAATTACTGCCTTGATTGTTATATGACGAGTAGCTATTATAGGAATTACCGGAAGGAATCTGTGAACCTGTAAAATGATAGGTACTGTCATTTTGCGTTGTTTCAGATTTTACTGTTTCAGCCTGTGTACTCTCTTCTTCAAACGATGATGCATCATCTTTTAAGATTTCAGACTGACTATTGTTAATTTCAGATTGCGATGTTTCATACTGAGGTGTTTCAGTCTGATTGTATTTCATTTCAGAAGATGTGCTCATATCTTCTTTTTGGGAGTTATAATAATTTTCCACGTAATCATTATTAAGGTTATTGTTTTCATAATTATCTGACATTGTATTTACCTCCCGAGGTAATTATCATTTGTTTTGTTGCATTTATAATAATTTTGTAAAGTGAAAACTATATGAAACCATACTGAAATAAAGCTGAATTAAAAATTTAGTTTATGTGACAGATTAATAATAGCTTTATGAATTTACTATTATTTTTACGAAAATTAAATATGCTATTCAAAATCAGAAATAACATTATTTAACTTAGCTATTGTGTATTAAACAGTTTTTATGTTATATTAATAAATATAACAGTACTCAGGAGGATAATTATGGAATTTGATAAAGTTATTGAAACAAGAAGAAGTATAAGAAATTATGACAGCACAAAAACTGTTACAAAAGAAACATTAGAAAAGCTTATTTACGCTGCTATTCAGGCTCCGTCATGGAAAAACTCTCAGACTGCCCGTTATTACTGTGTCGTTTCAAAGGAAGCGGCAGAAAAATTCAGAAATGAATGTTTGCCTGAATTCAATGCTAAAAACAGTAAAGGAGCAGCTGCATTTATTGTTACCGCTTTTGTAAAAAACATTGCAGGCTTTAATACGGAAACAGGCGAAAAAACTAATGAGCTTGGCAACGGCTGGGGAATTTATGACCTTGGTCTGCATAATGAAAATCTGTTGCTTAAAGCTGCAGATTTAGGACTTGATACACTTGTAATGGGTATTCGCAATACAGAAAAAATTACGGAAATGCTGAATATTCCTGAGAATGAATGTATTGTTTCTGTTATTGCTGTAGGATATTCTGCAAAAGATGCTGTAAAGCCTAAAAGAAAACAAGTTGAAGATATTGCAAAATTTTTCTGATAACCGGAGGTAAATATGGATTTACTTAAAATAATGGAAAACCGCAGAAGTGTAAGAAATTATACAGGCGAAACAATTCCTAATGAAAAGATTGATAGGATTCTTAAAGCAGGACTTCTCTCCGCTTCAGGCAGAAGTAAAAAACCTTGGGAATTTATTGTTGTTAAAAATAAGGACATACTTTTAAAATTATCAAAATGCAGGGTCGGTTCTGCAAAAATGCTTGAAGGTGCAGACTGTGCAATAGTTGTAATTGCAAATGCAGACTTAACCGATGTCTGGGTTGAGGACTGCTCTATTGCAATGGCTAATATGCACCTTATGGCTGACAGCTTAGGGATAGGAAGCTGTTGGATTCAGGGAAGATTAAGAGAATCGGAAAATGGAGAATCAACTGAAAGCTATTTAAGAGATATATTAAGATTTCCCGAAAACTACAGGCTTGAAGCCATATTATCTTTGGGTATGACAAACAACCACTCTGCCCCGCATAATTCAGATGAATTACCCTTTGAAAAAATCCATAGAGAAAGCTTTTAAAATTAGCTTATAATACTATAAAAGTCTATATATAAATGCCGAATGCCCCGACAGATTGCTCTGTCGGGGCATTGGCACAAATTTTTAAGAAATATA
>JAFLSJ010000100.1 GCA_022511005.1 Ruminococcus sp.
CTGCGGAATGACGAGCGAAATTGCTTAGATGTTACGGTTATTGCTTGTCATAAATTTAGTGCTGTACGGAGGGCTGTCAAAACACGCTATAATGTGAAAGACATCCACCAACAATATTTTGCCAATAAGGGTGTAGATCTCAGAGCAAGTAAAGAAGATTAGAAGGTGTAACGAGGAGTAGCAGTAAGAATTGGCAATAATATGACATCCAAAAGATTGGAATAGCTCTTTTCTCTATTATCTATTATAAGGATAAAGCCTCTTGCTGACGGCCTGCAAACCGTTAATATTACTGAATTTCTTCAAACCCTATAATTACACTCCGACCATCAGAAAGACCGTCGACTTTTGTCGACGGTCTTTTCTATTGCCTGAATTTATGCAGGTTGATGAGGTCAGAGTTATTTAAAATCCTGTAATTACACTCAAAAGAAAAAGCGAGTGACAGGTTTTATTTGAAGTGAGTTTAAATGCTATCTAAATGTTGAAAGCTTTCCTCATTAATGATAAAATAAAAACGAAATATTTAAGTATCATAGTTATATTTGATCGGAGGAACTGTCATGACTTTTTATGACCTGCATGGGAGAGCAATTGCTTATCTATATGATGATGGAGAACATATCTATTTATTCAACGGAAAGCCTGTGGCTTATTTGTATGATAATGCGGTCTACGGTTTTAATGGTCATCATTTAGGATGGTTTGAAAATGGATGGATCAGGGATTTAAGAGGTAATTGTGTATTTTTCACTGAAAATTCAAGCGGTGGCCCTGCAAGGCCTGCGAGATGTGCTAGACCTGCAAAAAATGCTAGATATGCAAGGCCCGCAAAATACGCAAGACATGCAAGGCATGCCAAAGCAGCTAAAACAGTATCTTGGTCACGCTTATCTGGGGAATCTTTTTTCAATCAATAAATGATCAAGCCTCTTGCCACCGGCCTGCAAATCGTTAATATTCCAGGGCTTCTTCAAATATCATAACATCATTTGGGCTAGCGTGGTACAAAGATTGATTCATTTAATCTAAACGATTAGCCATCAGCGAAAGGATATAAATAATGCGCCTTAGGAGAATTGCAACTGACTTTGGCAGGAAAATTTGGGCCATTTTTAGTTTTCCACATATGTGGTTATGTATTATAATTATATTTATTGCAGCAATAACCTTGGGCTGCTCATATTACATGAATAAAGACAACAGCTATTGGGCTTCTATTTTCGGCAACATTTCTACGGGACTCATTACTGGTCTTATTATATGTTTTATATCGGGCATTAAGCAAATTTCAAGAACAAACTTAGATTCTCATAAAAAATGGCTGCAAAAAATAGCCCAAATGATAAAAGAGTATATGGAGTTTTACCATCAGCTACGTGCCACAAATTTTAACTCCTTTAATAATGATGAAAACCTATTTAACTTTATTTATGAAACAGCTTCACGAGCAAATTGGGTAAATGATGAAATTTTACAAAGCAGTTTTAATAAAGCTTTGTCATTTAACCCTCGAAAATATTGCAAGAAACGGTTTGGGTACGATGCCTATTTGCTGAGTGAACTTTTTGGCGATTTGCACGACAATGTATATATGATTGATGTTTATAATCCAAGCAAAAAGGAAATAATCGATTATTTCTCAAAAGTCAACAAAGAATTGAATACTCTTAACCGGGCAGTGCACTCTGCAATAACAGAGATTGACATCCGTTTGTCTAGGATCGACAGAACAATTGTATAGAAGAAATATAGACTGTACTGTACTTTACTTTACATAGATCAGTGTATATCTATTTTTTAATAAAACCTCTTGCTGACGGCCTGCAAACCATTGGTATTACTGGGTTTCTTCAAGTCCTATAATTCACTCGCACCGAAGCCCTCTGAAATCAAGGATTTCAGAGGGCTTTTCTTTTCCGAAGTTTTTAGCTGCGTTGTTTTTTCCGGTCAGAACTGATAATATAACGGCAGGACCGAATACGCCAAAGAGATATTTTTTGAGTAAATTGAAAAATCCCCTTGCGTCAGGGGTTGCTTGTGACGCTGCGTCATGAGCTAT
>JAFLSJ010000101.1 GCA_022511005.1 Ruminococcus sp.
CGTCTGCCGCAAGGCAGCCGCACGGAGCGTAAGCGAAGTAGTCCCTGAAGGTGCATCATACTCAACCTTATTCGAATACTGAATGAGGTTGCGTTTTTTATTAAAATAAAGTCGAGCAAAAACGCCCGACTTTATTTCTATTAAAGGTGGCAGAGATTTTAATTTTAAAATAATTCAATAATGCAGTTCTTGCCTAAACTTTTTGCCCAATCAAGTTGAGTTGAGCCTTTAATATGAATTGTTACTTTTCGGCAACCTTCAAATACTTTCTTTCCTATCTTTTCAATATTGCCTTGAATATAAATATCCTTTAAATTCCTGCAACGTCTAAATGCCGCATTTCCGATTTCGGTTACACTTTGAGGGATAGTTATTTTTGATAATGAATGACAATAAGCAAATGCCCCAACACCTATTGTTGTCAGCGTATCAGGTAAGGTAACTTCTTTCAAATAATAACATTGGTCAAATATCATAGATTCAATGCTTTTCAGCCCGTTCGGTAAAATTATTGTTTCCAAGCCACTCGCTGCAAACGCATAAGATTTAATATTTACAGCTGTTTTTAATAAATTTTACATTTGGACCTAATTCAATACTTCGTAGCCAAATGTTATGAGAAAACGCCATTTCCCCTATACTTTCTATGCTATCTCTAATTTTGATTACAGTAAAAGGGTGCCTATAATAATATTCATAATCGCAAATCTCTGTTGCCGTAGCGTCTTTCGGCAATATTGCAAATTTTACTGGATATTCAAACATATTTAAGTCGCTTTTATAGCATTTTCAATGAATGGAGTAATTGAATTTTTGATTTCCAGCAATCTTTCGGCAATAGCATTCAGCGAAGAAATACAATTTTCCTCATTGCCGAAATTGTAATGTTCCGTGCTAAACAGTTGACTGTTATTACTTTCAATTTTCTTAAATTTAACGCCGTATATTTCGGATTGTTTGCGCTCGGCGTGCAGGCAATATGAAATTTGAACATCGTTGGCAATCAGCCTGTTAAACGTTATATTTTTATAATCTCTCTGCCAATCCCAAGTGCCTATTTCAAAATGCAAATCAAATCCCCAACTCCTTTTGTAGAATAAGATATATGTTGCACGAGCATAAATGGTCCATTCTTCTTCATTGGGGAATACGGCATTTAATAAATTGAGGAGCTTATCTCTTACAGCTTGGCAAGCACTATCAAATGATTTTTCCGCAGAATAAAACTGTTCCCTAAACTCGATATATAATTTTGTGTTTTCGTCAAATTGTAATTCTTTGCTCATAGCATATCTCGCATTTATCAATTTCAAAAATTCACTAAAATAAATGTAGCTCTCTGTTTGTGTAAAATCTTCGGAATTTATACCTTTCCAAATTTCGGCAAGTTCCCCATAAGTCATTATTTTAAACTTTTTATTAGTTGGGTTGGATTTATTATATGTTGGCTTTAAATACACATAGTGCAATGAAATATTTTGACCGTTTATTTCACTTACAATTTTATCTTCATAATCAACGGTTTGCTCGTTACATTCCATAGAATTTATTTTGTTTTCTATTACAATCCAAGCATTTTTTAATTTGATTATAATATCAATTCGACGCCTGTTGTCAAGTGTATATTCACGTCCGATTTCTAATTCATTATCGTCAAATTCTATTCCTAAAAATTCGCAAAATAGCTTCAAAGGCTTTGGGCTGCCACTTTTATTTGCGTCGAACAAAAAAGCAAGCCATTCTGAAATAATATTTTCGTTATCTGTCTTTCTTATAACGTCTAAAAAATTATAATCAGGCGCTTTGCCTTTTAAATTCACTGATTTTAAACTTTCAATAAAATTACTGCTTATCATAACAAAAAATTCTTTGAGTACTTGTTGCTTAAAGATTATAGCACACATTGAATATATTTTCAAATGTATGACGTAAAAAATTATAAATGGCACTGTGGCGGGTGGTTGATATGACGAGCGGCGCACTGCTATGCGGGTTGACTGTATGACGGCAAAAATAGTGTTTTTTTAC
>JAFLSJ010000102.1 GCA_022511005.1 Ruminococcus sp.
GTAATCTTGCAAGATAAAGCTGAATATAGGTTACATCCTTAATGTTAACAATTCCATTACCGTCTGCATCACCTAAAATGAACTCTTCATAAACAGGTTCTGAATTTGAAGTAGGCTCGGTTTCTACTGTTGTAGGCACTGTTGTATCAGGTACTGTTGTAGGTTCTGTTGTGTCCGGCGCTGTCGTTTCAGTCGCATCTGTTGCTTTAAGCACAAGTCCAGCCATAGCGTCGTTTAATGCTTTTATAAGCTCTTGAACTTCGCTTGGAGAACCGTCACCGGTTTGCTGATATTTGCCAATAAAGATATTTGCATCTCTTATTGCCTGATTAAGAACCTTGTAAGAGTCATCTGTGTAAAGGCTCTTATCTTTTGCCTGTGCCTCAGCAAGAGCTTCCTGCAAGCCTTTTACGTCAAGGTCAAGATAACGGAATGTGTGACCGTTTTCTTCTGCATAAGCTTTTGCTGTACTATTATCATAGCCGTAGATTTTAACGTTGCTTGTGCCAGCGTTTGAAGCTGAAAAAACTTCAGTACCAAAATTTACATCTGGTGAATTTACTGTAACTTTAAGCAAGTTTTCTCTATTATAAAAAGCGCTGTTACCAAGTAATTTTATTGAAGCCGGTAAATCAACTTCGCTTAGTTTGTCTAATCCGGGATTTGTTGTGGAACGGAAAGCTTCTACTCCAATTTTTGTAAGAGAAGAATTTTCAGCAAAGGTTATTTTTTGTAAATAATTACATCCTCTAAACGCTCTGTCATCAATAACAGTTACAGAAGCTGGAATTACAACCGTAGATATTTTATCATTACCGCTGAAAGCATCTCTTCCAATAGAAGTGACGGGCAGATTTTTTATTTCAAGAGGAATTTTCATATCTCTTGTATCATTATTTATTAAGCCCGTAATTTCAACAGATTTGCCGTCATCGATTTTTTTCCAAGTAAATCCGGTACCTTCATCATCCACTACCAAATTATTAATAGCATCTTGTAAATTTTTTGCGCATACTTCTACTTCTTCCGAAGTTGGACTGAATTTTTCAAGTATTTTTTCAGCATTATTCATTACATCCACAAGTGCTGCATACGAATCTGCTGTGTATAAATCTTTATCTATTGCTTTTGCCTGATTTAACAGTTCTTCTAATATTGTAGTATCTATAGTAATTTCAGAAAATTTATAACTTTTTGTATTTGCAAATATTTCAGCTGTACTTCCTGTATAGCCATGTATTGTAAATATATCAGTATCCATGCTGCTGAAAGTAGCTGATGCAAAAGTAATGTTAGAACTGTAGCAATAAACATTTTCTAAAGCTGAACAACTATTAAACGAACCGCTTTTTAATTCTAAATCAGAATTAAAAGTTATCTCTTTTAAAGCTGAACATGATCTAAATGCAGACACAGCTATTGATTTCATAGATTTAGGAAATATTATACTGTCCAGACTTGTGCAACTTTGAAATGCACTAGTAGCTATAGTTTCAACACCTTCACCAAGGGTAACAGTACGCAACTGAGAACAGGATGTAAATGAACCAGAAACTATCTCTTTGATAGTTCCGGGAATTGTTATAGATTCTATACTTACATTTCCACGAAATGCTTCTTTTACTATATTATTAACAGTATATTTAATACCATTATTTTCAACTTTATCGGGAATTATTACTTCAGTAGTACTATTGTTAAATTCTTTTACAGACACAGAATTCTCAACGGATTCATCTGTTACTTCATAGGTAATACCATTAGCATCTGTAAAAGTATCTCCATTTGTAGCAGAGGCTGACAAAGGCACTATGCTGAAAATGCTAAATATCATAGCAATAGACAGTATAATGCTTAATAGCTTTTTCCGCTGTTTTATAGCTTTCATTATTTTTTGCCTTCTTTCTTAAAATTTTTATTGTTGTTTTGATTTGTGTTTGTTTTGAAGAAAATTAATTACTTATATTTCAAATATGTTCATCAAATTGATTTGCTTCTC
>JAFLSJ010000103.1 GCA_022511005.1 Ruminococcus sp.
TGGAATAATTGAGGTTGAACCAACAGTGTGGAAAGCACTTACTGCTGATGAAAAACGGGAAATTTGTGAGATTTGTGATGTAAAGTTGGAGGAGTATTTTAATAGGATAAATTATAAACAATAGTCTAAATTTTAAAGGAATTGAGGTAATTATCAATGAATGAGCAGTTAAAATATTTATCACCGGAATGGTTCAGAGCAGAAGCAACCAGATATGCTGACGCTGAAACAGAAAAGGAAAACCGCCGTCAACAGTTTTGTGATGAGTTTAATCCGGAAAAATTAAAAGCCTTATCAGGGAAAGATTTGCTTAATAAACTCTTTTACAGTAATAATAACGAAAATGATAGTTTATGCTATGTTATTGAAAGAGGTTCAATATGTAAAGGATTTGGCGGCATAAAAGGTGGTTCTGCTTATAAATTTGGATTGTTTTATCATAATACAGAACAGTCCTGGCACACTGGCTCATCCCTAAAGCCTCAAGAACTTACTGAATCAGAAGCAATTACAAAAGGAACGGAGATACGGGATAAAATTATTGAAGGTGCAAGGATAATTAATAATTACGAAAATGCAACCACAATAGAAGAATATAAAAATCTCAGTAAGGAATTGAAAAACGCAGCTATACCTGAGCAAATGTGGATAATAAAATATTATCATATGCTTTATCCTAATGTTATACCGGAATTTTACAGCGGTGATTGGCAAAAACATGTGCTTTATGCATTAAATATTATTCCGCATACCGATTCGATAGTACGCATGGGACAGATATCATTATTCATCAAGAAATGCAGCATTTCAAGCATTATATTCAGCAATATTTTTCACGAAAATGTTGGTGGAATAAAGACTTTCTATAGGATTGGTACCGGTGAAAATGGCGAGCTTTGGGATACATGGAAAGAAAATGGATATGCTGCAATAGGTTTTAACGATGCAATTGGTGATTTATCAGCTTTTTTAAATAGTAATAATGAGTATGATAAAGACAAAATAATGAATGAAATGATAAAAAATGTGAATTATCCCAAACATACAGCTTCTCAAAAGGCAAAAGAAATTATTTCATTTCTCACCTCAGAAAACAATGATACATATGTAGTTGCTGAATACGGCCAGCGACTTTTGGGAATTGGGATAGTAATCGGTGATTACTATTATGATGAAACTAAGGAACTCTCAAAATGCAGAAATGTTCAATGGAATTGGATTATTGATAACGGCAGCAGTCTGCCTGATAATTCCGAGGGTGTTCGTACAACATATTATAGACTTAAAAAAGATGAAAATTTGTGTTTTCTTTATAATGTTGTTCTTCATGGTGAGACATCGGTTGTAACTAAAGGTGACCATCCTAAAGGGTGCGGAAAAGAACAATTTCTTTCTGAAGTATTTATAAAAGAAAGTGAATTTGACAAACTTTCATCTCTATTAAAGAACAAAAAGAATATCATTCTGCAAGGTGCTCCCGGTGTCGGAAAAACCTTTGCTGCTAAACGGCTTGCATATGCATTGATGGGAGTAAAGGATGATGACAGAATACGAATGGTGCAGTTTCACCAGAGCTATTCATATGAAGATTTTATTGAGGGATACCGCCCAAATGAAACAGGTGGCTTTGACCTGCGGGATGGTGTTTTTAAAGAATTCTGTGATGCTGCATCAAAAGATGCTAATAGGGATTATTTCTTTATAATTGACGAAATAAATCGTGGAAACCTCAGCAAAATTTTTGGTGAGCTGCTTATGCTTATTGAAGCAGATAAACGAGGTAATGATTATTCGGTAAATCTTGTTTATAGCAATAAAAAGTTAAGCTTGCCTGAAAATCTTTATATTATTGGAATGATGAATACAGCTGACCGCAGTCTTGCTATGATTGACTATGCACTTCGCAGGCGTTTTGCGTTCTATACAATGACTCCTGCGTTTGATAATAAAACGTTTGACAACAAGTATTCAGTGGTTGAATG
>JAFLSJ010000104.1 GCA_022511005.1 Ruminococcus sp.
CTGCAAGGGGAAATGTCGCGAAGCGACAAAAGGGTTGCCGTTTTCGCAGAAAAAGGTGGATGCGGCGAAGCCGCAGACGGAGGGAGAGAAAACGTTTTAAATATAACAATTTTTGACAAAAAGCAAAAACTGTCAAATGTCTCTCCCTCAGTCAAAACTTCGTTTTGACAGCTCCCTCATCAGAGGGAGCCGAATTTGACTGAAAACATTTATATATTAATCTATCATTAATAAGTAATAGAGGCTGTCTCAAAATAAGAAAATTTTTGAGACAGCCCTTTTAATTTATACTTCTATTTATTCTTTTTACTATTTTCACTGATTGTTTTATCAAGCTCTTCTCTTGCAACTGCAAGCATAAGCTTAATTCTGTTTTCCTGATTTACTTTTGGAGCACCGGGGTCATAATCTATTGTAACGATATTTGCCTTGGGGTTAATACTTTTGATTTTTCTGACTGCTCCCTTACCGTTTATATGATTAGGCAAACAACCGAAAGGCTGTGTGCAGACAATATTCTCAAAGCCTGTTTCTGCAAGCTCAAGCATTTCTGCTGTTAAGAGCCAGCCCTCGCCCATTTTACTTCCGTATCCGATTACTCCCTTTACAAGCTCTTTTGTATGAGTATATGGTGACGGAGACAAAAAGCCGTATTTTTTAGTGCAGTCAATAATCATTTTTTCCATTCTTTGAAGGAATTTCATAAGCATATTGACTACCGAATATTTTATTTTACTTCCGCCGTAAAGCTTAATATCTTCAAGGCGGTTATCAACCTTAAACATTGCAAAACCCATAAGTCCGGGCAGGCAGACCTCACAATCCTGTTCTGCAAGAAATCTTTCAAGGTCATTATTGCCTAAGCGAGCATATTTAACATAAATTTCGCCTACTATACCAACCTTAACCTTTGGTACCTTTTTAACCTTAATTTCCGAAAACTCTTTACAGATTTCATAAAGGCGTTGTTCAATTTCTTTAGTTTTATATCCGTAGCCGTTTGCAAATTCGTTTGAAATCTGCTGTGACCATTTTTTTACAAGAGCGTTTGTTTCGCCCTTTGTAACTTCATAAGGTCTTGTCTGATTTGCAGCAAGCATAATAACATCGCCGTAAACAAGCGCCGCAACAAGTTCTCGTATCATTGGCAGGGTAAGAGAAAAACCGGGGTTCTTTTCAAGACCTGACAAATTAAGAGAAATAATCGGCACAAAGTCAAGTCCTGCTTTATGTAGCGCCTTTCTTAAAAGATGAATATAGTTAGACGCTCTGCACCCACCGCCTGTTTGTGTAATCATTAGGGCAGTTTTATGAACATCATACTTTCCGCTTTCCAAAGCGTGAATAAGCTGACCTATTACAAGAAGTGCAGGATAACAGGTATCGTTATGAACATACTTTAAGCCTGTCTGTGCAATTTCAGGACCGTCTGTATCTAAAAGCTCTGCTTTATATCCGTTATGAATCAACACGCTTTTCATTATATTAAAATGAGTCGGCATCATCATAGGAATTAAAATGGTATATTCCTCTTTCATTTCTTTTGTAAAAAGAAGTCTGCCGGTTTCATCATATACTAATTCTGCCATAATTTCACCTTTTCTGCATAATTATAGAGACTGGGATTGAGGTTATCCAAAAGCGGTTTCCCTACGAAAGGAATATCGTCAATTTAAGAAGACATTGAAAAGTTTTTTGTGATATTTTGCCTCCCTCTGATGAGGGAGGTGGATGCGGCGAAGCCGCATACGGTGGGAGAGAAAATAATTTATTAACAGTTTTATTATTAAATATCTCTCCCTCAGTCAGCTTCGCTGACAGCTTTTTCTGCGAAAACGGCAACCCTTT
>JAFLSJ010000105.1 GCA_022511005.1 Ruminococcus sp.
ACCCTGTTTTTAACTCCCATAATTATGACCTCCTTTAAGTCAAATAAATTCTCATTCCGGTAAAAGTTGTGTTAAATAATTATACCATAAACTTTATAATAAAGCAATACTTTGTCTAAAAAAAAATAAATTAGGCGGTTGATCTCTCAACCGCCTCGGACTGTCGAGAAACTCTTAATGTATAATCACCATAGCTGAGTCAGGCACAGGGCATAGCCGCCACGGTGGTTTCAAATCAAATAAGGGCTTCCTGACAATATTCAATTATATTTAACAACAAATATGCAACCTTATAGTTAAAATGGCACTACTTCTTTTTTGCGGTAGTTCCGGCCGCAGCAGTCTGCTTTTTCCCAGACTTTGAGACAGGCTTATTATTGGAATTCCGGGAAGGAACAAGACACTCAAGAGCCTTGAGCTTTGCGGGATCGCCGCTTTTGATCTGAATTGAGCCATCACCCAACGCCTTATCAAACGCAAGCTCTCCGCTGAACATTTTTGCGATAATATCCGCGGAAGCCTCGGCCTCACAGTTGTTGTCATCATAATGATATGGTTCGACCATAAGCTGACCTTCTCTTACAACAACATAGATATCCTCATTATCCTCTGAAAGCAGCGAGAAAGAAACAGCAACAAGATCCTCAAATTTCTTTGCCTTTGCCGCGCTGCCCTTCAGACTCTCCCAAACATTTTTAGCAAGTTCCTTGTTGTTCATACAACAACCTCCAAATAAGTATACCAAAACGATGTGTTTTGTGCAAAATACAACCATAGAATTAAAATGCGATATATTGATATTTTTGTCTATTATACTACAATATTTTTATGTTGTCAATAGTAATTTGACGAATTTTTAAATAATTTATTAAAGCTCTTGATTCCGCATAGAAAGCGAAAACTTGAGACTGCCACCATAAGCAGAGAAAAAAGACAAAATATCTATGTTCTTATCAAGCTGCACAAAATGAATGGAGGGACAAATACCGCTCCCCCATTCTTTTATACTTTTTTCCCAATAATGTCAATAATCTTTTATATCTTTTTGCGGTTTTTATATCTTTAAAAAATTGTTATACTATGTGTATAGGGGGAGTAACGGTGGATATTTCTAATGCTTCAATTGGCGGGAGAATACGAAAAATCTGTGAAGAACGTGGTTATACCAGAGAACAGCTTGCAGAATATGCGGACATTTCCCCGGATTTCTTATGGCAGATCGAAACGGGAAGAAAGAGCATGAAAGTGCAGAATTTAGCCAGAGTAGCCGCTGCACTTGCTGTCCCAGCCGATTACTTGATTTACTGATGCGACCCGTATAAAGATAACCCCAAAATCAATTCTATGATTTCCGCTCTGCCAAATGATGTGCAGAAACAGATTGAAAAGATGATCACCTTGTTCGTGGATACATTGCGTATTGGCATAAAGAACAATTCCGACAATAACAACTCTGAAAAAGAATAATCAACAACAGTGATTATGAAAATCAATGTTTACACAAACAGAAGCGAGGATGTTATCACACTCTCGCTTCAATTTGTTTACGCTCCATCGTCAACTCGATACCTGTATCTTTTACAGCAGTGCCTACATATCCGCAATCACTGTTTTTGATATGAAGGATTTTTAGACCTGCTTTTGCCCTAAACCTCACACGCTCAAAAAACGGCTCTGTTAAGCCAAATATCTTATAGGACTTAAACAAACTCCTAATTTATTAATTAGCAATACGGAAGAAATTCCCAAACCCTCCAAACCGCATAACAAAGCCATTTAAGGCTTTGTTATGGTATATTTTTGCTGGACTTAAACACGCCCCTAAAATGCCAAAATTGGTTTAA
>JAFLSJ010000106.1 GCA_022511005.1 Ruminococcus sp.
GCTTCAATTATTAAAGATATTGAAAGAGCAATTCTTACATCAGACTTAGGAATCAACCCTCAGAACGACGGCAAATTGCTCCGAATTATTTTCCCGCCTCTTACAGAGGACAGAAGAAAAGAGCTTGTTAAAGATATATCAAAGCTTTCGGAGGATACAAAGGTACAAATCAGAAATGTTCGCCGTGAAGCAATAGATAAATTAAAGGCTATGAAAAAAAGCGGAGATATTACTGAGGACGATTTAAAACAGGCAGAAAAGAAAACTCAGGATTTAACAGATAAATTTATAAAGAAGACAGAAGAAGTGTCAGCAGCAAAGCAAAAAGAGATTATGGAGATTTAACACATGGCTCTTTTTAATAAAAAAAGCAACGAAAAAAATCTTCAAATAAAAATACCCGAACATTTGGGAATTATAATGGACGGAAACGGAAGATGGGCACAAAAACGAATGTTGCCCCGCAGTGCAGGACATAAAGCAGGTGCCCAAACCTTTCGTAAAATCACCAGATATTGCAGTAATATCGGAGTGAAATACTTAACAGTTTACGCTTTTTCTACAGAAAATTGGAAACGTCCGGGTGATGAAGTATCTGCACTTATGAATTTGTTTAAGTCGTATCTTGAAGAGGCTCTGGCCGACTTCAAGGATGACAGCATTGTAGTAAGATTTATAGGTGACAAATCCCAGTTTTCAAAAGATTTGCAAAAATTAATGATTGAAAACGAAGAAAGCTCAAAAGACAGAGACGGAATGGTGCTTAATATAGCTATGAACTATGGAAGCCGAGATGAAATAGTAAGAGCGGTTAAGAACATTTCTTCAAATGTAAAATCAGGAGAGCTTAATATAGATGATATTACGGAAGAAACAATTTCATCATATTTATATACATCAGGTCAACCTGATCCTGATTTAATAATCAGACCAAGCGGAGAATACAGAATATCAAATTTTCTGCTGTGGCAATGTGCTTATTCCGAATTTGTAATAATGAATAAGCTTTGGCCAGATTTTACAACAGATGATTTAGACGAAGCGTTAGAAATTTTTTCAAAAAGAAACCGTCGTTTTGGCGGTGTTTAGTAAAGGTTTGAACATAATATGGCATCAATGAAAACAAGAATTATTACATCAGTAATTGCAATACCTTTAGTTGTGTTAATTTTGCTTATCGGAGCAAATTACTTTTGGGTTGTAACCTTGCTTGTTTCTGCTGTAACAGCATTAATGACAACAGAAATTCTTACAGCAAAAAATATTTTAAAGAAGTGCAGTATCTCAGTACCTTGTATACTTTTTGCATTTGCTTTACCTCTTGTTGCACATACTAAGTTTATAGTCTTAATTATTTTTGCATTTATTGTTGCAATTTTCTTATCGCTAATGCTGAATTATGCAAAGTTTTCATTTGATGACCTTTCTTTTGCCTTTACGGGAACATTTTTAATTTCCTCGGGAATGGCTTGCCTTAATTATTTAATAGTTACCTTTCAGTTTTTTACAGCTTTTATCTTAACATTAATTTTGGCTGTGCCTTGGATGTCAGATGCAGGAGCATATTTTGCAGGCACATTTTTCGGAAAGCATAAGCTTTGTCCCAATATAAGTCCTAAAAAAACAGTTGAAGGCTTTTTCGGCGGAGTACTTTTTTGTATCATTACTTCAATTTTAGTTGGAGTAATATTTCAGAATTTAATTTATACGAATATGAAGATAAATTATATTTCTTTACTTATCATAGGAATTCTTGATTCAATAATTTCCGTAATAGGCGATTTAAGCTTTTCACTGATAAAACGTCATTGTCAAATAAAAGATTACGGTTC
>JAFLSJ010000107.1 GCA_022511005.1 Ruminococcus sp.
CAAGCAGAATTTACGTTCATGCGATCCAAAGCGCGGAAGCTGCGGCAGCGGATACGTTACATAATATTTTACCATTGCCAAAGAGATCAACATAATACAGATGCTCACAAAAAATATTATAATTTGAAAGCAAAGGTTGCGTAATATAAATGTTACGCAACCTTTCTTTTTTGGCAAAATATTCGTTGATAAAATAAATCAGAATTTAAATCATTTTTCTGTCTCTTTCATATTTCTCCTGATACGGCTCAATGATTCAGGTGCAATACCAAGATATGTTGCTATATATTGCTGTTTAACGCTTGTACAAATTTCAGGATATAATTTTCTAAAGTGAACATATCTTTCGGTTGCATTTTCAACAAGAAATCCGTTTTCCCTGTATATCTTATAACGCAAAGCATTTTCAAGAAGTGTTATATAAGCATTTCTCAACAAATCATCTTCATAGATAAGCTTTTTGATCTGTTCCACACTGAAAACCATGAGAGTAGTTTCTTCAAGAGTTTCCCATTCAGTTAAGCTTTCAGAATATCCAAACATTCCCTCATCCATGCAAAGAGTTCCTGTAATTGCAAAACCACGAGTGATATCATTTCCATTCTCGTCTATATAAAAACACCTTACTATACCACCAAGAACAAGCCCTGCATTTTGTGTTTCATCTCCGATATGTTTAAGGCATTTTCCTTTTTCTGCGACATGAAAAACAGACATATTTACTATTTTCCCAAGAGTATCAGGACTTATTTCTATCTTATGCTGTTTTGCCATACTCATTAGCTGACTTACTATTTGTTTTTTATCCATCGCAACTCCTTATACTGTAATTAAAAAATAAACCACAGATATTAAATTCATTCCGCCATGTGCTATCATGGGTACAATCAGGTGTTTGCTTTTTCTATATCCCCATATCCACAACAAACCGACAATAAAGGAATGCCCCATATTGAACCAGTCCAACATACCGAACATTACATTAAACAGCAGTAATGCAGCAATTTCGCCAAAAGCATTTCCGCAAAAATTTTTAGCAAGCCCCCTAAAATATATTTCCTTACAGATACCGCTTACAAATCCCAGAGAAACGACCATAAGGAGTATCTCACTTACAGAAAGGCTGCCCCAACCTTCAAACGCAAGACTGGTTCGTCCTTTATTCACAACAATGCTCAGTAAACTTATAAGCGAAGAAATAACTGCAAGGGTTACACCTAAAACTATATCCTTTTTCAGACTTTCCTTATTAAAAATTTCGTCCTTTAAACTAATACCGCTGTTTTTGTATAACAAAATAGCTCTCGGAAGCAGTATGATATTCGCCAATATCAGAACCAAACAATATGTATTCAGATCAGCATTAGCGAAGCTGGCAATATCAAGAAGATTCATTCCTGATCTGTAATTTTGGCACGACCGGAAGACCTCATATCCTGCCACTATAAAGGTCAATGCCGTTGTGATCCTCATAGCTTTTTCAGCGTTATGATTTGTTGTATTATTCATTATTATCACCTCAAGGCAATAATAACATTCTTTTTTTCAACTTTCATTGACAAATGTTAAGATAAATTCAAATTTACATTAGTTCTATTTCAAAAAAGTACTTATCATTTCATTTTCTATGACATAAAACCGTATAATTCTTATATCCTATTATATCACTGGCAATAAAACAAATCAAGCACTTTTATATAAGAGGCTCCAACTATTGGCATCTAATTATTTCTTTGCTTTTTCTAATAAATATTATCGTATCCTGCCATATCTTGTAATTTTATGTAAAAACATTAGTAA
>JAFLSJ010000108.1 GCA_022511005.1 Ruminococcus sp.
AGGTTTGATAACATTTAACATTACCGTTTTTGTCTTTGCCGATAAATGCGTGAACAGCTACATCAAGTCCTGATCTGTTCCAGTCATTGTTATAATCGTTTTTACCGATTATACCATCATCAGGAGCAACATATCTCCTGATGTTCGGGTTATTTGCACCTGTGCTATGCACTACAATACCCTTTGGGGTCATTTTCTGATTTCTTTTATAACAATCGTTTTTTGTAAGTAAGATTTTTCCGTCTATTACGCTCATAATTATTCCTCTCCTTTATCAGTTATAAATCCTTTGTTGATTAAAATTTCTTTAACCTGTGCTTTCAATTTTTCAGGAACTTCATCAAGAGTTAATTTTCCTGATATGATTCGCAACGCTAAAAATTCAGCCATTATGCAGTACCTCCTAACGCTGAAAAAATCAGATCCTGCACCGCACTTTCTACAGCTTCCAAGCGTTCTTCTGCTGTAAGTGCAATTACTTGTGATGGTTCTGATGATTGCAGATTTTTAATTTCTTCGTCTGTCATTTCTACATATTTTCCATTTATATATTTTTTCATATCTTAACCTCCGTAGATTTTTATATGTGTTCCCTCACTAAGTAATTTATCCCCATCAATCATACATACTGTGATTTCGTTAGCTCTATCAAGTTTTGCTATATCTGTAGCTGTGTGCTGAACACTACCAATATTATTACCTGTTTCCGCTACTATATCAAACATCCAGCCATATCCGTTATAATGTCCGGTTATGAGTTTTCTTTTGCTTGGATCCGGTGGATTATCAGCTGCTAAAGATGATACGGAAGTAATTCGTGTTCTATTTATCTTTATTCCATAAACCGCATATGATATCCATGTAGTTGGATCGGTTTCCCAAGCCGCTCCGATACTATCAATGTAAATTATGATTTCGCTTAAGTCTAAGGGATTTCCTTCGCTATCGGTAGTTATTGTTACTGAATTTACAGGTTCTTCAAGTGTTATATCCGCTAATAGTTTTACATTTGATTTATCACTATTACAAACCATACCGGCAATTTCTTTTTTATCAGCTTCGGTTAGGATATAATTATCCCCTTTGTCGCCCTTATCGCCTTTTTCACTTTGAGCAGGAAAGTCTGTGCGAATGTATTCACCGTTCATGTAAACATACCAAAAACCGTCTTCGCCGATATACGGTGCTTTTAAAGATGCTTTTTCAATCTCCTTTTTATATTTTTCAAACAATGTAATACTGTTTGATGTGTCTATTGTATTGTCCTTATGATAAAGTATCATTGTTTTAACAACGTTTGTTTTACCGACTGTTCCGCTTTGGTCTGTGAATTTTAAGTACATACCTAATTGAGGAAATACTGTGTATTGACCTTTAATAGGAATTTCAAAAATCAATTCGCCGTTTTCTTCTTTAAATTTACAGGGTACACAATCGTTGAATATGCTCCGTTCATCATTAATTATGTTGTAAATATACAGCTCAACATTTAAATCCGTTAAGTTTCTGTCACTAAATGTAGGACTTGAAATAATACGAATTTTCTCAAAATTGTTTTCGCCTGTGTAATTATTGGACTTCTTATCAGGATGTAATACTTTATTCTCGTCTAATTTCAATATCAACATTTTTTATACCTCGTTTTCAGGTGTTTCAGGTATTATCTGATCTTGAATTGTCGGGGTATCTCCCCATACAGCAAAAACAGCGTTTGCATATTCTTCGGGCAATATTTCTGATATCGTTGCTCTTCCGCTTGGACTATTCACATAAGCATTTCTTATATT
>JAFLSJ010000109.1 GCA_022511005.1 Ruminococcus sp.
AGAACAAGCTGAATTATTGTTGCATCCTTAACGTCAACTGAACCATCATTGTTAACGTCGCCTCCAGTAACAGGAGGATGTGGAGGATATGATAATCCCAAATAACCTGCAACTGTTACAAGATCCGGAATACTTCCTGACTCAATTTCTTCTGCATATGTAGTTGAATACTTAACATATACATCATAAGGCTCTACGTTAAGTGAATTACAAAGTGTAACGCAAACCTGAGGATCTTCGTTTGTCGGTATATTTGCATTGTAATCTTTAATAAAGTTTGCAACAGCAAGTACTTTGTCTTCATGAGGAGCATATTTTTCGCCCTGAAGTACGCCTAAGCTTGTGATACCTGCATGAGGACCGTATTTTTCAGCATTTGCACTGCCTTTCCAGTAGGAAACGTATGCTTGCTTAGATGAATCTACGATATTTTGATAAATCTTATTTTCAACATAAACTTCGTCGCCATAGCAATCTGTACCCATTGTTAAATCATAGGTCTGAGCTTGTGCTGCATTACCTTCTGTATTCATTGCACTAAAAATTACACCGTAGTCAGCATTATCTTTCAAATTAGGGAATTTCTCTCCTATAGGATATTGATATCTGCCTGTTGCAGCATCATATGTGCATCTTTCATTTCTTGTCTGCCAAGTATAATCCTTAAAATCAGGATCTGCAGTACCGATTTGGAAAACGTGGCAATATACTTTTGTTGAATCCCCTCCCGGAACAAAGCTATAATTCTCAACCCAAAAATCAGGAATAGTGAAATAGATAACTTTATCCACAGAACTTTCAGCAGCATTTTGGTCAGCAGCACTTACAGACATAACGCCTACAGTTGCTACAGAAAGAAGTAAAGCAATTGCAAGTACTAAACTGATAACTCTTTTTTTCATTGTTTGAACCTCCTAAAAATTATATCTCAATTTACTTTTTGAGTACTATAATTATAAAATAAATTTGCTTTTTTAACAATAGTATTTATTAATAAAAAAGGATGAATATTTTTAGTGAAAACTTACAAGCTTTATGAAATGCTTTTTTGTTTCGTTTTTGACATTTTTTTACTTTTATATTATAGAAATAAACTATTTTTTCTTGACATTAACTTTGGATAATAGTACTATATTTATTGTATTTTATATCTTTATATATCTTAATGAAAAAGAGGTACTTAAATGGATAACAACAAAAAAACCATGGACGCCATTGTTGCACTTTGCAAAAACAGAGGATTTGTTTATCCCGGCTCTGAAATTTACGGGGGACTTGCAAACACTTGGGATTATGGTCCGCTGGGTATGGCTTTAAAAAACAACATTAAACAGGCTTGGCTTAAAAAGTTTGTTCAGGAGAATAAATACAATGTAGGTCTTGATTCTGCAATTCTGATGAATCCTCAGACCTGGGTTGCTTCAGGTCATTTAGGAGGATTTTCCGATCCGTTAATGGATTGTAAGGAATGTAAAACTCGTCACAGAGCCGATAACTTAATTGAAGATTTTGACGGTACAAATGTTGCCGGCTGGACAAACGAGGAAATGCTCAACTACATTAATGAAAAAGAAATTCCCTGTCCCGACTGCGGAAAACACAACTTTACAGATATCCGCCAGTTTAATTTGATGTTTAAAACATTTCAGGGTGTTACCGAGGACAGCAAAAACGAGATTTATCTTCGTCCTGAAACTGCTCAGGGTATATTTGTAAACTTTGCAAATATTCAGAGAACAAGCCGAAAGAAAGTTCCTTTCGG
>JAFLSJ010000011.1 GCA_022511005.1 Ruminococcus sp.
TAAATAATAAAACGAGTAATTAAATTTTCGGGCGACCGCAAGGGTCGCCCCTACGATATGTTTGAAATGTTCTGCTTAAGTTGATGACATTGCCTTGTTAGGAAGATATTAATCTTCTAAAACATTATCTTCTTGATAAAAAGTAAAAAAGCCACCGATTGATTAATCGGTGGCTTTAAAATATCGATAAAGCTTAGACAAGTTAATTTTAGATACCAAATAATTTGCTATTTAAAAATAATCTTAATATACTCTCCTACCCTACCTTGAAAATGCTTTGCCTATAACATCAACTGCATTTTTATCACATATTGTTTTGCCTGCTTCCTTTAATGCAGACAAAAATGCTCTTGTGCATTTTTGTCGTTTACCATATTCATTTAAAATCCTTTTTGCAATCTGCGGAATCGGATGGTAATCAAACACAAGATAATATTCCTTTTTGAATAAATACGCTCTGCTTGAACGAACATAGATATTTTCATTGTAAATAAGCGATATTGCCTTTAAAAAGTCATCGGTATTTTCAAAACAAAAGCAGGTATTCTCTTTCGGCTTTTTAATTCTGTATTTTGTCCTTGAATTGCGTTTTTCCATAAAGGTCACAAGTATAAGACATCCGTTCTGATGCGGAAGTGCTTCCATTAAAAGCTTTTTATTATTAGTGGATAAGCCCGTTTTGTTACATACCATTGTGATAAATCTATTGAGGATTTTTTTTGAATGAGTATTTTCAAAGCCCATAGAGTCAAATTCAAGTTCGTAATCCTTCATATCCTGATTACAAAGTGCAATCAACACCTTTGAGCTGTCTATTTGCTCTATTGTCATAATTATCTCCTTAATAAAATAAAGTTTCTATTACCATATTATGATGAATTATTAAAATTTGCAAGTGAATATTATTGGTAACTAAATCTTTCAAATTTATATGTAAATATCTATATAAAAGTTGTGTATACAACAAAAAAATATTGCATTTAGTTTAGCAAAATGATAAAATTCTATTATATTGAATAAAGGTTAATACCTGTTTTGAAAGGATGTTTTTATGCCGAAGTGGTTAAAAGATGCAGTATTTTATGAAATTTATCCTCAGAGCTTTTATGATACCAATGGTGATGGTATCGGAGATATTGAGGGTATTATTCAAAAGCTTGACTATGTAAAAGGTTTAGGCTGTAACGCAATCTGGCTTAATCCCATATACGATTCACCCTTTATGGACGCGGGATATGATGTAAGAAATTATAAAAAGGTTGCAGAGCGTTACGGAACTAATGAAGATCTTATTAGGCTTTTTAATATTGCTCACCAAAAAGGAATTAAAATTCTTCTTGATTTAGTTCCGGGACATACATCAGATACACACCCGTGGTTTCAACAGGCAAAAAAGGCTGAAAAAAGCGATTTATCAAACAGATATATTTTTACCGACAGTGTATGGGAAGCACCTCCGCAATACCGTTTAATGTGCGGTATTTGTGAGCGAGACAGCAATTATCTTGTAAACTTTTTCAGTTCACAGCCTGCTTTAAACTATGGCTTTTACGATATTACCCACCCTGCATGGCAATTGCCCTGCGACCACCCCGACTGCCTTGCAACCGTTGAAGCACTTAAGGATATAATGCGTTTTTGGCTTGATCAAGGTGCAGACGGTTTCAGAGTTGATATGGCTGATTCTCTCGTTAAAAATGATGAGGAAAAAGTTGCAACTGCAAAAATTTGGAAAGGTATCCGTAAAATGCTTGATGAGGATTATCCTGAAGCCGCACTCGTTGCAGAATGGTCTAATCCCGTAAGAGCAATTAACAACGCAGGATTTCATATGGATTTCTGCCTTGACCACTTTAAAAATCCAAACAACTATCTTTTCCGTTTTACAGAAGACGGAGAAAATAAGGGCTTTTTTAATAAAAACGGAAAGGGCAATATTAAGGACTTTACAAGAACTTTTCTTGACGGCTACGAGAAAACCAAAGGTAACGGATATATCAGTATGTTTACCTGTAATCACGATACACCCCGTCTTACACATTACCTTGATAAAGAGGCAATTAAGCTTGGCGATGCGGTAATTTTTACACTTCCGGGTGTTCCGTTCCTTTATTACGGCGATGAACTTGGAATGAAATATATAGAAGGACTTGTCAGCAAAGAAGGCGGTTTCAGCAGAACAGGAACACGTACCCCAATGCAATGGAACAGCGGCAAAAACTTAGGCTTTTCAACATCAGACAATCCTTATTTGCCGGTTGACGATTCAGCAGATGCACCAACTGTTGAAAATCAGCAGAATGACCCTGATAGCATTTATAAGGTTGTAACGGATATTATTAAACTTCGCCACGAAAATGAAGATTTACAGGCTGACGGCGATTTTGAAATACTTTATGCAGAAGAGAATAAAGTTCCCTTTGTATATAAAAGAGGGCAGTTTGTAATATTTGTAAACCCGACATTGAATGACGCTTCTGTTGATTTTGATATTCCTGTAAAGGAAGAGGTATATAAAATCAAAGAAAGCAAAGTAGAAAGCGGTAAGGTTACTTTAGGCGCACAAAGCTTTTTAATGGTAAAAATTTAATTTTATACATAAATGAGGGCTGTCTCAAACTAAAACTTGTTTTGAGACAGCCCCAGATTTTTTACTTAAAATAAAAATAGAATTAAAGAATAAATCCTGTCTTTTTCATAGCTTTATTAAGAGTTCGTCTGCTGATTTTAAGAGCAATTTCATCAGCTTTTCTGTAACATTCTTCAAGATATGCCCTATCCTTAATCAATTGCTCGTATTTTTCTCTTATAGGCCTGAGTGTTTCAACTACTGCTTCGCCTACTGCAATCTTAAAATCGCCGTAGCCTTTACCCTCAAAATCTTTTTCGATTTGCTCATTTGTAAGCCCTGTTACAGCACCGTAAATAGACATAAGGTTATTAACTCCGTCCTTGCCTTCTGCATAACGAACACAGGCTTCACTGTCTGTTACTGCACGCTTGAACTTTTTCATAATAACCTCAGGTGCATCAAGAAGATGAACACAGCCGTTTACATTTTCATCACTTTTGCTCATTTTCCTGGTTGGATCCTGTAAGCTCATAACCCTTGCTCCGTGCTTTGGATAATATCCCTCCGGCACTTTAAATACGTTTCCGTATAGACCATTAAAACGCTGAGCTATATCACGGGTCAATTCAAGGTGCTGTTTCTGGTCTGCACCAACAGGAACATAATCTGCCTGATAGAGCAAAATATCTGCCGCCATTAAACAAGGATAGGTGAACAGTCCGGCATTAATATTATCAGCGTGCTTAGCTGATTTGTCTTTAAACTGAGTCATTCTTGAAAGCTCGCCGAACTGAGTGTTACAGTTTAAAACCCATGCAAGCTCAGCGTGGGTATGAACGTGACTCTGAATAAAAAACAAACTTTTTTCTATATCAATACCACATGCCATAATAGAAGCGTATGCGTCTATTATATTTTTTCTCATCTGCGCAGGCTCCTGCCTTACGGTAATAGTGTGTAAATCTGCAAGAGCATAAATGCAGTCAAATTCATCCTGCATTTTTACCCAGTTTCTTACAGCACCTAAATAGTTGCCTAATGTAATTGTTCCGCTTGGCTGAATGGCACTGAAAACAATTTTTCTCTTTTCTGTATTTTCCATTTTTATCACCCTTTCATACTAAATACCGTTTGAATCAAGAAATAGATTATCGAGGAAAATTTGTGCAGAGCGAGGCGGAGGACGCTGTTTAGCTGACGCCAAGAAAGGACGACAACAAAGCTATGCGCAAATTTTATTCATAAGATATCCTTTATTTAAATGGGGTTTAGTACTAAATTATTTTATTATTTCGTCTGCAAGCTTGCCTAAAATTTTAATTCCCTTTTCAAGCTGTTCATCGGTAGGAGTAGAAAAGTTAATTCTAAAGCTTTGGCATTTTTCATTTTCGTCAGTTAAAAAAGCGTTTCCCGGAACAACGCATACCTTATTTAAAACTGCTGTTTTGCAAAATTCAGGCATATCAACAATTTCGGGAAGCTCACACCATATGAATAACCCTCCGTCAATTTTGTGATACTTAATTTTTGGAGCATATTTATCAAGCAAATCCATACAAAATTTTGCTTTTTTGCTGTATATGTTTCTTAAATCTTCAAGATGCTGTTCAAAGTTATACTTTGTCATATATTCGTAGCAGACAACCTGTGCCCAGATGTTTGAGTGAACATCACTTCCCTGCTTGCATACAACAAGCTTTGAAATTATTTCCTTTGGCGCAACGGTATATGCAACACGAATACCCGGAGCAACAACCTTGCTGAAGCTTCCTGCATAAATTACGATATCCTCTGTATCGAAAGATTTAATTGCAGGGATTGCCTCGCCGCTGTATCTAAGCTCTCCGTAAGGATTATCTTCAATAATAAGAACCTCATACTTCTTTGCAAGCTCATACATTTTTTTGCGTTTTTCAAGGCTCATTGTAACGCCTGAGGGATTTTGATAATTAGGAATAGTATAAATGAATTTTGTGTTTTTATTTTCCTGCAAGGCTTTCTCTAAAGCCTCCATATTCATACCGTCTGCCTCAACAGGAACACCTACAAGCTTACCATTATAACTCCTGAATGTATTTAAAGAGCCGATAAAGCTGGGTGCCTCACAAATTACAACCTCTCCCTCATTAAGAAGTGACTTTGAGCATAAGTCCATAATTTGCTGTGCGCCTGATGTAATTAAAATATCATCATTTTGAGAGCCGATATTCTGACTTTCCTTTAAATACTTTTTGAGGTGTTCCCTTAATGGAGTGTAGCCCTCGGTAACACTATATTGCAAAACGGAAATAGGATTTTCCTCAAATATTTTTTTAGAAATTTCTTCTATCTCTTTACAGGGAAAAGCATCAGGCGAGGGATTTCCTGCTGAAAGAGAAATAATCTCGGGGTCTGCTGCGTATTTAAAAATTTCCCTGATTGCACTTGGTTTTAAATTTTTTACTCTTTGAGAAAATTTATATTCCAATTAAATCACCTTTTTAAAATTATATTTACAAAAAATAAAAGCTCTTATCCCTTATAAACAAGGGACAAAAGCTGATAAACTTCTGCGGTGCCACCCAAATTGATGAATACTAAACAAAAACTGAATTAGTATAAACATCCACTTCGCAAAAATGCTTCCCGTAACGGAGGATACCGTCAGATACTACTCTCAAAAGGTTTTATCTTCCTGATAATTTTGCTCTGCCCTCACAAGTCCATTGGGAAAAGTTCTGTTACCGATTTCCACCAACCACGGCTCTCTTGAAACAGAAATTTTTTCTTACTACTCTTGCTCATCGGTTTAAAATATCTAAATACATTATACAGTTACACAAAACAACTGTCAATAGAAAAAGTATTTTTGTAAAAACGAAAAAGATTTAAGATTGTAAAAAATCATTGTATTTGAATACGGTTTGTAGTATAATAACATATTATAAATGATAATAGGGGAAATAAAACTTAAGGAGGTAAGTCGTGGTAAATAATGGGTATAACAGAAATTATAACAGAAATTACAAAAGCAGTAATTATAACGGAAGAAACAGAAAAAGACGCAACAAAAAAAGAATCAGAAACAGAATTATAATTGTTTCTTCAATGGTTCTTATCTTTGTGTTGATTATTATATTATTGACGCTTATGTTCAAAAGCTGTTTTGGCAAAGATGAACAGACTTCAGCAACAATTCCTACCGCAACTATTGCTCCCACAACTGAAGCTTCTAAAAGTTCATCGAAAGCAAACACATCAGGCGGAATATTGGATAATGTTTCCGATATTACAAGCACAACCGAGTTTTTAACTCCAAAACCTGAAGATAATAATCAAAGTGCCTCTCTTGATGAAAGCTTGTTAATCTGGAATAATGCGGCATTCGAGCTTTTTTACGGTTCTGAAGACAGTGCAACCAGCTATGCTAATTCAATCAACAGTTATGCTGACAGTCTTGGCTTTTCAGTTAAGGTTTACAGTATGGTAGTTCCTAATCATACCGAAATGGGTCTGCCTGAAAGGTTAAAAAAAGGTGATGGTTATTCATCAACATCTCAGGCAGAAAATATTAAAACAATTTACAGCAAATTTAACTCAAATGTTACACCTATAAACTGTTATAATAATTTATCTAAGCATTGCAACGAATATATATATTTTAATACCGATCATCACTGGACGGGACTTGGCTCTTATTATGCTTATGAAGCATTTGCCAAAACAACAAATCAGAGCGTACTTTCACTCTCTGACTGCACAGAAGAAAAAATAGAAGGCTTTACAGGCTCATTTACAAATATGGTAAATACCGATTTAGGTACAGATACCGTTTCATACTGGGAATTTCCTTATAAAGCAACAATGGATATGACATCGGATTCAAACAAAGAGCTTGATTCTTATAATTCCGTTTATTATGAGGGAGAAACAGGTGGCTCTAACGCTTACGGCGTGTTTATTTACGGTGATAATCCCCTTTCAGTTTTAAAATCGGACAGAAACACAGGCAAGAAAATTGCAGTTGTTAAAGAAAGCTACGGCAACGCATTCGTACCTTATCTTACGTATAATTATGATGAGGTTCATGTAATTGATTTCAGACACTGGACAGGCAATCTCCCTCAGTATTGTAGTGAAAACGGAATTAATGAAGTATTATTCATTAATGGAGTTATGTCTGCAAACACACCAATACAGTTAAGAGCAATGGACTCTTTGTTTTAAGAAGATAAAAACAAAAGAATTTAATTAAAAAGGAGGTAATACCGTGCTTGCAGAAAGAGCAGAGGCAAACATTTTTGGAGTATTGTCGGAAAAATTCGGGCTTTATACCGGATATGCCAACACAGATTCCGAAAAGAACAAAAGCATATATATAGTTTCCCGAAAAAAGCCTGCTGACTATTTTAGCGGTACGGTTATTGCAGTAGTTACTTTTAAAGATGGTGAAGAAAAACAGATAGTTGCTTATGACGGTGAGGTTTTTTATGAGCCGGAACTTATGGAAATTTTATCTGTGCTTAAAAATGTAGTTATAGAGAAAATTAAATGCTTATATGAAAAATCCTGTGGCGCAGTAATTTTTTATAAAGGTCGTCAGAATAATGTAAATCTTCTGCTTGTTAAAAACAGCAACGGCAGATATTGGAGCTTTCCTAAAGGTCATATTGAAATGAACGAAACAGAACAAGAAACTGCCGTCAGAGAAATTAAAGAAGAAACAAACCTTGATGTTGAAATCTGCGGCAATTTCAGAGAAATCAGCGAGTATTGCCCTTTCGGAAAAATAAGAAAAAGGGTTGTATTCTTTTTGGCTCGGGCGTTTACAGATAATGTAAAAATTCAGGAGTCTGAAATAGACAGCTATATTTGGGTGGATATTCAACAGGCAAGAAAACTCTGTACTTACGATAACGATTTAAGAATTATTGATAAAGCAGAAACCGCAATACATTTGATGAAATAAAAAGTCCTCAGCTTTACAGCTGAGGATTTTTTGTAAACAGTTATAAGGAAATTTATATTGCAAATTTTTTTAAAGAGTGTAGGGGCAACCCTTGCGGTTGCCCGAAAAATTCACTTATACGTTTTGTTATTTACGGGCGACCGCAAGGGTCGCCCCTACAATTTAAATTACACGTTCATATAAAAACGCAAGCCTCAATGGTAAATTTACCATTGAGGCTTTATTTAAATGTTAATATTATTGATTAACGGTTTGAGGAGTTGTGAGGTATTTGTTTTCTTCAAGCTGTACATCTCTGTATCTGTTCATACCTGTACCGGCAGGAATAATCTTGCCGATAATAACGTTTTCCTTAAGACCGAGAAGCGGATCAACCTTACCCTTAATAGCCGCATCTGTAAGAACTCTTGTTGTTTCCTGGAATGATGCTGCTGAAAGGAAGCTGTCTGTTGCGAGAGCCGCCTTTGTAATACCAAGGAGAAGCTGAGTATATGTTGCTTCCTTAAGGTCTGTTTCACCGTTTGCAATTCTCTTTTGAATTTCTTCATTGGCAAAGAGAACTTCATTTCTGTCATACATCTGACCGGGCATAAAGCCTGTGCTTCCTGCTTCGTCAACCTTAACCTTCTTGAGCATCTGACGAACGATAATTTCAATGTGTTTATCGTTGATATCAACACCCTGTAAACGGTAAGTACTCTGTACTTCGGAAATCAGGTAATCCTGAACTGCATCTGTACCGAGAATTTCAAGAATATCGTGAGGATTAACAGCACCGTCGGTGATTTTGTCACCTTTCTTAATATAGTCTCCCTCTGTAACCTTAACATGGAAACCGAATGGAATAAGATACTGTCTTTCTTCGCCTGTTTCTTTATCATAAATTACGGCATGACGTGTATTCTTAATGTTTTCAAAGCGAACCTCACCGTCAATTTCACTGATAATTGCAAGGCTCTTAGGTTTACGTGACTCAAACAATTCTTCAACACGGGGAAGACCCTGTGTAATATCTTCTGCTGATGCAACCCCACCGGTATGGAATGTTCTCATTGTAAGCTGTGTACCCGGCTCACCGATAGACTGAGCCGCAATAATACCAACAGCCTCACCAACTGTAACAGGCATACCGTTTGCAAGGTTAGAACCGTAGCATTTTTTACAAGCACCATGTTTAGCACGACAGCCGAGAACGCTGCGGATTCTTATGCTCTGAACGCCTGAGTTACAGATAATATCTGCTTCTTCATCGCCCATCATTACATCTTTGGATACAAGAACATTACCGTTTTCATCACAGAAATCTTCAACAAGATATCTGCCCATTAAACGCTCGTGCATTGTTTCAATAGTATTGTTGCCTGACTTAATATCAAATACTTCAAGACCTTCGTGAGTACCGCAGTCGTCTTCGTGGATAATAACTTCCTGAGATACATCAACAAGTCTTCTTGTAAGGTAACCTGAGTCAGCCGTTCTGAGGGCTGTATCTGCAAGACCTTTACGAGCTCCACGGGATGAAATAAAGTATTCCAAAATGTTAAGACCTTCACGGTAGTTAGCACGAATAGGAATTTCGATTGTCTGACCTGATGTATTTGCAATAAGACCACGCATACCTGCAAGCTGACGAATCTGGCTCATACTACCACGGGCACCTGAATCAGCCATCATAAAGATCGGGTTGTAGCGGTCAAGGTTTTTCTGGAGAGCGTCGGTAACATCGTTAGTTGCCTTTTCCCAAATTCTCAGCACTTCTTCATAACGCTCTTCATCTGAACGCAGACCCATCATATATTCTTCCCTGATAATATCAACCTGCTCTTCCGCAGCCTTAATAAGAGCTTTCTTTGCAGGCGGAATTTCAGCATCACAAACAGCAACTGTAATAGCACTCTTTGTTGAATATTTATAACCCTGAGATTTAATGGCATCAAGCACCTGAGAGGTTTTCTCTGTGCCGTGAACCTTAATACAAGCATCAATAATTTTTCCAAGTTCTTTCTTTTTAACAAGGAAATCTATTTCAAGCTTAAATCTGTCTTCAGGATTTGTTCTGTCAACAAAGCCTAAATCCTGAGGAATAGGATTGTTGAAAATTATCTTACCGATTGTTGTATCGATAATGCCGCTTTCTTCAACACCATTAAATTCAATAGTGCGACGAACCTTAATTTTAGAATGAAGTTCAATTACACCTGTCTGGTAAGCCATCATAGCTTCGTCAACATCTTTAAAGAACTTGCCTTCGCCCAATTCACCGTCTTTATCAAGTGTAAGATAATAAGAACCGAGAATCATATCCTGTGTAGGAACTGCAACAGGACGTCCGTCGGAAGGCTTAAGCAGGTTATTGGCAGCAAGCATTAAGAATCTTGCCTCTGCCTGTGCCTCAGCAGAAAGAGGTACGTGAACAGCCATCTGGTCGCCGTCGAAGTCAGCGTTATAAGCTGTACAGGAAAGGGGATGAAGCTTAAGTGCTCTACCCTCAACAAGTACAGGCTCAAATGCCTGAATACCAAGTCTGTGAAGTGTAGGAGCACGGTTAAGAAGAACAGGGTGTCCCTTAATTACAACCTCAAGAGCATCCCAAACCTCAGGCTTAGCACGTTCAACAGCTTTTCTTGCGGCTTTAATATTAATTACTTCTTTAGTTTCAACAAGGCGCTTCATAACGAAAGGCTTGAAAAGTTCAAGTGCCATTTCCTTAGGAAGACCGCATTGATACATTTTAAGCTCAGGTCCTACAACGATAACAGAACGTCCGGAGTAGTCAACACGCTTACCTAAAAGGTTCTGACGGAATCTACCCTGCTTACCTTTAAGCATATCTGAAAGTGACTTTAATGCTCTGTTGTTAGGTCCTGTAACAGGTCTGCCTCTTCTGCCGTTGTCAATAAGTGCATCAACAGCTTCCTGAAGCATACGCTTTTCGTTTCTGATAATAATATCAGGAGCCTGTAAATCTATAAGCTTTTTAAGACGGTTATTTCTGTTAATAACCCTTCTGTAAAGGTCGTTTAAGTCTGATGTTGCAAAACGACCGCCGTCAAGCTGAACCATCGGTCTGATGTCAGGCGGAATTACCGGAACAACATCAAGAATCATCCATTCAGGACGGTTGCCTGAATGTCTGAAGCTTTCAACAACATCAAGTCTTTTAAGAATTCTTACTCTCTTCTGACCTGTTGCGTCTTCAAGCTCCGCTTTAAGCTGTGCTGAAAGTTCGTCAAGGTCGATTTCCTCTAAGAGCTCTTTAATTGCTTCAGCACCCATAGATGCCTTAAAGTCATCTTCATACTTTTCACGCATATCGCGGTATTCAGATTCTGTTAAGAACTGCATCTTTTCAAGGTCACGGCAATCGCCCGGATCTGTTACTATATAAGAAGCAAAATACAGAACTTCTTCAAGTTTTCTCGGAGAAATGTCAAGCATAAGAGAAATTCTTGAGGGAATACCTTTAAAGTACCAGATATGTGACACAGGAGCGGCAAGCTCAATGTGACCCATACGTTCTCTTCTTACCTTTGCTCTTGTAACCTCAACACCGCAGCGGTCGCAGACTTTACCCTTAAAACGGATTCTTTTATACTTTCCGCAGTGACATTCCCAGTCCTTTGTAGGTCCGAAAATACGCTCGCAGAAAAGACCGTCACGTTCAGGTTTAAGTGTACGGTAGTTAATGGTTTCAGGCTTTTTAACCTCGCCGTATGACCATTCACGAATTTTGTCCGGAGATGCAAGTCCGATTTTAATTGAATCAAAAACAATATTTTCCATTATTACACTCCTCCTTAAAATTCGTCGCTGTCGTCAATATCAAATGTATCATCTACATCATCAATGATTGATGACTCGTCAAACATATTACCTTCTTCTGAATCCTCATCAAGAAGGAAGCCGTCCATTGTTGTCATAACATTCTCTTCATCAAGAGTTGTTTCATCATTTGCTACCGGAAGATCTTCATCTTCTTCAAACTTCTGTTTCAAGTCGATTTCATCGTTATTTTTATCAAGAACAGAAACATCGAGTGACAATGACTGAAGCTCCTTAATAAGAACTTTAAATGATTCGGGAATTCCCGGAGCAGGAATGTTCTGTCCCTTAACAATAGCTTCGTAAGTTTTAACACGGCCTACAACATCATCAGATTTAACAGTAAGAATTTCCTGTAATGTATAAGCTGCGCCGTAAGCCTCAAGCGCCCAAACTTCCATTTCGCCGAAACGCTGACCGCCGAACTGTGCCTTACCGCCCAGAGGCTGCTGTGTAACAAGTGAATACGGACCTGTGCTTCTTGCATGGATTTTATCATCAACAAGGTGATGAAGCTTAAGGTAATACATATAACCTACGGTTACAGGGTTATCAAATCTGTCGCCTGTTCTTCCGTCTATAAGCCATGTTTTACCGTCTTCATTATATCCTGCGTCTTTTAACGCTTCAAATATATCCTGCTCGTGAGCTCCGTCAAATACAGGGGTCATAATCTTCCAGCCAAGAGCCTTTGCAGCATATCCCAAGTGAACCTCAAGCACCTGTCCGATGTTCATACGGGAAGGTACGCCTAATGGGTTCAGTACGATATCAAGAGGTGTACCGTCAGGTAAGAACGGCATATCTTCAACAGGTAAAATTCTTGATACAACACCCTTATTACCGTGTCGACCTGCCATCTTATCGCCAACGCTGATTTTACGCTTCTGAGCAATATAGCATCTTACAACCTTGTTTACGCCGGGCTGTAATTCATTTCTGCTGTTTTCACGGGTAAATACTTTAACATCAACAACGATACCGCTTTCGCCGTGAGGAACTCTTAAAGATGTATCTCTTACCTCTCTTGCCTTTTCACCGAAAATAGCACGGAGAAGTCTTTCCTCGGCAGTAAGCTCTGTTTCACCCTTAGGTGTAACCTTACCTACAAGAATATCGCCTGCGTGAACCTCTGAACCGATATGAATAATACCGTTTTCGTCAAGGTCTTTAAGCATATCCTCGCCTACCTGAGGAATATCTCTTGTGATTTCTTCAGGTCCCAGCTTTGTATCTCTTGCCTCTGTATCATACTCTTCAATATGGATAGATGTATAAACATCATCTCTTACGATTTTTTCATTGATAAGAACAGCATCCTCGTAGTTATAACCTTCCCAGGTCATAAATCCGATAAGTGCGTTTTTACCGAGAGAAATTTCACCGTTCTTAGTTGCAGGGCCGTCGGCAAGAACCTCACCCTTAACAACTCTCTGTCCCTTAGAAACAACAGGAATCTGGTTAAAGCAGGTACCCTGGTTGGAACGGAGGAATTTAATTACCTCATGGTCAACGATTTTTCCGTTATCATACTGAACACGAACGTGGTCAGCGTCAACAGAAAGCACAAGACCATCGTCATCTGCAAGCACGCAGACACCTGAGTCAACACCTGCTTTGTACTCCATACCTGTACCGACAATTGGTGAATCGGTAACCATAAGAGGTACAGCCTGTCTCTGCATGTTTGAACCCATAAGTGCACGGTTTGCGTCATCGTTTTCAAGGAACGGAATCATTGCAGTAGCAACAGAAACTACCATTCTCGGAGATACATCCATATAGTCAAATCTATCGGGAGTATACTCAACGAATCCGTCTCTGTATCTGCCTACTACTTTGCTGTTTTTGAAATGACCGTTTTCGTCTAAAGGCTCGTTAGCCTGTGCTACAACGAATTCGTCTTCCATATCAGCTGTCATATAAACAACTTCGTCTGTAACAACTCCTGTTTCCTTATTAATTTTACGGAAAGGAGCTTCAATAAAGCCGTATTTATTAATTCTTGCAAAGGTTGCAAGATATGAGATAAGTCCAATGTTAGGACCTTCAGGAGTTTCAATAGGACACATACGTCCGTAGTGGGTATAGTGAACGTCTCGAACCTCGAATCCTGCACGGTCTCTTGAAAGACCGCCCGGACCTAAGGCTGAAAGTCTTCTTTTATGTGTAAGCTCTGCAAGAGGGTTAGTCTGATCCATAAACTGTGACAGAGGTGATGAACCGAAGAACTCTTTAATTGCAGCAGTTACAGGTCTTATGTTAATAAGTGTGTTAGGTGAAAGTGTTTCCAAATCCTGAGCCTGAAGAGTCATTCTTTCTCTGATAACTCTTTCAAGACGTGAGAAGCCGATTCTGAACTGGTTTTGAAGCAATTCACCTACACTGCGGATTCTTCTGTTACCTAAGTGGTCAATATCATCTGTTAAGCCTACACCCTCGGCAAGGCAGTTCATATAGTTAATTGTAGCAAAAATATCGTCAATGATAATGTGGTTGGGAACAAGCTCTGCATAACGGCTTATGAGCATTTCTTTAACTTCTTCCTCGTCCTGTGCATTATCAAGAATTTCACAAAGAACAGTGAATTTAACTTTTTCGTTAATTCCGCACTCTTTCTCTGCGTCAAAGTCAACATAATTTTTAATGTCAACCATTCCGTTAGAAATGATTTTAACGATTTTATCGTTTTTATCAGCAAGCCTTACAACAGCTGTATCTACGCCTGCGTTTTCAATTTCAATTGCAAGGTCTCTTGAAATTTTATCGCCTCTGTTTGCCATAACCTCGCCTGTGCGTGGGTTAGCAATAGGCTCAGCAAGAATCTGACCTGTAAGACGCTGTGAAATACCAAGCTTTTTGTTGTATTTATAGCGGCCTACTCTTGACATATCATAACGCTTAGGATCAAAGAATAGATTATTAAGGTGGGTTTGAGCACTTTCAACTGTAGGAGGCTCACTTGGACGAAGCTTTCTGTAAACCTCTAAAAGACCTTCTTCAACAGAGCCGGTAGTATCCTTGTCAATTGTAGCTTTCATTCTGTCATCGTCGCCGAAACACTCAAGAATTTCTGCGTCGGTGCCTAATCCTAAAGCTCTGATAAATGCAGTAATAGGAACTTTTCTGTTTTTATCAATACGCACATAGAAAACGTCATTTACATCGTTTTCATATTCAAGCCAGGCGCCTCTGTTAGGAATAACAGTTGAACTGAACAGCTCTTTACCTGTTTTATCGTGCTCCATTTTGTAGTAAACGCCGGGGCTTCTTACAAGCTGTGATACAATAACACGCTCAGCACCGTTAATAATAAATGTGCCGCTTGGCGTCATCAAAGGGAAATCTCCCATAAATACATTAGATTCTTTAATTTCGCCTGTTTCTTTGTTAAGAAGTCTTGCAGTAACTCTGAGTGCCGCAGAATATGTTGCGTCTCTTTCCTTACACTCAATTACACTGTAATTAGGCTTATCAACATCTAAAGTATAGTCGATAAAATCAAGAACTAAGTTACCGGTATAATCGGTAATACCTGAAACATCCTTGAATACTTCCTTCAGACCTTCTTCAAGAAACCACTTGTAAGAATTTTTCTGCACCTCGATAAGATTCGGCATATCGATAACTTCATCAATTTTGCCAAAGCTCATCCTTTCGTTGTTGCCAAGCTTTACAGGTTTGACATTAACCATAGGCGTATCCACTCCTTTAATATAGTCGTTCCATAACCGAACTGCATCGGTTTTATATAATACTAATCTCCGATTAGTATAAAAAGGGAAATGTAACAAAATTGTTGTTAAAAACCTCTTGACAACAATGCATATTGCGTGATAATATTCCTTTGTTACAAAAGATTTTTTATTAAATTTTGGTACTTATCCCCATTATGGTACATTCTATAATTTTATTACCCTTCGGGCAACTTGTCAAGTGGTTTATGGGAAATTTTTTAAAAAAATTATGTATTTTTTAACTTTATTTCCGCAGAAGCATTAAAACGCTTCTGCGGTTAATTTTTGTTCAAAAAGAAACACCCGGCACAGTTTAAATTTTTATCAGCCAATTATTTTAAAAATGTAACCTTCCGTTTGTTGTTTTTCCGCTCCGTTTTCTTTATTATTAATTAATAATACACCACAATTCCAAACAGGCTCATTATCCATATTATCAAACCGTACAATACACTTGCCGATACGCCGTAAACAATTACAGGTCCTGCAATTACAAACATTTTTGCACCAAGACCCAGCACAAATCCCTCTGTTTTAAAATCTATTGCAGGAGAAGCCACTGAATTTGCAAAGCCTGTAATGGGAACAAGTGTACCTGCCCCTGCGTGCTTTGCAATATTGTCATAACAACCTATAGCTGTAAAAAGCACTCCTAAAAATATAAGCGAAACGGAAGTAACTGTTTTTGCTATCTCCTTATTAAGTCCTGCTGAAATATACAGTTCCGTTAAAATCTGTCCCAATGTGCATATTGCTCCTCCAATGAGAAAAGCCATAATACAATTCACCCAAATTTTGCTTTTCTTTGACTTGTCTGTCACAATTTGTTGATATTCTTTTTTTGGTAACATATAATTGCTCCTTATTTTAGATGTATTTGCTTTTATTTTTGCCAAATATTTTATTATTATTAAAAGTAATATTTTTTAATTTATCTGTTTATTTTTTTGCATATATATAGTATAATAAAGTGTAATAAACTTTTACTGGAGGAAATGTGTTTGGAACATTACCTTGACAACAGCGCAACCACAAAGGTTTCAAGGGCGGCGGCAGAAAAGGCTCTTGAGCTTATGTGTGAAAATTACGGTAATGCCTCATCTTTACATTCATTGGGAATAAAGGCGGAAGCAGAGCTTGAAAACTCAAGAAAAATAATTGCAAAGGCGCTGGGCTGTGAAAGCGACGAAATATATTTTACAAGCGGCGGAACAGAAGCAAACAACACAGCGATTTTCGGAGCCGTTAAAACGCTTAAACGACGTGGCAATAAAATTGTCACCTCATCTGTAGAGCACAGCAGTGTTTTAGAAGCAATGAAAGAGCTTGAAAATCAAGGATTTGAGGTTATCTATCTTTCCCCCGATGAAAACGGGGTAATTACAGCAGATAAAATCAAAAATGCTGTTGATAACAAAACGATTCTTGTTTCAATAATGACAGCCAACAATGAGACAGGCTCAATAAATGATGTTTCAAAAATACAGAAGATAGTTGTAAATAATAATTCTCCTGCACTGATTCACACAGATGCCGTACAGGCGTTTGGCAAAATCAATATAAAGACTAAAAAATCAGGCGTTGACCTTATGACCATAAGCGCTCATAAAATTCACGGTCCAAAGGGAATCGGCGCTTTGTACATAAAAAAAGGCAAAAGAATCGCTCCCCTGCATTTCGGCGGAGAACAGGAAAAAAAGCTTCGTCCCGGAACTGAGGCGCTTCCTTTAATCGGCGCATTGGGTGTGGCGGTCTCAGAGCTTGAAATAGAAAAAAACTATGAAAAAATCTCCGCTTTAAACAGCTATGCAAAAAGCAGGCTGTCTGAGATTCAGGGAGTTTCATTTAACAGCAAAGACGACGCACTCCCCTATATTATTAATATCTCGGTAAAAGGCATAAGGAGCGAAACAATGCTTCATTTTCTTGCTCAAAATGAAGTTTACGTTTCCAGCGGAAGTGCCTGTGCAAAAGGAAAACCAAGCCATGTTTTAAACGCAATGGGTATAGATAAAGATACCGCAGACAGTTCCATAAGAATAAGCTTTTCAAAATTCAATACAGAAGAAGATGTTGATTTTCTTGTAAAATATATTAAGCAAGGGTTAGAGACTCTTGTAAAAAAACAATACTAAACTCGGAAGGTAAAAATGAAAGAAGTAATTTTAATAAAAGACGGCGAAATTGCCCTGAAAGGTCTTAACAGAAGAAGCTTTGAAGATGTTTTAAAAAAGAATATTAAGCTTTCTCTTTACGGCTTAGGTAAATTCAAAATCACCTCGGCTCAGTCAACAACTTATGTTACTCCTTTGTCGGAGGATTTTGACTTAGACGAAGCCTGTGAGAGAGTTTCCAGAATATTCGGTATAGTTTCTTTTTCAAGGGCAGGTGTCTGTGAAAAAGATTTAGATGAAATTTTAGATTTCGCGCCCAGATATCTTGCTGAACAGCTTGAGGATATTAAAACTTTTAAGGTAGAAGCAAAACGCTCAGACAAAAAGTTTCCTTATAAATCACCTGAAATATGCAGGGAATTAGGAGGCAAAATTTTAGAAAAGTTCCCTCATCTTACTGTTGACGTTCATAATCCCGATGCAGTCGTTACAGTAGAGGTAAGAGATTTTGGAACATATATTCATACAAATCCTTGCAGAGGTGCAGGCGGTATTCCTGTAGGAACAGGCGGAAATGCCGCAATTTTAATCAGCGGAGGTATTGATTCTCCGGTTGCCGCTTATATGATGGCAAAGCGAGGAGTTAAGCTTACTGCAATTCACTTTGCAAGTCCGCCATATACAAGCGAAAGAGCGGAGCAAAAGGTAGTTAAACTGCTTAAAAAGGTATGCCGTTACAGTGGTCCTATGACAATGTACACAGTACCCTTTACAAAAATTCAGGAAACTATCAAGGACAAATGTCCCGAAGAGCTTTTCACAATTATTATGAGAAGACTTATGATGAAAATATCAGAAAGAATCGCAAGAGATAACGACTGCTCAGCTTTGATTACAGGCGAAAGCTTAGGTCAGGTTGCGAGCCAGACAATTCACGCTATCGGCTGTACCGACGAAGCTTCGGATATGGTAGTTTTCAGACCGTTAATCGGTATGGATAAGCAGGAGATAATCGATATTTCCTATAAAATAGACACATTTGAAACATCTATTGAACCCTATGAGGATTGCTGTACTGTATTTACACCAAAGCATCCCCGTACAAGACCGATTTTAAAGTATGTTAAACAGGCTGAAGATTCAGCAAACTTCGGAGATATGATCGAAGAGGCTCTGCAAAATCTTAAAATCACTAATATTAATCAAAGGGAGGACTAATATATGAATATTGAATTATTTTCTCTCAGAACAAGTAAACAGGATATTGAAAATATCAACAATAATTTAAGAAATATATCAGAAGAGCTTGCAATAGACGGATTTTATGTAAAATACAAAACAGAAGTGGACTTGAATAAACAGCGTATAAAGAAGGCTCTTGATTCCAGCGTTGAATCAGAAAGCAAGCCTGATATCATAGTTGTTGCCAACGCTTTAACAAGTCGCGACAGCTCATCCTTTAAAAATCTATTCGCAGATATTATTGCAGAGTGCGAAAGTGAAATTCAAGACCCAGCACCTAAAAAATCTAAAAAAGACAAGAATGCTGAAGATAGTAAGTATTATATAAAAAAAATCAAAATTTTTTCAATGGGTGACTTAGGCAACAGCTACAACGGCTATTGCTTTACATACAAGGGTACCCGTGTTGTTGTTCTTCCAAAAACATCCTTAACAGGTAAGGAAACAGCAGACTTATTCTCCCACAGTGTATTGCTTGCTACTCAGATTTTTGATAAAAATGAGCAAATTTATCCCGGCGGTATAAATCTTATTGAGGGAAAGCCCAAAAAGAAAAGCCTTGCAAAAAGAATTTTCCCCTGCAAAGGCGACTCCGGAAAGGAAAAAACAAGAAAAAGTATTTCTTTGATTGCGTTTTTCGTTTTCTTTGTAACTGCTGTACTGCTGTTTTATAATTTGGTTTATCTGCCAATGCAAAATAATGCCATTCAAAGCGAAATTCAAAAAATCTTCTATAATGAAGACGACGATGACAAAGGCGGCACAGACATTAAAACTAAAGACTGGAACGCTTTAAAGAAAATCAACAAAGATATTGTAGGTTGGATCAAGCTTGATAATACTGTAATTGATTACCCTGTTTTGCGTAACAAAGATGATGATGAAAATTATCAGTATTACTTAAACCACAACTATAAAAAGGAATATAGCGGATACGGAAGTATTTTCGTTGACTACCGCTGTACAAAAGGTACAAACAGTAAGAATGTTGTTCTTCATGGTCACCATATGAACGACGGAAGTATGTTCGGCAACCTGTTGAATTACGGTAAAACTACGGGAGATCTTAAATTTTACAAGAAAACTCCAACCATTACCTTTGACACTCCCGACGGAGACGCTACATACAAGATTATTTCTGTTTTCAAAACAAATTCTCTCTCTGTTCACGGAGAATTTTTCAACTATATGATCGGCGATTTTAACTCTGACTCAGAGTTTATGAACTTTGTTTATAATATTAGGATGCGTTCATTGTTTAACTGTCCTGTTTCCGTAAATGAAGACGATACTCTTCTTACGCTGTCAACCTGTTCTTATGAATTTTCCGAATTCAGAACAGTTGTTGTTGCAAGAAAGGTAAGAATCGGCGAAGACCCTAAGGTTGATGTTTCTAAAGCATCTCTTAATAAAAATCCCGTTTGGCCTCAGGTTTACTACTCAAGCTACGGCGGAACAAGACCAAAAGTAACAACCTTTAAAACTGCCTACAAAGCAGGTGAAATCGACTGGTATGACGGTACAGGTGATCCTACAAAGCTAAAAGGCAAGGAAGAAGCTCCCACAGAGCCGACTACAAACGAGTCTGACAAAAATAAAAATAATACGGCAACTGAGGCTCCTGCGGTTATTAAATACACAGTCACATTTATTGATTTTGACGGTAATACAATTAAAACCGAACAGGTTGAGAAGGGTAAATCAGCAACACCTCCGGCTACTAATCCAACCAAAAGCGATGAATATTATGACTATATTTTTACAGGTTGGCAACTTGACTACACAAATGTTCAGTCAGATATGATTATTGCCGGAAACTATGAGCCGGTATTAAAACAATAACAGATTTTCGGAGATAAAAATGAATTGTGAACTTATATTTTATTTAGCCAAAAAGACGAGTATGTGCGAAAGGGTTTTAAAAAAACAGCTTACAAGCCTTAACATAAGTCTTTTGAAGACCTTTTTCTCAACCGGTTCAATTCAGCTTGGCACATTACTTTGTGAAACATTTAAGCGTTGCAATTTATGTTTTATTATAGGCGGACTGGAGTTTTCTGATAAACAAGGCATTAAAAATGTTTTGTCAAAGGCTTTAGCGTATGAGCATTTAAATGATATGAAAAAAATTGAGAATCCAAACGGTTGTCAGGACGGCTTTATTTTCAGGTGCGGTAAACAGTTGTTGATTGTTTTGCCTGATGAACCTGACCATATTGCAGAAATGCTGAAAGACCCTCTGAAAACTTATATTATGGATTTTTCTGAAAACAATTGAAAATAACAGCAAAATGGCGGGATTAAATCCCGCCATTTGTCTTTTTAAAAAAATTTTTATTTGTATAAGGGAGTTTTGCTGACATCGTCGGCGACAAAGGGCTGCTCGCCCTTTGAACCTCGGTCGCTTTTTGAAAAAAGCGATGCAAAAATTTTTGATTTTCACAACTAAAAGTTTTGTTTTTTCAATATACTTTCTCTTGGTTTTTTGTTTTTCTCTTCAGAAAAGTTTTTTGAAAAAAGCTGAGCAAAAAACTTTTAATTTTCTCCACTAACGCTTTTGATTTTAGTTAATAAAAACATTATTTATATAAACGGCGTCATTGATTGAATGTTGTTATATTCTGTTTCCAAAAGCCTTTTAGCAAGATTTTCAACCTTTGGGTCGCTTTTATCATACTGTCTCATTCTGTTGACAATTTTACTAACGCCTTTAATGTTTCCGTTAATCATCATTTGCGCAATATGAGAATCGGAATTATCTCTGTCCATATGCCTTTTAGTAACCTGTTTTGTAAGTCTTCTGACCATCGGATTTACTCTTTGAACATTTTCATTGTTGTTCCTCAGCATACTGTTGGCGTTGCTGTAAATTCTTCCGTACTCAATAAGCTGAACTCGTAAAGCCTTTTTCAGCTCATCATCTTTCGCATAGTTTTTGATATTTGCAATACCGCAGCAGCCCATCTCTGCATTTTGTGCAATGTAAGTAAGCATTTCGTTTTTGTTTAGCATAAAATCACCTCAACTTAAGTATTAGCAGAAAATTATGTTTTATTATATTCTAAAAGTTTTTTATTATTTTCACCATTTGTTTTAAAAACTGTCACATTACGGTATTATTATATAATCACGGCAAATAAATTAATGCCACTATATTATTTAGCTTTTCATTTTTCTCCCTTCTAATAGACCCAAAAACAGCCTGCTCACAAATCTGAGCCGGCTGTTTTTTATTCAGAAAATATTAATACTTACTTTATTAATTTAAAATTTGCAATACTGTTGTTATTAAAATAATTTAATGATATAATTATTTTATAGATTAGAGGTAATTTTTATGAAAAACAAAAATAAAAACAAACTTAATAACAGATACACCTTAGGTGAAGAAATATTTAATTCAGTATCACACGGAGCCGGAACTCTTTTAGCCGTTGGCGGAACAGTCGTGCTTATAATTGTATCGGCAATTTTCAACGATGCATGGGCGGTGGTTTCCTCTGCAATATATGGTGCCAGCTTAATAATTCTTTACACTATGAGTACACTTTATCATGCAATTTCAAACAAAAAGGCAAAGAAATTTTTCAGAATTATGGATCACAACACCATATTCTTTTTAATAGCGGGAACCTATACCCCTATTACCCTTGCAATATTAAGAGGTGCATTAGGCTGGGTGCTTTTCGGAATTGTATGGGGAGCTGCAATTATAGGAATAGTTTTTAATTCCATTGATCTTGAAAAATTCTCTAAGCCTTCTATAGTATGCTATATTTTAATGGGATGGGTCGTTATTTTTGCAATTAAACCTTTAATAGCAGCAACAACTCCATTTTTTATGACATTTTTACTGTTAGGCGGAGTTTTTTACACATTAGGCGTAATATTTTACGCAATTAAGAAAATCAAGTATTTTCATTCCGTGTGGCACTTATTTACTGTTGTAGGTTCGGCATTTCACTTTTTTGCAATATTATTTGAAATTATAATATAAAAAAAGACGGATAATTAAATCCGCCTTTAAATCAAATTATTCACTAATTAAGCAATAATTTCACCGTCAACAGTTCCTACAAGACCTGCTGCGTTTGATTCGTCAGTATCAATATGCATAGCAGGAGCATAGCTGTCGCTTACTCTTACTACAACATCATCAAATGTTACGGCTCTCTGTCCCGGTGTACCAACCTTAACTGAAACAATTTGCTTATCTTTAAGTCCTGCATTATTTGCTGTTGCAGTATCCAAATGAATGTGTCTTTTAGCTGCGATTACACCACACTCAATTTCACATTCACCTGCAGGGCCGACAAGCTTACATCCCGGAGTTCCATCTATATCGCCTGATTCTCTAACAGGGGCTGATATACCTAATTTCCTTGCATCTGTAAGGGAAACCTCAACTTGAGTTGCAGGACGCTCGGGACCTAAAATAGACATAGCCATTTGACCTTTAGGGCCTACAACTGTTACTTTCTCTGAACAGGCAAACTGTCCCGGCTGAGAAAGATCTTTCTTTTTTGTTAGAGATGCATCCTTGCCGAAAAGAGTTTCTAAAACTTCTTTGGAAACATGAATGTGTCTTGCTGATGTTTCAACCATAATTTTCATAAATTACCACCACTTTTTAAAATATTCTGCATTGCAGTTATTAATTTATAATAACATTTTACACCTAAAATACTCAAATTTCAACTGTTTTATAAGGAGGACATTAAATGTTTAATAATTGGGAAGATTTAATAGCCGAATGTTCTAAATGTCAAAAATGTGATTTGTGCAAAACTCGCAACAATGTTGTTGTAGGTGTGGGTAATAAAAATGCCGATGTAATGTTTATCGGGGAAGGTCCCGGAGAAAACGAGGATTTACAGGGTGAGCCGTTTGTTGGCAGGGGCGGTCAGCTTCTTGACAAGATGCTTACTGCTGTTGATTTAGACAGAAAAAAGAATATTTACATTGCAAACATAGTTAAATGCAGACCTCCCCAGAACAGAGATCCAAAGCCTGAAGAACAGGAAATGTGCATTGACTGGCTGAGAAATCAGACAAAGCTTATTTCCCCGAAAATCATAGTTTGCTTAGGAAGAATTGCCGCCGCAAGAATAATTAAAAGCGATATTAAGATAACCAAGGAGCACGGCATCTTCTTTGAAAGAAACGGAATTTTTATGATGGCTATGCTTCATCCTGCCGCAGTTTTAAGAGACCCCAGAAAAAGGCCTGAAGCATTTGATGACTTTTTAAAATTAAGAGAGAAAATTAATGAGATTTGTCCGGATACATATAAGATGTAATAGTATTTGGAATCAGATAGTTTCATAAAACGTAGGGGACGATGAAGACATCGTCCCCTACATTTTTTTGATAAGACAGATTTGTTTCACGTATGCCTGTAAATAAAAAAGTAAAATTTATGTTTTCTCAGTTACCGCAAATAAGAACAATTTAAATTGATACTCTGACTACTGTAATGATTGTCACTACATTATTTCTTGGACGTTTCTACATAATTGCAAGGCTGATGCCTTCATCAGCCCTTTTTTGTAACCTTTTGTGACGATGTAGGAATCGTCCCCTACAATTTATAATCACGCTACGCTTTCTCGTGCAATTGCAAGTGACAAAAATGTTTATTTGATTTTTCGTACAACTGCAAGGGTTGTCTCTACAGAGATTGAGAGAAGTATATATTAGAAAGAATGCAAAAAATGCCCTCTGCTTATGCAGAGGGCAAATTATTAGTGTTTTTTATCAGCTAACAGATTTAATTATTTCTCTAATTCTCTTTTACGGAGAACGATGATTGCGCCTGTTGCTGCTACAAGTAAGCTCAGAAGTACGAATGCCATTGGTGAATCGCTTGTCTGAACTGTACCGTTACCTGCCGGTGTATTTGTAGTACCAGGAGTTGATGGTGCTACAGGTTTCTGTGTTGGCTTCTGATCAGGTGTTGCAGGACCTTGTGTTGGTTTCTGATCAGGTGTTGCAGGATCTTCTGTTGGAACAGGTTCAACATCAACCGGATCACCGTCTAAGATAGCCTTACCGAAGCCTTCTGCCTTGAAGATATCAAGAACTGTACCGTTCTGGATATATTCGCCTACAGTTACTGTATCGCCTGTTTTTTCAGCATATACAAGTTCAACAAGATCAAAGTTGATTGTTGTATCTTTTGTATAATCACCAACGATATCAAATGTAAACTTAGCTAATGTTTGCTCTGATGTAAAGTCATAGAACTTACTTACATCAGCAAAGTTACCATAGCCCTTACCCTGATTTGTAAGGTTAGTATAATCACCGCCAACTGCCTCTACATTAGGTAATACAGCTTCGCTGAGCTTAAGGATTGATGGGTCATAAGTTAATTCCCACTGACCTGAAGCGATGAGCTTAGCAGCCTGTAATGTATATTCTACAGTTACAGTCTTTCTATCTTCTGAATAAGCTTTAATATCAGAAGTAGCGTAGTTTGATGTAGCTGTTACTTTGAATGATTTTGCAACAGGAGGCTCTGTTGGAGCAGGAGTAGCAGCATTTGATAATGTTGCTAATGTTTGACACTCTGTGTAGAATGAAGGCATTACCTCACCCTGATATACATAGTCAATTACATCTTTTGTATTTTCTGATGCACCATCAACAATAGCACTGAGAACTCTTACATCAAGTAATACATCTACGTCTTTATCATAGTTACCTACAATATTAAATGTAATTGTTAAGTATACGTTATCAGTAAGTTCACCTGTGAATTTATATGGCTTTGCACCTGATGATGTATTGAATGTACCTTTGCCAGGAGCTTCCATAATGTTAGAAGCTGTACCGCCTACTTTATCAAATACAGGTGTAAAGTTAGCCTCATAACCGTCCTCGTCGATGTGTGTAGCCTTGTCAATCTCGAGAACTTCCGGGTCATAATAAATGTTAAACTGTGTATTACCGATATTCTTTTGAGCCTTTAAGTAATAAGTAACAGTTACTTGCTTATCAGCTTTAGTATATTTAGCTGATACTGTATCAGTAATATTAGATTTAGCGTTTACTGTGAAACCGTCAGCAGGAGCAGGTGTATCACCTGTTGTCTCCTGTACGTCACCGGTGCTCTCTGTTTCGCCAGTGCTCTCTGTTTCGCCAGTAGAAGGTTCTGTTGTTGCGGGTGGATCTGTCTCGTCAGAACCTTCTTCAATAAGAATTGTAACAGGTGCTGATGTGCTTTTATTAATGTCAAAATTGGAAAGGTCAACTCTAAGTGTTACTTTTGAATTGTCATTTGGTACTTCAAATTGAATGTCACCAGGGTTACCTTCAAATTTTGCATTAAACTTAATCTCATTGCCTTTTTTAACACCGGCCTCATCTGTACCAAAGTTTTTGGGCTGCCATGAACCGTTAAATGCAAATTTCACCTTATAGATATCTTCATATACATCTTCATATGAAATTTCATATACTCCAGGCTGTCCTTCTACTTCACTCATTTTGTTAGATTCGTCAGAAGGATCCCAGTTTGCGCCATTTAAGAATGAACCTGAACCGCCGCCTACTGCAATAAGAGACTCAAATTTGTAATCAGTAAGATTTTCTGCATCAACAGCAATTGCTTCGCTTTCTTTGCTTGGATCAAAGTAAACGGTTACATTGCATGCTGCACTGAGGGTGAAAGTATAGTTGTCAATAGCACCTATTGCACCGTCTTTACCCCACATCTTAAGATCCGGATCAGGCTCAGTATCTGAATCGCCCCAAGCCTTTCCGTTTGTGATTTTGAAGCCATGTGTACTAGCATCTTGCACTCCGGCATCATATTTGTAGGGCCATGTTTTGCCATCAAATTCAAATGAACCTGTTGTCATCTTAGGACCGTTTACTGGATCCCAGCCACCGGTAATGGTTCCTGTTATAACATAGTCATCTGCAGATGATGGACTTTCGTTTAGGTCTGTTGCAGATACGCTTACCATTGCTACTGAAATCATAGAAACCATAAGCATTACTGCAAGTACGACACTAATAATCTTCTTGGACATTTTGTTTTTCCTCCTAAAAAAAATTCTTTCCGACATTATCGGTAGATTAATTATATTATATAAAGTCAAATAAATCAAGAGTAAAATTCAAATTTGTAAGAAATGCACATATATTGCCAATCAAATTAAGCAATTTAACTATTGATTTGTCAATCGTAGCCGTTTATGTTATTTGACTGCCAATTCCATGAATCCCTGCACATCTCTTCAAGGCTTTTTTCTGCCTGCCAGCCCAAAACCTCTCTTGCTTTGGTTGGGTCTGCGTAGCATTCGTCAATATCTCCTGCACGCCGGGGCTTGATTTCAAATGGAATTTCTATTTTATTTGCCTTTATAAATGCCTTTACTATATCTAATACACTATATCCTACGCCTGTGCCAAGGTTAAATATCTCCGTACCTTTATGCTCCTGTGCATAGTTTATAGCTTTAACGTGACCTTTTGCCAGGTCTACTACATGAATATAATCCCTTACTCCGGTTCCATCGTGGGTATTATAGTCATTGCCGAATACCCCTAAGCATTTCAGTCTGCCTGCTGCCACCTGGGTTATATACGGCATTAAATTATTTGGAATTCCGTTTGGATTCTCTCCTATTCTGCCGCTTTCATGTGCTCCGATAGGATTAAAATATCTTAACAGTACTACAGACAGTTCTTCATCTGCATTTGCTGCATCCTGCAATATCTGTTCATTCATAAGCTTTGTCCAGCCATATGGATTGGTACAGCCTGTGGGCATCCCCTCTACAAGCGGTACTTTCTCAGGAATTCCGTACACCGTTGCCGATGAACTGAATACAAAGTTTTTGACCCCATGCTTCTTCATAACCTCCAGAAGTGTAAGCGTTGAGTCAATATTGTTCCTGTAATACGCAAGAGGTATTGCACAGCTTTCTCCTACTGCTTTTAAGCCTGCAAAATGGATAACCGCTTCAATTTTATTTTCGCTGAAAAGCTTTTCCACAGCTTCTTTATCACACACATCTATTTTATAAAGAGGTATTTTTGTGTTGGTTATTTCTTCAACACGTTCTACCGCTTTGGGACTGCTGTTTGAAAAATTATCTGCTATAATCGCTTTATGTCCCGCTTTTATAAGCTCTACGCAGGTATGTGTGCCTATATATCCGGCTCCGCCGGTAAGCAATACATTCATTGAAATTTTCCTTTCCTATATATATGTATATAATTTATACCTTTTCAGGTTCCGGATATGTTTCTCCGAATGTTTCTGCCGTTACTTTTTTCATAGTCTGTGTATCAAGCGGTTTATCTGAAAAATCAGTATCACATTCTGCAATTTCGTTTACTGTTTCCATTCCTTCAACTACTTTTCCAAACGCTGCATACTGTCCGTCCAGATGTGGTGCGTCTTTATGCATTATAAAAAACTGTGATCCTGCTGAATCAGGCATCATTGAGCGTGCCATGGACAATACTCCGGGAGTATGCTTAAGTTCATTTTTAAAACCGTTTTGCGAGAATTCTCCCTTAATTGAATATCCCGGTCCGCCACAGCCTGTTCCCTCGGGACAGCCGCCCTGTATCATAAAGCCGTAAATTACTCTATGAAAAGTAAGACCGTCGTAATATCCGCTTTTTACCAGACTTAGAAAATTGTTTACTGTATTTGGCGCAATTTCAGGATAAAGCTCTGCTTTGATAGTTTTTCCGTTTTCCATTTCAATTGTGATTATCGGATTTTGCGGCACTGGTATCACCCCTTTCTCTTTGATTTTTATTTATCTTAATTTTAACCTATTTTGCTCAATTAAGCAAGTGTTATATTTTTGTAGAAACATTGAAAAAATTTTTATAAAATGTTCAATTTTTCCAAATTTATAATTTTACGAGGAACTGCAAGGGGTATCCGTATACTGTTTATTAAATATTTCCGAATGATTGCAGGGGCTACCCTTGCGGGAGACCGCAAATAAAATATGTATAATGTTTTTTCGGACAACCGCAAGGGTTGTCCCTACATACTTTAAGAAAAGTTTTACCATATTTTTCTTAAAACCGCAAGGTTTTGTTTTAATACTAAACTTCAATTAAAAGTAAACGCCCCGTCAGATTACTCTGTCGGGGCATTATGCATATTACATATTAATTATTTAAAAGTAAAAACAGATTTATTATTCATCGGGTGTATATATGCCCCATGTACCGGTAATAGATGTACCTGAAGCAGTATCGGGAATAAAAAGGTTCTTGCCTGCTTCGGTTGTTACATTCAATGTTTGTGACTGACCTGACCAAGAATTTTTGTTTATAAAAAGGAAGCCTTCTTGACCATCAACAGGTAAGGAATATTCGAATGTATATGCCCAAATATTCTTATCTTGATCTACCTTTTCCATTTTTACAAATTGATTATTAAGACCGAAATCAAAGCCGTATATATACACTGAGTTCCACTTGGTTTTACTGTTATCAAAATAGATAGTTCTCTTAAGGTCACTTGGATTCGGTTCCGGTTCATCATCTCCGGGCGCCCTTACAATAATTTTAATAACAACATTACCTGTTTTTGTATCAAAGTTATATTTGTTAAGGTCTATTCCAAGTTTTACAGTTGAGTTATCTGATGCTACTGTAAATTTAATATTGTTGTTGCTATTGAATTGTCCATTAAGATAATTATTTTTGTCGGTATATGCTGTGGTTTGCGGTGAACCCCAGTTATAGTCAAAAGTACCGTTACAAGCGACTTTAAATGTCTTAGTGCCTGCAGTAACACCTGTGTATGTGATTTTGTAGACACCGTCTCCGTCGTCATCTTTCATAATATTTTCGGTAGAATTTATAACCCAGTTTTCACCGTTTAACCATGTACCTGAACCGCTTCCTACTGCAACTACTTTTTCAAGTGCGAAGTTGGATTCATGCTCAACTTCATAAGCTGCTTCGCCTCTTGAAGAGCTAAAGTAAATTTTTACATAACCTACTGCAGAAGTATTAAATGTAAAGTTACCGACATCATCTGCACCTGCCGGACCCCATTGATGTCCTGTATTACCATCTGTATTCCATTGACCGTCTGTTATTTTGAATGAATATGAACCGCGGAACAAATTTGTATATTCTTTATAATAATCATATGATTTTGTCTTATATGTGTATTCGCCCTTTGTCATTACATTTGCATCTGATTTAGCGGCCCAATCTTCTCCTGTTAAACCTTTGGTTCCTGCTACATAGTATTGCTTTTCAGGAACAGGCTCTGTTTCTTCCGACGTTGGCTCTGTTTCCTCTGATGTAGGCACTGTTTCTTCTGATGTTGGCTCTGTTTCCTCTGATGTAGGCACTGTTTCCTCTGATGTAGGCACTGTTTCTTCCGATGTAGGCACTGTTTCTTCCAATGTAGGCTCAGTTTGTTCTGATGTAGGCATTGTTTCTTCCAATGTAGGCTCTGTTTCCTCTGATGTAGGCATTGTTTCTTCCAATGTAGGCTCAGTTTGTTCTGTTGTAGGTTCTGTTTCTTCTGATGTAGGCTCAGTTTGTTCTGTTGTAGGTTCTGTTTCTTCTGATGTAGGCTTTGTTTGTTGTGTATCATCTGATGGTTTTTGCGGTAAAAGGTTAGCAATATAAAGCTGGATATATGTAACATCTACTACGTTGATATATCCATCCTGACTATAGTCTGCTACACTTAAGTCTATATCGCTTTCACCTTTTAATTCTGCAAGATATAACTGTAATAGTGTTGCATCTTTAACAGTTACTTCTTGGTCACCGTCTACGTCACCAAGAATAGCATTGTCACCTGCTTCTGCAAATGCTGAAATACAGCACATACCTAATACGAGAGCAAGCAAAAGAACAATGCTGATAAACTTTTTAGACATTTTGCTTTTTCCTCCTTAAAAACATTTCGTCGACATTATTAGATAAAATTCGACATTTGCGATTACCATAATTATATTATATTGAGCAGAAAAGTCAAATATGAAATCTATGTTTACACAAATTGTACTGTTTGTCCTTTTGATTAAGCAACTTAACTATCACTTTATTGCACACTTTCAGCCCGTGTACATTCTTTTATAAAATCATTATTTCTTTCGAGCAATAAATTCAGAACCACCAGTAAATGAACCGATGGTTCTGAATTTGTTGTTATTTCATTATGACCCTGCACTCTCATATGCTTTAATGCCTCTGTTCCAAATTAAAACTGAAATTACAAGCAAAACTAAAGCAATTACAACTGTCAATCCGATATTAAATAACGGACTTTCTCCGGTTAAAATATAATTTGCAGGATAAAAGGCAGTAAATGCAAAGGGTATTACATATGTAATTACTGCTTTTACAAAGTTATTGTAAATTGTAACAGGATATTTTGCAAAATCGTTTACCATATAAAACATATATGTTATATTACCGCTTCGTTTTGTCCAGAATGCTATTGCAGAGGTTGCAATTTTAATCGCTGTGTAAATAAGTGTTGCAAAAGGAATTACAAGTAAAATAAGAAGTATTTTTTCAACGCTCCACTGGATTGTCAGGGTGGGAAGTGTTACGCAAATCAAAGCAATTCCCATTATAAGCTCGCCTAAAGCGTCTATCTGCAACTTTTCTACCATAACGTGAAACAGCGGATTTATAGGACGGGTAAGATATTTATCAAAATCGCCTTTTCTTACGGTAAAGTGACCTATTGACCATAGATTATCAAATAACAGGTGGTCAAGTCCCTTGGGAATAAGTGAAAAGCCGTAAATAAATACAATCTGCTCCAAGGTCCAGCCTACAAGACTTGGAATTTGGCTGAATATTATCCACAAAAACAGCAAATTAAAAAACTGATTTAACAAAAAGCCGATTATTCCTACAATAAAATCGCCCTTGTATTCCATCATTCTCTTAATTTCCTGAGAGACAAATATGCGGTGCATTCTCAACATTCTTTTTATATTCTTCATAACTTAACCTCCCTGAACACAAAGGTGTTTGGTAGCGGCTCTCCATAAAAGCTTTGAAAGTCCCCAGAATGCAAGCACCCAGAAAAGCTGTAAGCCCATATAAAAGAGCAAATCCACTCCGCTGTACATTCCCATATAAATCATAACAGGTGTATAGTTCAAAGACGCAAAGGGCAAAAACAAAAACAGCTTTTCAAGAAAATCGGGCAAAAATGCAAGAGGAATTATTGCACCCGATAAAAAACCTACTATGCAGTTTTTCATCATATTTGCTCCCCATAAATATTTGATAACAAATGCAATAAACCCAAAGCAAATATTAAAGAAAAAGTTTATAAGGTAAGCAAATACACAGCTTATTATGTATAGCAAAAATTTAATTAAATCAAACTGAACTTCTCCTGTAAAAATTGTTCTGCAAATTTCAACTCCCAATACAAGAGGAATAATCAGAACACAAACGGTCATTATCTTATTGCCAAGCTCCTGAAACAGAAATGTTGCATTATAGCTGATTGGCTTGATCATTCGCATAGCAATTGAGCCGTCTCGGATTTCTTCTCCTATATCGTATGTACCGCCGCTTGATATAAGAGTTGAGGTTAAAAACATTAAAAATATGTAAACTACCATTTGCGGCATGGTAAAGCCGTTCATTGTACTGTTTCCGCCTGATAAAAACACAGCATTCCAGATAAAGTAAGAAACAAAGCATCCAAGCACATTGCCAAGAATAAAGAAAATCCAGTTGGCTCTGTATGTTGTTGCTTCCTGCAAGCCTGCGTTTATAAACGGAAAGTAAATCTTTAGCTTCCTTTTCATAATTATACCTCTTGTTTATAAAGCCTGCGGATTATTTCTTCAATATCTGCATCTTTAACGCTTATATCATTTATATTTATTTTTCCTAAAGTATAAGAAAGCATTTCTGAAACAGGTACAATAGATGAATTAAACCTTACCTGAACACCTGTTCCCTCTGTTTTTATGGAAATATCATCATCTACAAAACCGAAATGCTCCTTATAAGCAAGTACCTTGTCAACATTTTGAGTATCTGTTTCAAAATGCAGTTCTCGTATCTGACCGTATTTTGATTTAAGTTCTGAGATTGAACCGTCAAATACATTTTTGCCCTTGTCTATCATAACAATTCTTTTTGACAAAAGCTCAATGTCTGCAAGGTCATGAGTTGTTAAAATAACCGTTGTGTTTTCCTGCTTATTTATGTACTCAATAGCATTTCTTATGTTATCCTTAACCACAACGTCAAGACCGATGGTAGGCTCATCTAAAAACAGAACCTTCGGACTGTGCAAAAGTGAAGCGGCGATATCCGCTCTCATTCTCTGTCCTAAAGAAAGAGTACGAACAGGACTTGTAATAAAGCTTTCAAGGTCGAGAACTTCATTTAAAAACGCCATACGCTTTTTGTACTTGTCGTCTGGAACTTCATAGATTTCTTTAAGAACGCCGTAGGTCTCTCTTAAAGGCAGGTCCCACCAAAGCTGAGTACGCTGACCGAATACAACACCGATTTCCCTTACATAATTCTTTCTGTCCTCTGTAGGGTTTTTACCGTTGATTGTACATTTGCCTGATGTAGGAGTTAAAATACCTGTAAGCATTTTAATAACAGTTGATTTTCCCGCACCGTTTGGTCCGATAAATCCCATTACTTCTCCCTCAGGTACATTAAAGCTGATATCATCAACAGCAATAACCTTTTCATTATGAGGATGAAAAAGTGCTTTTAAACTGCCGATCACACCCGGATCTTTAATTGTCTTTTTAAATTCTTTCCTTAAGTTTTCAACATAAATCATTGTAGTAAAACCCCCTTATTCAAAATGATTTATTTATTTGCAATGTAAAAATGATATAAAGTATATCATAATTTTTACTAAAAGTATAGTATATATAATAAACTTCACATTAAATAAGTATATTTCTATATATTTCAATGATATAAACGGAATAAAATATACCAAATCGGGATAATAAATTATACTATTTATGGTATATTTTATTTGGTGATAAAAATGTCAGATGAAAATAATAATAAAATGAATTTGGTCGGTTCTCAAATAAAAACACTTCGTAAAGAGAGAAAAATGAGCCAGCAAATGCTGTCCGATGAATTAAAGATTATGAAAATTTATATATGCAGAGGTTCTGTGTCAAGGATTGAAGGAGGATTAAGGCCTATATACGACATAGAACTATGGGGAATTGCAAAAGTATTTGATGTTCCTATAAGCAGTCTTTTTCCAAAAGAGTAATAAGATATGGAAATAAAAAGGCAGAAATGTTTTATGAATAGAAAAGAATTAACAAATAATATAGGTATGAATATCAGAAAATACAGGCTTGAAGCTGATTTAAGCCAAGAA
>JAFLSJ010000110.1 GCA_022511005.1 Ruminococcus sp.
ATCGGTAAAATATTTGTCAAAAGCTGTTGCAATATATTAAAAAATGTTGTATAATATAATTATGGAGGTAAATTGTGGTATGAATTTTTGGGAAAAACTTTTCAAGAATATGGCTAGCTATGATTTTATAATTATTATTGCTTTTGTTGTTACACTTGTGCTTTACATAATTGCACATATATTACGTTCCAGATTTAACAAGCGTCTTGTAGAAAAATATGAAGGTGGCATAGAAGATGATTTTCAGCTTGAAATTGTTAAAGCTCGAAAAATTGCCTCCAAAAGGGAAATAATGAAATTGCACTTTCGGCAAAATGCAATATATGGCGCATTTACTACCTTAATATCTATATTCCCTCTTCTTGGAATGATAGGAACAGTTTACGCTTTGCTTAATTTGGATTTATCAATTAAGGAAGATATTTCAAACAATTTTTTAATAGCATTAACATCAACTATATGGGGCGCATTTTTCGGAGTAGCTTTCAAAATTGCAGATTGTTTTTTAAACTCAATGGTTGAAGATGCCAACGAAAGGTATAATATTTGGATGAACAAAAAAGGATTAGAGCCAGTTTCTGCTGAAAAGGGTGAAGAAAATGAAAAGAAACAGAATATCTCTTGATTTTACCTCACTCCTTGATATTACAATGATAATACTGTTTTGGTTCATGATACATTTTCAAAGCACAGCAGAAGACGAAATCGCAAAGGCAAATGAGCAGACTGCACTGGCTCAAAGCTATGCCGCTGAGCTTGAAGAAGATAGAAAAGCTTTTGAGTTAGAAAAAGAAGAATGGCGTTCGGAAGCTGATTACGAAATGCAGCAAATCCGCGAAGCAGACGAAAATGCTGCAAAAAATGCACAGGCTCTTATGAACTTTCAGAAAGGTCTTGTCCTAAACATAAAACTATATTTAGAAAGCAAAGATGACTGGAAAGTAAAGATCGAAAGTGGTACTATAGAAAAAGAAGTCTCTTCTGAGGAATTTGATAATTTCTCAAATGATATTATTGACATTTTGGAAGAGTCAGGATTAACAAAAGATGATGTAATAATTGCATTATATATCTATGATGGTGAGAATCATTATTGGGACTTGCAAAAAGTTAATGACAAAATAAAAAAATCAATAAATGAGGTAAGTAATGAATATAAGCAATTTTATTGCTTAGATATAATAACTTAAAATGAGGTGTATTAATGATGAGAAATTTAAAATTAAAAGGTGAGGGTTCTGGCGGTACTATTATAATAATACTTATAATAATTATTATTGTAGGTGTCATTCTGTATTTATTCAGGGGCGATTTTAACGGAGATAAAGACGGCGGAATAATTCCCGTAAATGCCACAGTTGCTGATGCTGAAGAGGAAACAACTGCCAAGGAAACACCAACTGAAATAACTAATGTTGTTATTGAGATTGTTGTTTCAGGCAAAGAATATGTGTATTCTGATAATACCTATGAACTTGACGAACTTATCGCTAAAATTAAAGAAAAAATCGAAGAATCCAATAATCAATACGAAATACATATAAAGCCCAGCGAATCATCTACTTACAATGCAGTTGATGACTTAACAGCCAAACTTGAAGAAGAAAAAATCAAAAATTATTCGATTGACGAACAAGAAGAAAGCAAATAACAAAACGCCAGCGAGAAAGAATTTTCCCGTTGGCGTTCTGTTTTTAAGTACAAAAA
>JAFLSJ010000111.1 GCA_022511005.1 Ruminococcus sp.
GGGTAGAAAACTTTCAGTTTAAAACCCCTCAGTCAGCTTCGCTGACAGCTCCCCTGTTAGGGGAGCTTTTTGCGAACAACCGCAATGGTTGTCCCTACGAAGTTTAAGAAAAGTTTTCATATCAAAGTAGGTGACGATGTAGGCGTCGTCCCCTACAAACTCTCAAAAGTGCTTATTTTAATTTTTATGGATGGGTATTAAAATCAACCCCTACTTTTTACACTATTATTCAGCTGTAAAGTCTACCTCTGTAATCAAGCTGTCATCTGCATTAATATATCTGATTGCAACAATTACATCTTTTTTATCTATAGTTACTTTTTTAGCTATATCCTTTGCAATATCAGTATAGGTGTTTTTTTGTTCCTCTAAGCTTTTTTCTATTTCCTGTTTTCTAATTTGAACATCTGATGAGGGTATTTTTTCAAGATATTTAAATTCATAAATAAAGTTATTTCCGTCGCCGTAGATTTTTATAATAAAGTTATCGGAAAAGGTCGATTGATAAGTTTGCAATTCCTCTTGAATTTCCTGTGAATTTGCATAATCTTCAACGGTGATATATTTCCCGTGTACCTTTTCAGCCTGAATATAGGTTGTATCGGGAGTGGCAACGGATTCTGTATTATCAGTTTCTTCCCCCAACAGATTAAAATTAAAATCATTACATGAGGAAAAACACAAAGCCACCCATATTATTAAAACAATGCCTGTTGATCTTTTGATGATATTTTTCATTATAATAACCTTCTTTTTATTTTGAGAAATTATATCATAATGACAAATAACCGTCAATAAATAAAAATTAAGCACCCAACAAAATTGTTGAGTGCTGTAATAATCATAATTTACTTTATTATTCTGCGTTAAATTCTGCTTCAGTAATTAAGGTTCCGTCTGCATTTAAATATCTTACAGCAACCTTTGCATCTGCTTTATCCATTTCTACAACTGTCGGAAGTGTATTTGCTATATTAACAAAAACACTTTTCTGAGATTCTAATGAGCTATCTAATGTTTCTTTTGTTGTTTCTACCAGTGAATCTGCAATTTGGTCTACATACTTGTATTCGTAAACGAATGTATTGCCTTCGCCGTAAATATCAAACTCAAAAGTGCCTGCAAAAGAATCCTTTATACTTTCCATCTGCTCTTTCAATATATCAGATTTTGCATATTCATCTACTGTTTTAAATTTTGTTAAGCCAAGTGCTGCGGATGAATCCGAGTCGTCGTCCTGTGCTGCATCTGCAGTTGTTGCTTCTGTGGTTGTTTCTTCAGCTGCAGGTTCTGTTGTATTTGCATTTCCTCCGCAAGAAGCTGCACCGATAACAACTAATGATAATACTGCAATGCTTATTACTTTCTTGAATAACTTTTTCATTTGTCATTCGCTCCTTTTTCAAAATTCATGTAAAATTGTATCACAGTAATAAACAACCGTCAATAAGCATAAATTACAAAAAATAAGTTCCCGATAATTTTGTTGAGTGCTTTATTAACAATTGATTATTTTATTCTGTTTTAAATGTTAATTATATAATTAGTATTCCATCTGCATTATATAATATTATCGTTTTTCGGTTACAAATCTTTAATTTTTTTAAAAACAGTTAATGAGTATTCGAGAGTATTTAAGAGTAAAAACGAGATTTTAAGAGATTGTTTTAAACTAAATTA
>JAFLSJ010000112.1 GCA_022511005.1 Ruminococcus sp.
AAACTTTTCAACGAGAAATTTTAAAAATTAAACGCATTTTTATGCAACTATTGACCAATGTCAAGCAAGAAGCATATAATCACATTTATAATATAATGCGCGCGATGGGTATTTATCAATTCTGTACCTTTCGGCTCACTATCTCACAGTCTGCCGGTTGCCTTATAAATTCGTCGAGGGTGATGCTGCCAATCTCATCAGCGACAATCCTGCCCGAAATAGGATTCTTCACGTTTGTAATCTTGCCTTTTATATCGGCATTAACAGTGCTATACTCAAACGCGCGGTCGCAATCCTCACCAAAAGTACAATTCTCAAGCACCAAGTCATGGGCATAGCAGAGAGGCTGCTCTCCTGTGATATGGCAGTTTACGAGACGGAGATTCTTACTGTGCCAGCCAAGATACTCGCCATTAAGTTCGCTGTCGTATATCGTAACGTTCTCCACCTCCCAGAAAGCATCTTTCGTAGTGATAAGGGCATTTCGGATTTCAACGTTCTTTACATACTGGAACACATATTTCGAGTCGCTCTTCAAGCCGTCTATCTTGATATTCTCGCTAAACATGAACGGATAAGTGCCCTCGTGCAGCTCAAGATTCTTTATGTTTATGTTCCTGCAACGCCAGAACACCTCATCGGCATCGTTCATCACCACATTCTCAATGTCAATGTCACTCATCTCACGAAACATCTTCGGCGCATCAATCCTTGTATTCTTCATCACAAGGTTGTCGCTGTACCACAACGCCGAGCGACCGCCAACATCAAAGTAGCAGTCAACTATGCTGAAACGATGAACGTGCCAAAACGGATAGTTGCCTTCGAACACGCAGTTCACCGCATCAATGTCGCTGCATTCCTTTATGGCACTCTCACCCTCGGTAATCTTCACGCCTTCCAAGCGCAGCCCGTGCGAGCCGTACAAGGGGCGCTCTCCTCCAAAAGTCTCGTTCTTTATTGTTTTCATTTATCCTGTCCTTTTTATGCGAATGTAATTTGTGGGTGCAAAGGTACAATATTTTCTGATAAAGACAAAAAAACAATACGTTATATCTCGTGAAAAACCGTTAACGAAATCTTCGTTTTACCTTAAAAAAAGCAAACGGCTTGTTTACTCCGAGTGTTTAAGCCATTCGCTGCCAGCGTTTGCCTAATTTGCTTTTTACAGTGAAGTTAAGTGCAGGAAAAGACACTTTGTTACATTGTTACATGTTACATTGTTACATTAAGCTATTTCCACATTGTAGGAAAGGGGTATATCCTAATAGTCTATAATAATATATAATATATTATATATTATTATAGAATTATATTAATTATGATTTATAAGCAAATACTAACCACTGAACACTGAAAAGTCCTTATTGTAACAATGTAACATGTAACAACGTAACAAAATCTTGTTTTCAGTTGATTTATAGACAATTAGCATTTCATTATTTGTTCATCCATAAGTTACGGATTGAAAGATGATAATACATTATACCTGTTTGCTACTTTAAATATTCCGATAAAATTCTCTTTTTTGACTAAATTGCGTGCATTTTTCTTTGTTTTAACTACGTTTTTCAGAATTTCTTTGTAAATTTGCACCGCATAGTTAGTCGTTATAGGCTG
>JAFLSJ010000113.1 GCA_022511005.1 Ruminococcus sp.
CGGTGGCGGATAAAGGGAGCAAAAGCGCTGCGCAAAATAAGGAGTACAAGGAAGTATCTTCAGATACGACTCAGTACGACTATATTTTGGGCGGGGTGACGCGCTAGATTTTGGTAACGTTACCTTGGTGGAAAAAGGTATACTACAATGGAATTACTTGCTGAAATTTTTATGGAAATTGTTGCAGGCATTGCTGAGATTATCGGCAGTACAATAGCTGAAACGGTTGGAGACAGCTTAACAATTCGTTCATCTATAATAAGAGTTGCTATTTCTGTTTTAATCGGCATACTAACTTGGGCTATCATTATAGCTCTGGGGTTTGGTTCCTTCCTTTTGTTCTTGGCTCAACACCCGATTGCAGGATTTCTTGTAGCTATTACGGCTTTCTTTTTTATTGTTTTATTTATTTCTGTTATTGTAAAGCTAAATAAAATTAAAAAAGACAAAAAGTACAATAAAAAATAATCTTCAATTTTCGATTTCCATTTTCATTTAATACCTGCGGGTGTGGCGGAATTGGCAGACGCGCAAGATTCAGGTCATACAACCTTGATGATTCAATTATGGAATTCTTTAACTATAATAAACTCTCGAAATTTTTTTGTCTCATAGAAACTATACTTTTTATTTGTTTATCTATTTCGTGTATCTACGAAATTATATTTGAAGATTTCGACATCTTAACATCCATTTTATTCATTGCATTTGTTATTGTCTCGATAGTATTATCTATATGTAGTTTAATCTCTTTTAGCAGTAAGACTATTCTGCAACAAAACGGAGTGACTTATAAAACTATTTTCAAAAGTCGTTTTCACAGTTGGGACGAGATTAATTTTGCCGCAGAATATGAATTAACCTTACGTTATACTTCGCTTAGCGGAATAATATGTTCATTTGATTTGGAGAAAGATGAAATCAAATACCATTATTTAGCACAAGGCTCCTACATCTGCAATAAACATTACCGCTGTATTCCATATTCAGAAGAAGCTATTAATTTTTTGATTGCTAATCTCCCTCATGGTAAATATATTGGTTTAGCATTTACAGATGAGAGTTTTAATAAAAAATAAATTTATTTTACTTTTGCATGTTTATTGCTAAACATTTTTAATTATATACGCGGGTGTGGCGGAATTGGCAGACGCGCTAGATTTAGGTTCTAGTGTCAACCGATGTGCAGGTTCAAGTCCTGTCACCCGCACCAAAGCCGTCATGGGTAAGTACTCACCTGTGACGGCTTAAATTTATTAAAAAGGAGGAAGATTTGATGAGTACATTGACAACAGACAGACTGGTTTTACGCCCATTCAGAGAAGGTGATGCTGAGATGATGTACCGCAACTGGACAAGTGATGAAAACGTTGCGAAATACTGTCATTGGCACAAACATGAGAATTTAGATACCACCGTTTGGCTTTTGAACATGTATCTTGATGAAGCTGCCTCCGGTTTTGAATATCGCTGGGCAATAACCGAAAAAGGGAGTAACGAACCGATAGGCGCAATTGATGTTGTAGGGATTACCGATGATAATAAGACCGCTGAAATCGGTTATGTGCTTTCTAAAAGGCATTGGAACAAGGGGTATGCTACAGAAGCCTT
>JAFLSJ010000114.1 GCA_022511005.1 Ruminococcus sp.
CCGAGCGAAAAAATATACAGAAAAAGCCTTGAAACCACGCTGTTTCAAGGCTTTTTCTGTGGCAGGGGCAGAAGGACTTGAACCCTCGGCACGCGGTTTTGGAGCGGATGTTGAAATGCACAAACCCTTGATATGCTTGGCTTTGTTAAGCCTTTTGTTACCGTTTTACCGTAAGACCGCGTGCCATTTGATGCTTTTTTGATGCTATGAATTTTTCTCGCTTACTATTTAATGTATAACGCTATTTTGATGCTTTAAAATTTATTATGCTCAAAATTTGTACCGCAGTAAACAAAGAATAAATCCAACTGAAAATCACTGTATTCGGTCAATACCCCTGTAAATAGGTCTAGATGTTAACTTTATGATTTTCTAAAGCGAAATCCTTTAAAATAATTAAATTTTTTGCGTTACATTTTCTTGTTATTCGACACTATACCTTATATAAGGATAAATTCATTTTGTTTCTCGGATGTTTTGACTCTAATATCTCACGGGTTTTACTTGTGCTGATATGTGTATAAATTTGAGTTGTTGCTATAGAACTGTGTCCAAGAAATTGCTGAATATATCTTATATCCACATCTTCATTGTGGAGTTCTGTTGCGAAAGTATGTCTGAACATATGTGGAGTAACATGCAATGGTGCGCCAACAGCATTTGCATAATCATTTACCATATATCGTATAGACTGCTCAGATAAGCGATTGCCTAACCTGTTTACAAACAGATAATCTGATTTGTATGAGCGAACGGTCAGGTAATTGCTTATCGTCTTACATAAATTATTGCTTATACACATAATGCGTTCCTTCGAACCTTTTCCGAAAATACAAATTGTGTTATCGCTGAAATTAATAGAAGAAGTTTTAAAGTTTGAAACTTCTGAAACTCTCATTCCGGTTGAAAACAGTAATTCAATAACAATAATATTTCGCAAAGTAGTTTCTTTCTTGTATTTAGTTAGGGAAATCGCATATTGATCATACGCATATGTGAGTATACTTTGGATACAACTCAGCGGTATAGTTCTTGGAAGTTTTAAAGGTTCCTTGTATTTCAAAATGATTTTGTGAAAAGGATCGAAATCAATAATGTCCTCAATTTCCATATATCTGTAAAAAGCCTTAATACAAGCAATCTTTCGTTTAGCGCTTTTGGGTTTGTATCTGCTGTGCAACATATTGATATATGAATTGAGTTCATTTTTATCAAAACAGTCTTTTTCATTCATAAAATCACAAAATTGTTGCAAATCAATTTTGTACGCTTTAAGTGTAAGGTCACTTAAACCTTTCATTGACTTGCAAACAGTCAAGTATTCTTCTTTTTCGTCAACTAAATTAAACATAAAAAAACCTCCATCATAATAGTTATTTCATTATGACAGAGGACATCATAAAAGTCGATTGGAATTTACTAATATTTTTAAAAAGTGTGCAATTTTGTATTTAGAGTTGGTTAATTAGCTTTTAAGCTATTTAAAAAATCGAGAACTATATTTATTATAAAGGATAATATTCAATTATGTTAATCTAAAAACAATTAAAAGATAAATTTAA
>JAFLSJ010000115.1 GCA_022511005.1 Ruminococcus sp.
TCGCCCTAGGACTGCGGATATTCGCTTGTACTAATGTGTTACTAAGAGTGGGCGATATTTATTATTAGACTCTGTACCAATCTTGATTTTTATACACATCAGTCAAGTAGCTCGCAGCGATTAATCTATCCTCCAAATCACTCGCTAAGATCTCACTTTGATTAATTTTCCATCCGTTTGGATTTTCAAATAATACACTTGTCAAATTTTGACAACCTCTGAATGCGCCAACACCAATTTTATTTACTTTAGTTCCTATGGTTAATGACTCCAAGCTGGTGCGACTGCTACAAGCAAAACTATCAATTTCTCCACATGTGATAGTTATGTTTTGTAGATTGTCAGATGAAATATATGGAAGGACAATTGCAGGAATTACAGCATCTATTATATTATCACAATATGCAAAAACATTGTTACTTATTGAATTAACATTTTCGCCAATATATATACTTTTTAAGCTACTGCATTTAAAAAATGCGCGATATCCCAATTTTCTAACATTATTTGACAGAGTTAAGGTTTCTAAATTTTCGCAGCCGTAAAAAGTGTCCCTTTCAATTGTTGTGATATTGATAGAAATATTAACCTGCGCCAAGTTTTTGCACATAAAAAATGCTGACTCGCCTATCGAAGTTACGCTGTCTGGAATATTTATATCAGTCAATTTGTAGCAGTTAAAAAAAGTTGAATCACCTATCTCGGGCACCCCATCTGGTATGTTAACTTTTTCTAATTTTTTACACCCGTAAAATGCCGTTGGACCAATTAAGTTTACAGTTATAGGTATTTTTAATTCTGTTAAATTGAAGCAATTATAGAAAGCGCCATCCCCTATTGAGGTAATACCCTCATGAAGATTGATATCATTTAGATTATAACAATCGCAAAAGGTATAATTAGCAATAGTATCTATTTCCTGCGGTATTTTTAAAGTCGTTAAATTATTACAGCCGCGGAATGCTCCCCCGCCTATTTGTTGTACGCTTTCACTCATTTCTACGGTTTCTAAATACTTACATTCATAAAAAGCACCTACACCTATCGACACAATTTCCTTGCCAATTATTACCGACTTTAAATATTTTTGTCCTTTAAAAGCTTCCGATCCGATCTCGGTAACTTTTACGCCTTTGAATTTCTCGGGTATAGTTATTTTTTCAACTGTATTATGATAATTGTATTTATCGTTTATCTTCAATACCTGATAGGTTCCGTCGTCAAGAAGCACATAATCTAATATTCCATCATTTTCATTATTATCTTTTTGCAAGCAAGCCGAAGCCCCAACCAAAAAACAAATTGTTACAACAATGATAAAAAATATTATAGTTTTATTTTTCATAACTTTATTTACCCTCAAAATTTACCTTCATTTTAGCATTTTTATTACCTGTCGTCAAGTTATAAGCGCGCCTCGCGGAAGTTTTCCGCGGGGCGCATTGTTTCAAAATTTATCATAGATTTGGGCAAAAATCAATTGTTCAACTTGCGTGGAAACATGCTGATAAAAAGCATTTTTCACTCTTAATAAGCCCTATTTTTACA
>JAFLSJ010000116.1 GCA_022511005.1 Ruminococcus sp.
TGTTGGCAAGGCTTGATTTAATTTTGCTGAGTAAAAAAATTTCAGGGACTTCTGCAAATGCGGAAGTCCCTGATTTTTTTGCCGTGAGCAATTGACCCAAACAATTTTTTTAAGCATATGTTTCATAAGTTTTTATCAAAGCCATGACCTGATCATAATTATACAAGCCCTTAATATGAGTACAGCCATATTCAGAATGAAGAGTATTCAGGCACATATCGCTGGTATAGTTTGTTTCCAGAATTGTTTTTATATAGTCAGGTATTTTTTCGGAGACACGGTCTGTATGAAGTATAAAACCGCGGGAATATATGTACTTTGCTTTTCCATTGACAAAAACAATTCCGCCGTTAATGTAATCGTAAGAATCATTTTCTGACTGTCCGATGTTTGTATAAACTACCTTTATTTCATCGTTCTTATTTGCTGTGATAAGATCATTCAGGTTTGTTTCCGCACTGTCGTAAAGAGAATATGCTGATACAGCGGCAATTGTTGATGACCCTTCCTTGCCCTGCGATTTACTTACTTGACAAAAATCCACGCTCCATTTATTGTCTTTGCCAAAGCAGAATTTATTATCAGCTGCCTTATCACAAGGCGATATAACTGCAAAAACAGCGGTCTTTTCTGTTTTAATAAGTATTTTCCAACTATATCCGCTGCCCTTCAGACTTCCCATTATATCTTCATAGCTTGCGTTAATTTTGTAGGTGGTGTAATCGCCGTAAACCTTTACTCCCTGAATAGTATCTTCATTTTTAAAATCAAGGTCGGATTTTTTCAATGATGTCAATTTTTCTTTTATTATAAGCTTATTAAAGTATGAAAGCAGCTCGTCCCGATACAGGTTAAATTCCTTGGCGTCCTCGGAATCAGACAGCTTTTCAATCTGAATATCATACTTGACCTCATTTGCTGCTTCAATGGTAAATGTCATTAAATTAACAATTACCGCAAATACCATGGTAAAAATCAATAATGTTCTTTTCATAAAAATTCCTCCTCAAAAAATTTTGTGTCTAATTAGACACTATTTTTTATTATTATAAAATAATCAGGCACAAAAGTCAATATGTTTAAGTCAAATGTGGTACAATAAACAAAAATGAGGTGTCACATATGGCTAAATATGATAGAATCAAAAATTTGCGGGAGGATAATGACAAAACACAGCAGGAATTGGCGGACTATCTTTGCACCTCATCACAGCATTATGGAAAATATGAGCTTGGTCATGCGGAAATTCCCTTTGAACGCGCCATTGCTCTTGCAAAATATTACGGCGTAAGCCTTGACTATATCGCAGGTCTTACCGACAATAAGCACGGGATTTCCTTCAACGACCTGAAACCGGAGCAGCAAAGGATCGTGAACGTTCTGGATTCCCTTTCAAGTGCAGAGCTGAACGAGGTGAGCGAGCTGCTTCAAGCCTTGGTTGATATAATCAAAAGCCGCACTAAATAGTACGGCTTTTTCTATTGACAACACAAAAATTTTGGAATATAATTATACTATATGTTTGAAAACAA
>JAFLSJ010000117.1 GCA_022511005.1 Ruminococcus sp.
AAAACAATTGTTCGGGACGCAGAGGTCGTGGGTTCAAATCCCGTCGCCTCGACCAAAAGACTATCAGACCGCATTGTTATGCGGTCTGATTTTTTATATCCCCGAAAAATCCCAGAAAAGACGTTGATTTTATATTTTCAGCCCATTGAGAACATTGAGTGCCTCTTGTTCGGAAGTCTTGTATAAGTGACTATATGTATTCAGTGTTTCAGTAATGCTGGAATGTCCTAGACGTTTGGAAATGGCGACAACGTTCACGTTATTGTTAATCAGGAACGTTGCATGGCTATGCCTGAAATCGTGTATACGTATATGCGGCAATTTGGCTTCTTTCGCAAACTGTTGGTTGTGATTTTCAACTGAGGTATCTCGAATTGCCCTATTACCGATTCCGCATACTTTGAAATCCTCGTTGAAGTGTTCAGGGGCAGCTTCTTGCTGTCTTTTCTTATGGGCGTTTAAAATTGTAACAAGTTGGTCAGGTATAAGTATATCACGTATGCTTTTATTTGTTTTGGGTGTGTCCTCATAATCGTTTCCGTTATTATCCTTGACCTTTTGAGAGATAGAGCGGCGAATATGCATCACATTACCCTCAATATCGCGCCAAGTAAGAGCGTAACATTCACCCTTTCTCAGACCCATAAAAAACAGTATGTTGAAGAAAACATAGTAATTCCAATCATCAATGGTCTTGCAGTGTTTTTTGGCAACGTTGATAAAACGTTTAAATTGCTCATCGGTATAGTATTGCATTTCTTTTTTACTGCTGCCCTGGTTGACATCTTTAAATGTGCCTATGCGCTTGAGCGGATTTGTTGAGATGTACTCCATTGTCACAGCGTAGTTTAACAAGCTCATAAGAGTTTTATACGCATTGCGTTTTGTGCGTAAACTTATACTTTCGCCTTTGTTTTTACCCTTAGATAACTTTTGTTGGTTGATAGTTGTTTTCCAATTCTCAAAATCCTTTGGAGTAAGTTTATCAAGTCTTTTCCCTCCGAGATAAGGTTCTACGCGCAAACGAAGGGTCCTCATTGTGGTATCGTGCGCCCCTTTTTTGGTATCTTGTGAATGAGATTTCTCATACTCGTCAATAAGCTGCTTGACTGTAATTCTTGAATTTGATGTAACGCGCTTATCCTTGTATTCGGCAATAAGCTCTTGTTCTTTTGCGTTTGCTTCAGCAAAACCATAAACAGACCGCTCTACTTGTTGATATTCGCCATTAGCATCGGTATAGTTCACGCGAACTCTATATAACTGCTTGCCATCTTTCTTTTTGTTTGTTTTTGTTACTGACATATTTATAACACCCCTTTCAAACATATTATATCACATTTATAAAGCATAATCAAGCTATTTTTTAAAAATAATTGATATTGTAATACAAAATATAGCCTTTAGATGATATTTAATCGCCTGCATATAGACATTAAATCTTATTTTGCGTGTTGTTCGGAGTCGAGAAGCCGAATATCCGTCCGAAATAATCTTCAAGATTTTTCAAACTTTAACTTAG
>JAFLSJ010000012.1 GCA_022511005.1 Ruminococcus sp.
AGGCTCCCCTGCTAAGGGAGTAGGTCGGGTAACCGGCGCGAGGGTTCAAATCCCTTGTCCTCCGCCAAAAGCATCTACAATTTTGTAGGTGCTTTTTTGTTTTGTATTTTTACTTGCCGGTTTTCTAATTCAACCTCACTTTGCATTGGCATAATATTATATAGGGGTGATGTTTTGAACGCTTGCGAATTGACCGCATATATCACTGCGATTGCAAACACATTAGCTTGCAAACTATCAACAGATGAATTAGAACTTTTGAGTGCCGTATTATTACAGCTTGGGGAAACCCTCGACACAATCGTAACTCAAAAAAGAATATGTAATAACAGTTCCGCTTCTTGATATTCAAGGAGCGGTTTAATTTTTATTTTCTATTTCCTTTTCATTTCTCTTTTCTTTTTCATTCTGTTGTTCCTGTTTAATTTTCCAGTTTTCAAGAATATTTATATATTCATAATATTTATGCGGTCTGACTGGACGCTCATAAGGCGGTGTATTAAAAAACAAAAGCAAGCACTCTCCTATATTTTTATAATCGTCTACATAGGTAAAGCCTATAAGTTCACCATTCTTTATTCTTTTCTTAATCATATTATGATAAGGATACATAGTTCTTTCTCCTTAATTCAAAACTATTACTTGAATAATACAAACAAAAATTGAAAAACTTTTTATGAGGTGATTTTATGATTGATTCTTTACCTTTAGGTTTCGGAATGTCGTTGGCTCAGCATCCTGAAGCAATGAAAAAATTCTCCCAGATGACCGATATACAGCAAAAACAAATTCTATCTCAAATTCATAACATAAACTCTAAAAAAGAAATGCAGGAATTTGTTGCAAATCTCGCCCGTTAATTCGGGCGTTTTTACTCTTTTATATTTTTGGCAAATTTAAAACTTAAAGCACAATTAGATTTACAAAATAGTAAAAATGCAGATATGGAATTTACCATACCTGCATTTTTATAAGACTGGATTTTACTGTGAGCTCTGTGTGCTGAATTTCTGCTTTAAAGAATCAACCTTTTGCTGTTCAGCCTGTTCGGTAGGATACCAACCCTTTGCCGCCATTTTGTCATAAATTGTATCCTGCATATTAAGTGAATTGTTAAGTGCGGTATTGAAAACCTGATGCACACTATCGGTAGAAGATTCGATCGTTCCGTGCATATACAAATCGCAGACGCCCTTTTCCAAAAGGATAATGTTTTCCATTAAGTTTTTATCGTCCATGTTTTTATCCTCCTAAAAAATTAAAGTAAGCTGTAAAAGCTTTGGAAAATTTGCTGATGTTTTTGTCCCAGTTGTTCAACGCAGGATTTTAACTCAGAATCCTGAATTTGTTGAGCTGTTTCTTTGCACTTTGTCTGAAAATATTGTTCGTGACCAAGTGCATCTTCAATGTAAAGTAATTCTTTTGTGGTCATAGTATAACCTCCTCATAAATATTTCATTTATAGTATGCTTCCAAACATAAACAATTATTCGCACTAATTTTATGAAAACTAAAATTTTATTTAAAATAAAATTCTCTTCATTGCTCAAATGAAGAGAATTTTTATATCTATATTTATATTTAAACTTATAAAAAATTATTTACCTTAATAATCTTCTCCGCCCGGACCGTCACGGCGTTCTCTATCATCATCGGGGTTTAAACCGGTAGAAACCCATTGATTGTCTGTTGCTGTTTTTTCATTACCTTCAGGCTGTTCGTTTGTTATACTATTCTGAAAATTACCAAATCTAAAATATTGTTTGTCTTTGTTTTGCTTTTTATTTTTCATATTAGTCACCTCAAAAAAAGTATAACCAATTTTTGAGAAATTATTGATTTTACAATATACTTGACTGACCGAGAAAATTAGAATATGTAGATTTTACATGCCGAAGAATATTCTTACAGTAAGTACAGCCATTAATGCGGCTGTAAAATCTGCTACAAGTGCTACCCACATTGTATGTCGGATTTTTCTTACGCTTGTTGCTCCGTAATAAACGGTAATTGCATAAAAGGTGGTTTCCGTTGAGCCTGCCAGAACAGAGGCTACCCTTCCTGCAAAACTGTCAGGACCGCTGTCTGTATAAATCTGATTTAAAAGAGCCGTTGAGCCTGAGCCTGAAACGGGACGGAGCAATACCATAGGTACGATTTCTTTCGGGAATCCCAAAGCTTCCGCCGCAGGTGCTATAAAATCACAAAGCATATCAAGAGCCCCGCTTGCCTTTAGCATATTTACAGCTACTATAAGTCCCACAAGGGTGGGAATTATTGAGTACAGTGTTATAAGTCCTTTTTTTGCTCCATCTGCAAAGGCGTCAAAAACGGGAACTTTTTTTATTAATCCTATTATTACAATTATTGCAATAAACGCAGGAACGACAATTTCCAAAACATCACTTCCACTATGTAAGAATCACTTATACTAATCTTAGTCTAATATTAGTATTAAAGTCTTCTCTTCCCTTTTGACGCATTAAAAATTATCGCCAAAACAAGCGCCACAGACAAAGCACAAGCTGAGCTTATCCAAACTGCAGGCAAAACATCAAAGGGAGTTTTACTGCCGAAGCTTTGGCGTAAGGTTCCTATCATTGTAGGCAGAAGCTGTAATGAAGCAGTATTCATAACTACAAATAATATCATTTCATTGCTTGCGATTTCATCTTTTTTATTAAGGGTATCAAGCTCGCTCATTGCCGCAAGACCAAAGGGTGTTGCCGCGTTTCCCAAACCAAGCAGATTAGCGCTTATATTCATACATATACTTTTATAAGCCTTTGATGATTTATCAAGATTTTTAAATAACAGAGAAAGCACAGGTGAAAGAATTTTTGATACTACCTGAGTAAAACCGCATCTTTCTGCTATTTCCATTATACCTGACCAAAGGCACATTATTCCCGCCATTGTCAAAAGCAGAGTGATAGCGTCAGACGCACCCTGCAAAGTACCTTCGGCAAGCTCAGACGTATTTCCGGTAAAAAACGAGCAAATCAGACTGATTATTATCAAAAATCCCCATATGTAAGATAGCATAAAAACTCCTTTTAAAAAATTTTTTGAAAAATTTGAAAAAACCGTTGACCTTTTTGTCATTATTTGGTATAATAAAAAATGAAGGAGGAGCGATAAGTATGATTTATACCAGCTACAAAAAAATTGACGAAGCAGGCAGAGTGGTTATCTCTAAAGATATCCGCAAAAAACTTTCTATTCAATGCAACGACTTATTAAAGCTCGACGTTGAGGGAAACGCAATTGTTATCAAGAAGGCTGAGCCTTGTTGTGAATTTTGCGGCAGTGAAGAAAACCTCGTTGAGTATATGGGCAAAAATATTTGCCGCGATTGCATTGGCACTTTAAAGAAGAAAAAATAATTTTTTCACTATAAATATATCGCTGTAATTAGTGAAATATTCTTCTTTATGAAAGGGTGAGTTTTTTGAAACGAATCGATAAAGAAAACTACTACCTGGATATTGCAGAAACTGTTACTGAGCGCGGAACTTGTCTGCGCCGTAACTTTGGTGCAATAATCGTCAAAAATGACCAAATTGTTTCAACAGGATACACCGGTGCCCCCAGAGGCAGACAAAACTGCGCTGATTTGGGCACTTGCGTAAGAATGCAGCGTAATGTTCCCAGAGGAGAAAGATATGAGCTTTGCAGAAGCGTTCACGCCGAGGCAAATGCCATTATTCACGCTTCCAGAGATATGATGTTGGGAGCTACTCTCTATCTTGTGGGAAAAGACGCAAGCACCGGTGAATATGTTGAAAACGCAAATTCCTGTGCAATGTGCAAAAGAATGATTATTAACGCCGGAATTCAAAGAGTTATTATCAGAAATTCCAAAACTAAATTCACAGCTGTTTATGTTGAGGATTGGATTGTAAATGATGATTCTTTAAGCGATGAAACAGGATATTAAAACATACTTTTTTAAGAAGTAAAAAAAGCTATTCCGAAAAATTCGGAATAGCTTTTTGTTTTTTTAATAAGGTTTTTAGAAAACAGTTTAGGAGCAGCCCTTGTGGTTATCTGAAATAAGAACAAAAACTTTAATTTAAATTGTAGGGGTCGATGCCTTCATCGACCCGTTATCTGAAATTTTTTTGGGACGATATAGTCATCGTCCCCTACAAATTTTTAGGAAAATCTCAGCTTTGCTTTTCAGGTAGCCGTAAGAGTTGCCATTACAAATTTTAGGAAAGGTTACTACTCATATTATAAATTTCTGTAACGCTTTACCTTTTTCTTTTTGCCGTGCTTTTTCTTGTAAATTGATGTAAGAATCAAGTAAATAATAAACAGGATTACTATAATTATTACCGCTATAATAAACCATATTGACATAACTATGTTCTTGATAACATCAAGTATGTATAGGAAACCGCTTCTTTCAACAGACTCTGAAGCAACAAGATTTACAGTCGATAAAAACTGCTTTTCTGTCATTGTGTCGTCTTTATAGTAAACTGATACCTTGCCTATTACATCTCCCTGCTTTACAGGTGCTTCTATTGATTCGGGAACTTCTGTTTCATAGATTATCCACGGTTCTTCATAACCTTTTGGAACAATAGCCGTTATATTTTCCTGTGGTGTCAACAAAAGATTATTTTTATTCCATGCAAGTCTTAATTCAATTTCACAAATGGGTGTTGAAGATGTTTTCAACTCTCCAAGCTCTAAATCAACCAGTGCCCATCTGAACAAATCTGCCGCATCAAGCATTGTTCCGTAAGTATTATCATCACTGTCTTCGCTGTAAGGATAATGGAGTAATACTGCCATATAGCTGTAACCGTCTGCGGTTGCAGTTGTTACAAGACAACGACCCGCTTCGTCTGTTGTTCCTGTTTTAATTCCCCTTGCATACCGATAATAATATTCTCCGCCTCTATATTCATCTATCATATAATTTGTTGTAATAAGGGGATAATCATCGTCTTCGCAAAAATATGTTGTAGTATTAGTTATCTCGGAAAACATGGGCTTTGTTAAAGCATACTTTGTTATTAAATATAAATCTCTTGCAGTTGTGTAATGGTCTTTATCATGCAAACCGTCGGGATTTTTAAAATGTGTATTTTCACAACCCAACTCCTTTGCCTTTTGATTCATTAAATCTACAAACTTATTTATATCTCCGTTGCCTATATAGTCAGCCAATACAACAGCCGCATCATTACCCGAAGGCACCATCATACAGTAAAGCAGATCAATTACGGTCATCTTTTCTCCGATATGATTTTCAAGGTTTGCCGTTGAACTTCCTGTTCCATCAAGAATTGAAAGCACATCTTCTTTAATTTCAATTTTTGTATTTTCATAATCGGGAATATTTTCAATTACAATTATGTAAGACATAATTTTAGTTGTTGAGGCAGGATAACGGATTGAATCTGCGTCTTTTTCAAAAACCACCTGATCTGTATCCATATTTACAAGTAAAATCGAATCCGTCAGGGTTTTAACATCATTAGTATATGAAATTGCAGAAACAGGAACTATACTGATACCTGCAACAAGCAAAATCAATATAAATATAAAAAGTAATTTTGAGACCTTTTTCATTATCTGATAACTCCTTAATAATAATGAATTATACTAAACGCCGATTGAAAACGAGATAGGATTTTAGTGCAGATTTTGTGTCAGACGAGTGCCATACCGCAGAAAGGCTGGCGCCTTTCGAGGACAGGGAATGAAGTATGATGCAAAATCTGCCTAAAAGATATCCGCATTTTAATTGGTGTTTAGTATTAATAATACATTATTTTTATGTGATTTACAATAGAAATAAAACTTTATTAAATAAATTATAAATAATACTATTTTAATAAATATATGCAATTTTGCGTACTTTAATATCAATTCATAATATTGTTGCCGCCTTTATTAAACAGCCGTTTTACACAGGCATTCAAAGTATTTATTTCCTTTTCAGAAAATTCATCTTGATTTTCTATAAAATAATTGCACATTTCTTTTGATATTTCAAGGTTTATTTTATCTGCAAAATCAGCAATTGTAAGCTGCGGCAAACCGTGCTGGCGTTCGCCGAAAAAGTCGCCGGGACCTCTTTGGAGCAAATCTGCGTCTGCAATTTCAAAGCCGTTATTTGTTTTACAAAGAGTTTTCAGTCTGTTTACTGTATCGGGATTTCCGTTATCGCTGACTAAAATACAGTAGCTTTTATTTTTTCCTCTGCCTACTCTTCCCCTTAGCTGATGAAGCTGTGAAAGCCCGAACATTTCTGCATTTTCAATCATCATTACAGTTGCATTTGGAACATTCACTCCAACCTCGATTACTGTTGTTGAAACTAAAACCGAAAGCTCTCCCTTTTCAAACTTCTTCATAACCGCATCTTTTTCAGAAGCCTTCATTTTACCATGTAAAACGCCTACACCTATATCGGAAAACTCTTTAAGCATAAGCTCTGCGGCATATTCTTCCGCAGCAGCAAGATCCGCTTCACTCTCACTTACAAGAGGGCAGACTATATATGCCTGATTGCCGTTTTTTATTTGTTCTTTAATAAAATTACAGGCTCTTCTGCGAATTTGTCCGTTTATTAAAAGCGTATCCACCTTTTGTCTACCGGGCGGTAGTTCGTCGATTATTGAAATATCAAGGTCACCGTATATTATTAGGCCTAAGGTTCTGGGAATCGGGGTTGCACTCATTACAAGCAAATGAGGATTTTTTCCCTTTGATAGCAGTTTTGCCCTTTGAGCAACGCCGAAACGATGTTGTTCGTCTGTAATTGCAATGCCTAAATTTTTAAACTCAGTCTTATCCGTAATTAAAGCGTGAGTTCCAATTATAAGGTCAGTTTCACCTGAGGCTATACCCTCTCTTACTTTTTTCTTTTGTGACGGGGTTTGTGAGCCTGTTAGCAAGTCGATTGTGATATTTTCGTCTTTAAAAAGCTTGCTCAGGCTTTGATAATGCTGTTCTGCAAGAATTTCGGTAGGTGCCATAAAAGCCGCCTGCCAGCCGTTTTTTACGGCATTATAACACACAGCCGCCGCAACTGCTGTTTTTCCTGAGCCTACATCTCCCTGAACAAGACGGTTCATAGAGCAGGAATTTAACGTCATATCGTCAACACAGGCTTTAATTGCCTTTTTTTGTGCGTTTGTAAGAGTATACGGAAGCAATGAATAGAATTCCTCTGTATAATCCTTTTTTAGTTTTAGAGAGGTTTCTTTTTTATCTCTGTTTTTAAGATTATTCATTCCCAGCATGAGAATTAAAAGTTCCTGACAAATCAGGCGTTTTCTTGCCATTTGTAAATCGTCTTCTGTTTTGGGAAAATGAATATTTTTTATTGCAAATTCATAATCACAAAGTGAAAACTTTTTTCTTATAATTTCCGGCAGAGGGTCGTTGATTACTTGGGGAAGCATTGAAATTGCAGTCTTTACGGCATTTTCTATTACTCTGTTCTGAAGCCCATTTGTTTGCTTATATATGGGATGCATACCGTTTGAATTTCCTATTTTTGAGAACATAGGAGAAATCATCTGACATCCTGTCATAGTGCGGTTTATTTTTCCGTAAAACAAATATGTTGCTCCGTAAGAAAGCATTGTATCTATGTATTTATTATTAAAATAAATTATTTCAACTGCTCCGGTATCATCAAAGGCAGAAAACTTCGTTAAAAGTCTGCCGCCTTTTGTTCTTACAGAGCTTATATGGCTTGAAACGGTCGCCTGAATACAAACAGTCTGATTATCTTCCGTTTCTTCAAGAGGAGTAATTACAGACCAGTTTTCATATCTTCTTGGATAAAATTCAATTAAATCGCCAACAGAAAATATACCCATCTTATTAAAAAGCTCAGCCCGCTTTTTACCTATTCCGTTTAGTGTTTCTATATTAACCGCATAAAGAGAACCCATAGTGACCTCGTTAAATCTATTGTTACATCTATTAAAGAAAATGGACACAGACGACTGTGCCCACTTTATACTGATTTTAAATTGATTTTGCTTTTATTATTCAACGCTTAAAATGAAATAATAAACAGGCTGACCGCCGTTTACCATTGAAATATCTGCATATGAACCGTATTTATCGGAAAGTGTCTGATAAACTTCTTTTGCTTCATCTTCGGTTGTATCTTCACCGTAAATTAATGTAATGAATGAAGAGTCCTTTTTAACAAGATTTTTTGCAAGCTTAACTGCTGCTTTGATTTTGCTCTTTTCACATATAGTCAGCTTTCCGTTTTCAAGGGCAATAATCTCACCCTGTTTTATCTTCTTACCGCCAAACTCACTGTCTCTTGCGGCAAAGGTAACCTGACCTGTCTGCACCTCTTTTGCAGCAGCAACCATAAGCTGTTTATTGCCGTCTGCTGAAAGTTCAGGGTCAAAAGCAAGCATTGCACTCATACCCTGCGGAATTGTTTTTGTTGGTACAATAAGAACATTTCTGTCTTTTACCATTGGTATTGTCTGCTCTGCCGCCATTATAATATTTTTATTATTTGGAAGTACTATAACATTTTTTGCAGGCGTTGCCATTACAGCTTCATAAATATCGTCTGTACTGGGGTTCATACTCTGACCGCCTGATACAACATGAGTACAGCCTAAATCCATAAACAACTCTTTAACACCGTCACCTGCCGCAACTGCAACAAAGCCGATTTCTTCCTCCGGAGGCTGAACATCAAGCTTAACCTTAACAGACTTTTTAGACTCTGCTTTAGCCTTTTCCTTATCGCTTTTAGCATTCTTATGCTGTTCTTTCATATTTTCAACCTTAACTGTTAAAAGCTGACCGAATTTAAGGCCTTCTTTTAAAGCGTCTCCCGGTTGCTCGGTATGAACATGAACTTTAATTATTTCATCGTCGCTTACAACAACTACACAGTCGCCGATTGTTTCAAGGAAAAGTCTTAATTCGTTAGGATCGGTTTCGATTTCAGCATCTCTGCCAACGATAAACTCTGTACAATAAGTAAAAGTGATATCATCATCAAATTGTGCCGCCGCACTTTCAAAGAAATCGTCCGACTCTGCTGATTCACTTTCATCAACATATTCAATTACTTTTCCGTCTTTGATTACGGAAAGTATACCGTCTAAAATAACGCAAAGACCTTTTCCGCCTGCATCTACAACTCCTGCCTTTTTAAGTACAGGTAAAAGAAGCGGTGTTTGCTCTAAGGCATTATATGCGGCATCTCTCATAGCTTGAAACACATTGGTCACTGAACAATCTTGTTTAGCCGCTGTATTTCCTGCTTCATAAGCCAATCTTGCAACTGTAAGAATTGTTCCCTCAGTGGGTTTCATAACTGCCTTATAAGCCGCATCTACTCCTAATCCTAAAGCATAAGCAAGGTCGTTTCCGTCTGCTTCTTCTCTATCCTTAAGACCTTCTGCAAAGCCTCTGAATAACAAGGATAAAATTACGCCTGAATTACCTCTTGCTCCTCTTAACATTGAAGACGCAACCGTTTGAGCTACGTCTGCTACAGTGAGGTTTTCGTCTAATTCTTCCAATGCTTTTAAAGCGGCATTGGTTGTCATAGACATATTTGTACCTGTATCGCCGTCAGGAACAGGGAAAATATTAAGGTCATTAATATGAAATTTCTGTGAGTTAATATTGTTTGCTCCCGATATAACTGCATTTTTTAAAGTCTGTCCGTTAATCATTTCTAAAGCACATCCTTCTACAAAAGCTGTATACATACTTTTGCAGTACATAATAAAATAATTATAACTAATATAACAAGATTTTGCAAGTAAAAAATATATACACCTGTACTAATTCTATTCTGAATAAAAATTTTCAGTGGTTTTATCTAAAATCAGTTTAAATCATCTTAATGAAACTCTTCGACAATCAGTGCATTTACCTGTTTTTTCATCAATATCAAACACAACTGCTTCAAACTTACATTCTCCCTCTACAAGTTCAAATCTTACAGGCATTTTTGTTTTCAGCTTTTTAATAATCAGCTCAGGCTTTACTCCCAAAACAGAATTTACCGTTCCTGTCATTCCTACATCGGTAATATATCCTGTTCCATTCTCAAGCACCTGATTATCTGCTGTCTGAACGTGAGTATGCGTTCCGAATACTGCTGAAACCTTTCCGTCAAGATAAAATCCCATAGCACGCTTTTCACCTGTAGCTTCTGCGTGGAAATCCACTATCTTAATATTACCCTCTGCCTTTTTAAGCATTTCATCTGCCGTTTTAAAGGCACAGTCAAGGTTGTTATCCATAAAGGAATTTCCCATTATATTTATTACACTTACTATATTCTTTCCCAAATCCACCTGACAAATACCACTTCCCGGTGTTGAACCTTCAGGAAAATTTGCAGGTCTTATAATATATGGGTGTTCTTCAAGCATTTCGTAAAACTCTTTTCTTCGGAATGCGTGGTTGCCGAGAGTTATAACATCTACCCCGCTGTCAAATAAATGTCTTGCAGATGATGGTGTAATTCCGTTGCCGTCTGCTGAATTTTCTCCGTTACAGATAACAAGGTCAACACCGTTTGCTTTTTTATAAAGCGGAAGATGCTTTCTCACCGTCTGACAGCCGATACTTCCTACCACATCTCCTATGCAAAGAACTATCATTTATGGTTCCTCTATTCCCTTAAATTAATATTTTATATTTTAACATAAATGATTGCTTATTGCAATTAATCAGAAACATACATTTTTTGTTTTTCAGCAATATCTTCATTAAATACGTAATTTACGTGCATTGTATACCTGCTTTTTGCAATTCCTCCCGTAAATCCACGCTCTTTAACTTTACTTTCGTTTTTGCAGAATATCTCATAAAGTGCCATTTCTTTAAGCAAAGCAGTTTTTGCCTGTTCTTCTGTTAAATTAACTTCTTTTATACGGTATTCTATTTCCGTTTCTTCGTTTATTCCAAATGGAAGTGTGTTTTTTTCAGATACAATTCTGAAACTGCTATTCTGCTTTACAGAAATATTATACCCTGAATTGCTTACAGTTATGGGAATATTAAGATTAAAAAAGTTTAATGAATATCTTTTTGTTCTACTATCGGTGGGTGATAAAATCTTTGTTTTCATTGGCATTGAGAAGGATTTTGTGGATATAACATCAGCGTAAACCTTTGCGTTTGCATGGGTAAATTTAACTCCGCCCATTTGATCCTCAACTACTGAATTAACAAGAAGCTGTCCTTCGGATACCGCAGAGCCTCTCAGAATTTCCACCTTTCCGTTTGTAACTTCAAAATCTGTTATTACTCCGTCGCTTTTTGCTACTATATTGCAGGGGTCAGTTTCATCATTCATTTCAGGCACTAAAGCTTTTTCTTTGATTTCTACATTTGCACTGCTGTCTTGAATATTTATTGACATCCAGCCGATTTCAGGTATGGCAATTATCATATCTCTCTGAATTTTCTGAACATTCATACCGCCTTTGAATGTTCCTACCGAAAGTCCGTTATCTGCAAGAGTTTTCAGAATATACTGCTCGCTTATATTTTCTGCACCTATTATGTTCACCGACCATATAAAAGATGATAGAAAAAACATAAGACATATAAACAGTACTGCGCCTATTCCTAATCCTGCTCTGCCTTTATATCTAACTATAAAAAACGGAAGTCCCCGTTTTGATTTTATTTTCAGCCTTGATTTTGATTTTTTTGCAATTTTTCTTATTGATTTATAGTCAAAAATTGAAATACTGCTTTTCAGTCCCTGTGAGGTAGGTTTTGTATCCCAAAGATTTATGCCGTTTAAACTGCATAAATTTATAAATCTTTCAGGCGTTTTTCCTAAAAGGACAAAACAAACATATCCACGAAACCATCTTATTAACTTTAAAACCATAACAACACCTCAAACTGTAAACTCAATTTTTGTAACAAATCCCTCAACCATTGTACAGTCGGGTGCAATACATTTCACATTCAGGTTTCTGCCGCTGAAACTTATTACCATTGAACCTGCATTTATTCTTATTACATCATCTGAATATTTTAAAATTCCCCTTGAGCCCTCTATTGTTATCTGACGGTTGCCCAAAAGTTCAAGATGAGAAAGTCCTGATAAAAACTGCGGCGGTATTTTATTTTTAATAGAATTAAGTCGTTTTGTATCTTTTTTTCTATTCACAAATATTCTCTCCCTTTTTATAATCTGTAAATTTTATGCAACTAATTGCATATATATTATTGGTGAAGGCAATGAGATTTTTTAAAATTACAGAAATTAAAAAGGTCATCCTGTTAAGCTTTTTTGCTGTATCTGCATGTACGCTTATACTTATTTTTCCTGATGAAGCATCGGCAGGTGCCAAAAACGGTCTTGAATTTTGTGCAGGAGTTCTTGTTCCCTCGTTATTCCCCTTTATGGTAATATCTTCTTTTACAATAGAGTCGGGATTATGCTCGCTCCTTGAAAAGCCTTTCAGTAAAATAATAAGGCATTTATTTAATTTGCCCGGCATTTGCACATCTACTATTATTATGAGCCTTGTGGGAGGTTATCCTGTTGGTGCAAGAGGAATAAGAGGTTTGTATGAAAAGGGCTTGATTACAGAAAAAGAGGCAAAGCAGATGGCTTATTTCTGCGTATGCTCAGGGCCCGGATTTCTTATAACTTTTGTTGGGGCATCTCTTTACCATAATAAAAATATAGGAATTATTTTACTTTGTTCCTCTGTAATATCTGTTTTAATTTTAGGAATTACAATAGGTTTATTTAATAAAAATAAAATTGATACAAACAATATAATTTACTCAAAACCAAAGCTTTCTGATTTTTCACAATCCCTTGCAAAATCTGCAACTGACGCCTCAAGAGGCGTTATAGAAATGTGTGCTTTGGTTGTGTTTTTTAGTGTTTTTATTAAATTCGGAGAAATGGTTATTACAAATCAAAATTTTCTGAAGGGATTTTATATTCTGACCGAGGTTACCACTGCATCAAACAATTTGTCACTTAACACACCTATTTATATTATAGCCTTTGCTTTGGGATTTGGCGGACTTTGCGTTCATTTTCAGGTATTTCAGGGACTTAAAGATATTAAAATAAACAAATTGTTATTTTTCATATTCAGAATTATTCAGGGCATACTTACAGCACTTTTTACTAATATTCTTCTTCACTTCTTTCCTGTCAGCGAACAGGTATTCTCAACCGCTGAAAAAACAAACGCTGTTATATCAAGCTCCTCTTATTTAGGAAGTATTATGCTTGTAATAACAGCAGTATGTTTTATATATTCAATTAAATCTAATAATAAAAAACTTGGGGGTTAATTTATGTGTGGAATTGCAGGCTGGCTTGATAAAAATATTGATATGACGCAAAACCTTAAAATTTTAAGCAAAATGAGTAAAACCTTAGACAAACGAGGTCCTGACGAAAACGGAATGTACATTCGCCGAGAGGGAGCTTTTATTCACCGAAGACTTACGGTTATTGACAAAGAAAACGGCAAACAGCCTATGATGACAAAGCATAAGGGCAAAACTTATTGTATTGTTTATAACGGCGAAATTTATAACACAAGCGATCTTAAACACGATTTAATGGAAAAGGGATATAAGTTCAGCGGTACAAGCGATACGGAGGTTGTGCTTAAAGCATATGTGGAATACAAAGAGCAATGTGCTGAAAAATTAAACGGAATTTATGCTTTTGCGGTATATGACATTGAAGAAAAAAAGCTGTTTTTGTGCAGAGATAAAATCGGCGTTAAACCTTTGTTTTATTATGAATATAACGACGGACTTCTTTTTGCATCAGAAATTAAAACACTTCTTGCAAGCGGTGTGGTAAAACCTACTATCACAACAGAAGGATTGTATGAAATTCTGTTTTTAGGTCCTGCGAGAACTCCGGGAAACGGCATATTTAAAGGAGTTAATGAGTTATTGCCCGGAGAATACGGAGTCTACCAAAACGGTATTTTTACTAAAAAGAAATATTTTAAAATCACTGCAAAAGAACATACCGACAACGAAAAACAAACTATTGAAAAAACAAGATTTTTACTGACCGACGCCGTTGAAAGACAGCTTATAAGCGATGTTCCACTATGTTTCTTTTTGTCGGGCGGACTCGACAGCAGTATAATTGTTCAAACTGCATCAATGTACAGAAAAAAGGCAAAACAAGACAGAATAACCACCTATTCGGTTGAATACCGTGACAATATGAAATACTTTGAAAAAAGCCTGTTTCAACCTAATGCAGATGTAGAATTTATAAACTTTATGGTTGAAAGTGCAAACACAAATCATCACGAGGTTATTCTTGACAACGAAGAACTGGCTAAAGCTCTGTTCCCCTCTGTTGAAGCGAGAGATTTACCCGGTATGGCAGATGTAGACTCTTCCCTTTTGCTGTTTTGTGAAAAGGTAAAAGAGAATTATACCGTTGCCCTTTCAGGAGAATGTGCAGATGAGCTTTTCGGCGGTTATCCCTGGTATCATAATAAAGATATTCTTTTTGAGGAGTGTTTCCCATGGTCGAGAACTCAGCAGGTAAGGCGTGATATTCTTAAAAAAGGTATTCTTCCAAAGGGAGAGGAATACGTTCATCAGAAATATCTTGATACTATTGCCCTTGCAGAAAAATTACCAACTGATACAAAGTTAAGTGCCAGAATGAGAGAAATGTTTATGCTTAACTTTTATTGGTTTATGCAGTGCCTTCTTGACAGAAAAGACAGATGCTCTATGTACAGCGGACTTGAGGTAAGAGTACCGTTTTGCGATTATAGACTTGTGGAATATGCTTATAATATGCCATGGGAATTAAAGGCATATAACAACAGAGAAAAAGGCATTGTAAGAAAAGCGTTTGAGGATATTTTACCTGAAGAAATTTGCTGGAGAAAGAAAAGTCCGTACCCCAAAACCCACAACCCTGTTTATATGGAGGCTGTTACAAAGCTCTGCAAAAATGCGTTAAGCAAAAAGGGCAGTCTTATAAATGAAATTATTGACGAAAACGGTGTAAACGAGATTATAAACAATCCTGACGGAATTTCTTCTCCCTGGTATGGTCAGCTTATGAGAGCACCTCAGATTCTTGCTTATATTGCACAGCTTGATTACTGGTTTGAAAAATATAATATAAATGTCGAAGAATAGATAAACCTGACAGTAATTGAAATTTTAAAGATAATATGGTAGAATTTACTCACCTAAATCTTGAGGTGAGTAAATTGACTGAAAAAAGATACAGAAAAATATGTAAATGGTTTAATAAACACAAATTTACATTGGGAATATTAAAATTCTCATATGGAATTTTACCCTATATTGTAGCTATAAGTTATTTTATATTATTAATACTTTTGCTTATATATAATGATATTTTCAGTGTTGTATTTTTAAAAGCTCTGTTGGTTCCATTAGGAACTTTTATACTGGTAACAGCTTTAAGACAGATTTTAAATTTTAAAAGACCTTATGAACTTCTTGATATTAAACCTTTAATAAAAAAGAGTACAAAAGGACATTCTTTTCCAAGTCGTCATACTGCAAGTGCTTTTATAATTGCAATGACCTTTTTATACGTAAATCAATCGTCAGGCATTATATTTTTAATATTTTCAGTAATGATAGGTTTATCAAGATTTTTAACAGGCGTTCACTTTTTAAGAGACGTACTCATAGGTGCTTTAATCAGCATAATTATTGGAAGTATATTTTTATTTATAATTTAAAACACAGGTTTTTATTTACGGGCGACCGCAAGGGTCGCCCCCCTACTAACTTTTGGAAAGGTTCTGCTTTATTTTTCTTTGTATTTCAACGTATAAAAGCCCTGCCTGAATTTCAGGCAGGGCTTAAATTTTGACACCTTATCAGTTAAACGATAATTAAGCGTTTTTCTCTTTGATTGCAGCCTGTGCAGCAAATAACCAAGTGAGGAAACTTTTGCGGAATCCTTACGCTTGCCTTCAATGCTAAGTTTTTTCGGGTCTTTGTCTGGACTAAAGCGCAAGTACCAATCAAATCCATCCTCATGTGCAACAATCTTTATCACGAAAGCCCTGATAACATCCTCTGGTATGTCATCCGTGTCAGAGGGATTAACGGACTGTTCTAAGTAATACCTTAGAATGGTTATCTTCTCATCGTGAGTAGCTTCATCAACTTCATTCTGTGTTTCGGGATTTAGTGTTTCAAGCTCAGTATCAATTTCAGCCAGCCGCTTCTCAATTTCCTCTTGTTTTATTTTGAATACTTCTCTTGTGATTTCACCATCTGCCCTCATTTCAATAAGGTTATGCAGACGCTTGTTGAGCTTTTCACGTTCATCTTGCTTTTGCTTGATTATCTTTGAACTATCTTCTACCGGTTCTTTATCATCAATGTGTCTATCTAAAATCGACTCTGCAAGAGCTAATACTTGTGCTGTGTCTTTTAAATATTCACGGAAAATATGTTTAGCCATCATCTGTAACTTCCATCCGGCAATCATTGGAACAGCACATATGCCCTCGGTTGGCAAGCCTTTGTTTTGTCGTGTTTTAACCGTCCCTGTCCGAATAGAGCTATAACACTGATAGCCGTATTGAACTTCATTTTCTAATCTATGCCAGACTTTCCGATTAAACTTATGTCCGCACTCACAAACAAGCAGTTCCGTCCACACATCGGATGGTTGTCTTTCTCCGAAAACTCTTTTCTTTCCGGCTTGATTATTTTTACTTTCTCTATGTCGGCTTCCTATCTTCTTTTGCACAAGTTCAAATTCTTCCTCTGTTACAATTGGCTCATGTGTGCCTTTTACTACGGTAAACTCCATATCTCCAATATTGTTTATTTTCTTTTGCTCCAAGAAATCAGGAGTCCATTGCTTATGATATGTTATTATACCACAATAGAAAGAATTCTTCAATATTTTGCTGATATTCGCCATGTGCCAATTCGTTTTTCCTGTAGATGTTAGTCTGCCAGCCTGTTCAAGTTTAAATTGGATTGCACGAATACCAATACCATCAAGATACCAGTCATAAATCATACGAACAGTTTTTGCTTGTTCGGGATTAATAACCATGTTTTTGCCAACTCTATCATATCCCAAAATATTACCGTTGCCATAAAATACGCCATTATTCATAGAAGTCTGTTGACCGCTTTTTACACGGATAGATGTTTTTCTACTCTCATCCTGTGCTAATGTAGCCATGATAGTGAGTCGCAATTCACCATCACCATCAAAAGTTTTTATATTATCATTTATAAAGAAAACTTCAACGCCTTTCGCTTTTAAGCTTCTTGTATATTGTAGTGTGTCTACTGTATTTCTCGCAAATCGTGATACTTCTCGTGTAAGTATTAAATCAAATTCTCCATCTTCGGCATCCTCTATCATCTGCATAAATTGAGGACGTTTCTTTGCAGAAGTTCCGGTAATGCCCTCATCAACATACATTCTTACAACTTCCCATTCAGGATGTTGTGCCAGAATCGGTTTATACCAGTCTTTTTGATTCTCTAAAGCAGATAGTTGAGCTTCATGTTCTGTTGAGACACGAGCATAGACAACAACTTTTCTGTTTTTCGGTATTTGATTATCATAACCATACATATCAATACCTCCTTTGTTTCCTAACTTCGCTAAATCTCGTATTAAGTATAACACTTAAAGGCTGAAATGTCAATACGGTCACTATATTCATTAAGAATGTTTCTAAAAACGTGTTTTTTGATTTTGCCTTGTTGAAATAGGTTTTCAATTAATTTAAGAGCTGCATATGTTAAATTGTATTCTTCTTCACTTAATTTCTTTTTCACTATAATCTTCTCCATATATATGTAAAAGGGCTACTTTCTTTAAGTAGCCCATGTTGTTTATTTATCCGAAAAAACTTTTCATAGTATCATCGAATGATTTCTTCATCTTTTCATTGGCTCTTTCCCAGAACCCTTTCTGCCCTACAGTTTCCCTTGCCGGATAACCATTCTTAGTAGTAAACGGTTTTCCATCATTGGCAAGCTCTAAAACCTGTTGCATATTCGGATTTGAGCCAGTAGTGTATTGATGCTTTTTATCCAAATACGCTTCAAAAGATACACTATCACCAGTGGTTGTTATTGCTGTTGTTTTAGGGGTATCACCTAATGCACCAGTGCGCTCATACATTGTAGGCTCTCCACCGGTATAGAATCCACCTGTTTCCTCATACATATCTGCCAACATCTTTTCTTGCGAAACAACCATGGCTTTCTGTGCCTTTTTAATAATCATCTGTTTTAGCTGTTTCATGTTTGTAGCAGTCATAATTATTTACCTTTTCTAATCCTACTCATCAATTTATCCATTTCCTTTTTGTAGGATTTCTTCATCATTTTCATTTCCTGTACGGCGGCGGTATACTTATCCCTAATATCATTCGCCTCAGAAATGGCTTTTTGATATTGCTGCATTAAACCCTCAACAGACCTTGAATTGTCACCGATAGGAACTAACTGCTTTAGATAAGCGTTTTCACGCTTTAGTTTTTCCAGCTCATTTTTTAACTCATTGATAATTCTTTCCTGAGTTTTCGATTTATTTGATTTCATAATTATTTCCTCCAATATGTAAAAAGGAGAGATGGCAGAAACCATCTCTCCTTGAAGAATTATTTATTAAATTTGTACTTGTATTTAGCAAGCGAACTACCGCCATTAATTCTTCCAATTGTCATATCAACTATCATATTATCAAATTGTTTGTCTTGTTGAAGTTGTCTTACAAAGTCATTATAATCTTGCACATGGTCTATATTTATACCGCCCAAATTTACGGTATTCGTTTGCTGAATTGTTGGCTTTTCAAATTCCGCAAGTCTACTATGAATATTTGGCATATTCCCGATTTGTGGAGATGTATCAATACCATATGTATTCATATTTTCCGGTTGACCGATTATTGATAGTTTTTGACTTTTCATTTTGCTCAAAACATCTTTTAGTTCTAAGAAATTCTTTGTATCTTCCGCGTTTAAGACAAGTTCCGGCTTACCAGGAGTACCGTCAAGTTGTGCTAAACCTGTAAAGTCTACAAGTCCACCAGTTTTATATGCCTTGACATCGCCTTTCTTAAACCAACCTGTTACTCCACTTGAAGCCTTGTGCCAACGTACTTTGTAGTAGCCGTTATTTTCACCGAGAACAGTATAAATCGGGTCACTTGCAAAATATTGAGTTGAAGCACCTCCGCCATAAGAGTTAGCGTAAATCTTTGCACCTTTGGCATTGATTTTACCACCAACAGTAATCTTCTTTTCGTTTGATTTATTGGAAGTATTTTTCTTTGTTTCAGTCTTTACTGATGTTTTTGGTGCAGTTGTGGTCTTTGTATCATTAACCTTACTCGTTGCAGTTTCATTACTCTTATTAACCATTGAACGAATAAGAGTTTCAATGTTGCTTAGTATAGTATTAACCGATGTAAATTGAGCCGAGAAATCATCACCATATTTAGCGATTGTGCCATCCAAAGCGCTGGTAGAACCATCCCAAATCTGTCTTAGATTATCAGATAAAGTATATCCAACGCTGTCAGCGGTATCAGTTAAAGTTCGATTGATTGTTTCAGTATTTGCATTAACTACATCAATCATATCACCGATTAACGCGTCAACATTATCTAACCTTTGGTTTATGATTTCCTCATACTGTGTATAAAGGTCATCAAGTAATTTCTTCTGGTCGGAAATAAACTGCTCGTATTCGGTTTCTTGCAAATCCTCTTTTGCGTTTTCCAATTCAACTTTCAACTTCTGAACTGTTGCACGTGTTTCTTCGGAAATATCATTTTTGTATGCCATAAACTGTTTTTCTAAAGACGCAATTTCAGATGTTTTGTCTTTAACCTTTTTCTGATAATCATAAAGGTTTTTGGCACTATCTAGGGCATCGGTATATGTATCAATTAGGTCTTTAAGTGCAGCTAATTCAAGATTTATACCTTCCTCAACCATATCGACAATGGCTTGCTTTTCTTTCTCCGCAGCTTCAATAGAGTCTTGCTGTAAACCGAGTAATTCTTCTCTGCGAGCAATTAAATCAGTATTATATGGGTCTTTGGTAAGTTCTTTGTTTATGGCGAGAAGTTCTTCTGCATACTGGTCAGCTTGTGCCATATAAACATTATAGTTTTGACCGTGCAAGCCCATAGTAGCCATTCCAGTGTTATTCAACTGCCCTTTATCATCATAAAGGTCGGAATTACTCATAAGATTAATTAAGAAATCAGCCTCTTGTGTAATTTGTGCAATACGGTCTTGTGCATAATCAAAGTAACTCCATTCAAGCTCACGCATTGTTTTAGCATACTCGGCAAGAGAAATATTTGCTTCGTCAATAGCTTCTTTAACACCATTAATTGTGGTCTGCATTGAGTACCAAGCTTCTGAATATTTCTCAATTTCACCAGAGTTCATAGCCTCAGAGAAACGTTTTTCTAAATCTGCTAATTCGTTATTTAGAACATTAATATTTTGTTTTTCTGCATCTTTAAGTGCAGCATAATATTTGGTACTTGCCAAATATCCTTTTGTCTCAAGCAAATCTAAACCGTTATTATATGTATTTGCCAAATGCTCAATTAGGCTTAACTGATTTTCATAATCTGTTTGAGTATTGTTAAAATTATCCTCATACAGTTGTGCAAGGCTTTCGTGAAGTTCCTCAATAGCATCTTTGCAGTCAAGAGATTTCTCATACCATTCCTTATAATCATTTATAAGCTTTTGAGTATCTTCATCGTATTCATTAATGTCGATTGTACCATCTTGAACCTTTTTAGCAAGAGAAGAAGAAAGACCAACAGATTTAGCCTGTTTCATATAGCGGTCTGCTGCTTTTTGTTGAAGGTTAATTTCTTCATTAACCTTGCTGATTTCCTTATTTGTACTACTTATACGAGTAGAAAGTTTCTTGAAAGTACTTTCAGCTTTTCTACCAAGATTGCTAATAGCACGTTCAATACGATTAATCGCAATTTCAATCCAGTTAAATACCTCGGGTTCTTTATCATCACTCGAATTATTTGATGATTTACTCGAAGAATTACTTGATGATGATTTTGACGAACCACTACTGCTTACGGAATGAGAACTACCACTTGAACGTCTGCGGTTTGCATTTGAACCACTTCCAAAAGCAGTACCCTCTAAATATGCTACACCACGTTTCTTGCCATTAGTAATTTTACCGTTTGCAAGTATCTGGCGAGTTTGCTCAGCGTTGAAAATAATATCGCCCTTTTTATAGGCAAAGAATTCCGCACCATCATCTCCGATGGTAAAGAAACGACCATTACGCACAACAAGTTCTTGACCAATTTCGCCGCCTAACGCAACGCCGCTATCTTTTGTACCCCAGTTACCATTTGCATAAGCTGTGCCTTGTGCTTTGCTCGGTACTGAACCATTAGTTTTAATGTCATAAGTGACTGTACGAGTAATGTCTTTGGGGTTGAATTCTCTTAAATCAGATGTCTTTATTAAACTATATGTAACAGTTCTTTTGTGATTTTTGGGGTCGTATTTATCAACTTCTTTAGACTCAAGTAAATATGTGACCTTTTTGGTTTTGTCATCTGGGTCATACTCATCTATAAACTCAGCTTTAACACCAAGTTTGACTAATACTTCTGGTTTTATACCGTTTATAACATTCTCAACTGTATCAAGAGATTCCTGTGAAATATTTAATTTGCCATTTACATCTGGTTTGGCATTTTTGATTTCTTCTATTGCAGACTGGGCTTCTTGTGTATCTAAACCTAATTCGCCCTTGCCATCGTAACTATCCAAAGCAGTAACAATATCCTGAATTTTTTGTTGAGCTTCGGTAGTGTCAACACCTATTGTTTTATTTAATTCAATTTGATTGAATTGTCCTTTAAGGTCTTGTAATTTAGTAACTACTTCTTGTGCTTTACCATCTAATTTATCGGTATCAACCTTCATTATCGTAGGTTTTTCTAAATCTTGTTTACGAGCGACAAGACTAGCAAGAATAGATACTGCTTCATCCGCACCATCAATAGATAGGTCAATTTTACCGTCAGAATCCTTAAATTCACCATCAATAACAGACTTGATGTTAGAAATTTGGGTTTCAAGGTCTTTTGTATCAAATGAGCCGAAATTGAAACTACCTAAATCATAGTCTTCAGACTTACCGCCCAATGCCTTTTTGAGACTTTCAACTCTGTCAGACATACCTTCTGCTAGTCCATCAAGATTTGCAACAAAGGAATCAAGGTTGGTATTCTCTGTAACATCTCCCATTGCTTTTTCGAGAATCTCGACAGCTTCGGTTGACATACCAAGAGCATCAGCTACTTTCTTAACTTTATCGCCTGTGAAATCCCATGCATAATCGCCATCTTCTGTAATCTGAACAAAGTCATCGCCGAGTTTTGCCTTAACAGTATCAAAGAAATCAAATAAACCATCAGTTACCAAATTATTATCTTCATCATACTTGAAGAAGTCGGCAATACTAAATGATGTACCTTCTATCTGTTCAGTTAATTTTTGAAAATCAGCATAATTATCTTTTGTACGTTGGCTTGCATTAAGCATAGTATCAAGATAAGTGTTTACCTCGGAATCGTTATACCATCCTTGGTCAATTAACTTTTTAATGCTTTCATAACCACTTGCAAGGTTAGAGTACATATCTCTTTGGTCTGTTGCACTTTGAGCCTCTTGCCAAGCGTTATATGATGAAGTCAAAGCATCATATTGAGAGATTAGGTCTGCAGTATCATTTATCTGTTGCAAGATGTTGTCACGCTGACCATATAATGTGTCTCTTTCACTAGCATTAGCACAGTTATCCATTTCAAGGGTTAAATCGTTATACTGCTCAATTAAATCGTCGAGAGTATTTTTTAGATTTGCCTTTTCTTGTTTCTCATAAGCAGATTCAAGCTCTCGTAATGCTTTAGTGTTTAGGTGAATACCATTTGCTGTTTTCTCAAATAACTTAGCAGCATCATAATCTTCAAGGTCTTGATAACGAGCCCTTAGATTTTTAATTGATTCAGCAGTTAAACCGGTAGAAGATACGGACTCCTTTATAGAAGTCCATAGATTATCCATACCTTCTGTTTCTGCTTCAATGTTTACTGCAAATTCAGTATTACTGACAACTTCACCTAATGCTAACACGGCATCTTGAAAGTTTTGTAACGCTTGAATATCTTCATCGGTATCCATGTTTCCAAATTGACTTGCAAATTTGTCAGCTATATCAGAGTTCATATCACCAAGTAATGTGATAATAGCACTATCAAGATTATTTGCATTATCAGCTAATTCCGGGAAATTTTTAACAAGTTCAATGAAATCCTCATTACCAAAATCACCATCTCTAAATTTAGAAAGTGCACTTTGCAATTCATTTACTGTTTCAATATATTCATCAACAGAATCAGAAAAACCAGTTTCCATTAAATCTGAGAATGTTATTTTATTTACCTCAGGAACTTCATAATTTTCTAAAGCATTTTTCCATTCTTCCAATGTATAATTTGCCGTATCAGTGTCACAAGAAATTTGGTAAACAATTTCTTTATCTTCTTGTGATAATCCGTCTATCCACTGGTTAAATTTATCAACTTGTTTTTGTGCATTTTCCGTAAGATTTGGGAAGGAGATTTCAGGAAATTTACCATTAAGAAAATCAATAGGAGCATTATCAGGATTATCAACATTATTTGAATCGCTTCCTATAACCATTTGATATTTTTTCTTAATTTCATTAATTCCTTTTACTGCATCAGAACCAAATTTTTCATACCATTGGTTATAGTATTCTGAAAAATCTTCAAGAGTGCCTAAATAATTATCAACAGACTTTGTAATTGATTCACTGTCAAAAACACCGTCTGACATCATTTCAGATATGGTTGAATCTTTCTTAATTTTGCCAATGATTTCATTGCGATAACTCATATAGTCATCAAATGAGCTAATATCATCACGATTTGAATTATCAAAATCAGTAATTAGCGCATTCATCAAGTTGTTACCCTGTTCAACCTGGTCATTATAAACATCCTGCAACTCATTTCTGAATGCTGTCAATTTTGAAAACAGTGTACTGTTGGTATCATAACCATCTAATTTTTGCAGTCTGTTGAGTATTTCACTTACAGCATCAATTCTTGATTGAAAATCATTATCGCCGACTTTAGAGAAATTAAAAGAATAACTACCATACCCATTCCAAACTTCACCATATTTGCTTTCAATTACTTCTTTGATAATATTCTGAACACTGTTTTTCAAATTCTCGTCTTGAGGCAAAATATTATAATCTATTAAATAATCACTGCCGCCGAAAATATTATCCATCCAGAAACCTTCATGCATTGTGCTTTTGTTTCGGGTATCTTCTTTAGCATTGTTGTAAGCATCCCTATATGTGGCAATATCGTTTTTTAATTGCTGTTTTGAAATACTTTGTAATTTTGCTAATTCCTCATCAAGTTTGCCATTAACCAAATCGAGATTATCTGCTTGACTTCCAACCAATGAAGTAATTTCATCCTGGATATTTTTTATTTTTTCTCGCGTTCCGCTGTCGGTTGTATCGGCTGCTGCAAGCTCTTTATATTTTTGAATTAGGCTTGATAATTGTTTTGATTCCTCTTCAATTTGATTTATTCGGTCTAATGTTGCTTGTTTGACTTCTTCGATATGCTGCTCATAAGCACTAAATGCCATTACAGCAGCACTTACAGCCGAGGCAACAAGTATTAAGGGATTAGCTTTTAATGTTGTCCATAATCCCTTTAGCGCACCTGATAAGCTGAATGTGGCAGTTGTAGCAGTTCCTTCAGCCGTCGCAAGTCCCATTGAGGCTAAAGCAGCTTGTGCCTCTGCTTGACTCATGCCCTGGGCGGTCAGAATAGCAACTCTCTGTTCATTTGAAAGAGCCTTTGAAGATAGAACCGCCTTTAACTGACTCTGTGACAGATTAGCGGTCATCTTTGCTAATTGTGCTATTTCATTCTCGCCGATATTTCCGGCTTTGACCATCTTTAAGGCGGCATTGAATTCATTTAATTTTACCGCCGCATTAGAGATACCAGTTGCAAGACCGACAAACAGCTTGATAGCACCGGCAGCGGCTAAGCCGGCAAGAGAACCTTTGAGAAGATTTGTTTTGTCGAGAAATTCAATAACGGCGGTAGTCGCTTCGATAATACCACCGTACATTTCGGTTGAAAAACTGTTTACTGCAAGGGACTCAAAAGTCGCTTGAAGTGATTTCGTTTTTGCTTCAATACTGTCAAGATATGCATTAAACTTCTGTTCTGCAGTACCGGCAGAATTGGCAGCAACATCCATGTATTTACTTACCTTATCGTAGTTCTCCATAAGGACACGAAAGTTGTTAGCTTGTCTTGTTCCTGCAAATGCTTTTGCTAGTGCATTTTGTTGGTCTTTATTCAGAAAACTCCATTTTGCAGCAAGATTGTCTAAAACATCCCCGTAATTTTCATACTCGTGGACTGTCTTTCGCAAGTCAATATCGACATTCTTTAATGTCAGTTCGACATCGGAAAGTAATTCCGTTGTGCCATCCTCATCTATAAGTTCTAACTTATCAGCTTTAATATCTGACATTCTGGCAAAGATGGTTTTGAAACTTTCACCCACCGTTGACATTGACCTTTGCGTAACTTCTCCGGTTACAGCAAGATAAGCAAGTAACCTATCCATTGATACGCCAGCCATATCAGCGGAAACGGCAACTCTCGCCATACCTTCAGCAAGTCCACCGGCATCAGTTGCCGAAACAAGGTCAACAGCCGTCAATTTGTTAACAATTTCAATAACATCTTGAACAGAAACTTTATAACCCTTCATGGCTGAAGTTAAATATTCCGTTGCATCTGCCGAATCCAGTTGACCAACTTTCGCCAAAATCATAGAATCACGGATAAGTGTATTTGTATCAGCAATCGAATGTCCCTGTCTCAACCATGAATTCGCTGCGTCTGTAATTTCCGTAGTTGTAGCACCGATTGCCTTGCCCATCTCATTGTAACCCTGAACAAGTTTCTGGACGCTTTCATAGCTCTCTCCGGTTGCCATTCGCAAGTCTTTAATAGCACCATCAAAATCCTTAACCGCTTCAACGGCATCTCTTGCCGCTTTGTTAATTAGCTGAAATCCTTTAGCTGTGATAGCAGCAGCAGTACCAATATCCAAAGACTTTTTCAGTGTAGAGCCAAATGAATTTGCGCTTTTCTGTGCTGTATTGATACTTTTATCTACTTTGTTTATATTCTTTTCTGTATTACCGGTGTCAACATCAAGTTTGACTTTCTTATCGCCAAGTTCCTTTAATTGTTGTTCTGCTTTAGTTGTATCCAGTTCGACACTTACTTTTGTCTTAAATTCGTTATCATTCACTTTTTCATCACCTTCTTAATAAGAAAAGCCAGCCAACAATGTTGACCGGCTGTTACTTGTCATATCTATTTTTGTACCAGAGTGTAGCATTAAAAGTTTTCTTTTCATCTCCCCAAACAGATACCCTTGTACAATCAATGCTAAACATAGTATTTTCTTGTAGGCGAATGAATGAATCTATCAACTGGAATACTGTTAGCTCCCACACATTAATAGGGGAGATAGATGGATGTATATTTGAAATAGAAGAAATAATATTAGGCAAGGATAAATTAACATCTGCCTTTCGCTTTTTCTTTTCTTTCTTCTTAGCATTTAACATCTTCTCATATATACTTCTTGCAATTTTATTTTTGAATTTTAAATTCTCTGGCGATTCTTTCTTGTCGTTAATACAACATATTTGCTGAATCAAATCTAAAATTTCTGGAAATATGTCTTTATGGATAATTCCACAAATATCATCCTGTGTAATATCAGATGTTTTATCAGTTCTATTTTTGAACAGGAAAAACAATCCATTATTGTAGACCACAATTTCAACAAAGAAGAAATTCAGAATTTCTTGATATGTCTTTTGTAAAGAATCATCGTTTAGGATTAAGTCATATAGCGTTATATTTTCACGTTGTTCCTCAGATAATGATTCCCAATACGCTTTTTCATCATTGCCTTTTAGCTTTGTATAAAAAATTTCCGGCGTTAGCTTTAGAAACATTTCATATATATCAAATGCGTCAAAGTTTAGTTCAGCAATTTCAAACAATTTTGGTTTTCTAAGTGTGCCGACTGACAGCTTAATCGGCTCTGGACTTAATTGTGTTCCGTAATCTAATTTCATCATCTAAAATCAGGTGCACTAAAAGTCATAATGCAGCCGTAGTAATCATGGGAATTGTAGAGTTCCACGCTGTCAAGTGTAATCTTTCCAATTCCAAAGCTGCTTGCAACTTTTTCATCGCATACCAGGCAATCTTCAATCATCTGCGAAAGAATGTCCGTACGATTGCCATAGTAACCTTCCTTATAGTAATAATCTAAAATATCTCTGTGACAGATAACATACATAACGATAGTACAGTTTTTAACCTGTGAAGATACGCTTCTGGTTAGCACATCAAAGAAGATGTATGTACCCTCATTATCCAGTGTGCCATCAACAAATAGATGTGATTTCACAAAATCATTAAACAACTTCGCTTTATTTCCGCTTGACAGTTCAGATGTATCCCCTAAGAGAATTTCCGATATATTTTCAGATGAAAATAGCGCCTGTTTAATTTTTTCTTTATATAAACCTCGTTCTTTTGTAGTTCTCATTATTTAGTCACCGCTTTCTTTTTGCCGGACTGATTAACCCGTGGCGGTTTGATAAATGTTCCGGCTTGTTTTGCTTTATAAGCTTTATTAATTCCTTTTACTATTTCATCGTGATTATATTCGGTTACATTTTTAACGCCGTTTTCCACTTGAACAATCAACGGCTGGGATATATCGCAATAAGCAGCAACATCTCTTGTTGACAAACCGCGCAATTCACGATAGTTTTTCAATTGTGTCCTATTAAGCATTTGTTCTCCTTATAAATGAAATTTCGTAAAAAATGTGAACCATTCAAAGAGACAAATGTATCTCTAAAAATGGTTCACTATCCTTTGATATATGCAACCCTCTTATCCAACAGTTATGTAAATTAATTACTCAGCATCATCTGTGAGTTCAATCATATCAAAAATGTTGCCGTCCTTATCTTCCATAAGGTCGAAATTGAGAGTAACACTTGCAGGGTCGCCTTCAGAGTTAAATGATAACTCAAAGTTTCTCTGAATTGTAGCTTTGTAAGCAGTCATTACAAAAGGAGTAAGTAAACCTTCCTCATCTTTATCAACTGTACTCATTGTAATGAAATAGTCTTTAGGAAGTTTCTTGTTATTGAAAGAAATCTTTTTAACCCCTGATGTGCGAGTTACAATGTAACTAACCTCATAGTTGCTATTTTGTATAATTTGTTTATCAGAAGTAGCAGTTTCTGTAAATTTACCATCTGCAAAAGTACCTATGATTACAGCAGTTTCATCACCGAACTGACCTTCGGGATAAACAAATACAGTACCAGCTTTAATCTCTCCGTTCTCAACAGTAAGAGTGAGTTCACCTTCTGTCTCACAAGTAACTACCTTTGAATCAGCATATGCAGCAGTAGTTTCAATTACACCATCTGAAAGAAGCGAAAAGAACTTGAAAGGATAAACCTGTGCCTCTATAGACATAGTTCCTTCAAGTGGATTAGCAAACGCAATCTTACGAGAACCTTTAGCCATAGCATATACAGAATCACCGCTTAAACCAGCAGTAGTTGTATTAGCTGTGTCAAACTTTAAGAACGGAGCCATTGTTTTTAAAACACGAATGTCAACGTCGCAAACTTGACGATTGGCCTTATTTAATTCTGGCATTCAAAACACATCCTTTCATGTTAGAATAGATTTATAAAAAAATCCGCTGTCAATACGAAAACTGACAGCGGTTTTATAGAATTTAAGATTCATTCAATCTTTTGGGTTTAAACACTTAGCGTGTCAAACCGATTTATTCCCCAAACTTAACATTAAGAACGGACACACCATCTTTACGCATCAACTTAGTTGCATACAATTCACTTGCCACAATATCAGTAGCAAGATGCAAAGCAGCACGAGCTTCCTCAACATTAGGTTGTTTCTGCCAGATAATACCGAGCGCATCCTTCTTAACAATCGCTAAAATAGCCTTCTTTTTAGCAGAATCGTAAGTTGCATTGTCAGAAATGATAACGGGGATAGTTCCATTCCAATATCCAATAACTCCATCACGAACAATACCATTGCCATTAACACCGTTAAAGGTCTTAGTTGCATCCGTAAAGGCAGAGAAGTCCATAATCTCATTTCTCAGACGGCTGTTAATGAGAATTCCAGCAAAGCTATCATTATCAACATCATCGCCGAAAACAGAAAAAGCATTATTAATTACACTCTGAGTAAAATTACCAGCAACATCAACATCTTCGGTATATACAGCCTCATCTTTGATTGCATTAACCAAATCCGCATCAACAGCAACAGCCAGAGCGTCAGCTACCTGAATAGCCATCTTATCCTTGATAGTACCTTTAACCTGAATAGAATCCTTGTCATAAACTCTAACGGACTTTGCAACCTGCTTAATCTTTGCAATAGAATCTGTCATATTAACTTCATCGGGAGTAAGAGGCGTACCCTTCTCAACGACTTCGGCATCAGTGATTCTGTCAATAGACGGGAAGTGTACGGTATCTCCGTATGTAGTAATATCGTCAATAAAGTCAGTGCAATCAGTTGCCAGTCTTGCAGCGCGTAACTTAACACCAAGTCGCGCATTAACGGCATCTGCAAAAACTTCGGGTATAATTACAGTATTTGCTATTTTAAATTCCTCCTCAAAATAGATTATCGCTTAGCAAGCGATTTATATAATTCTGGATTTTCACTAAACAGCCGTTCTTTTTCATTCATGCTCATTTTAGCAAAATCCTCTTTTGATAGAGATTCACCAGATTTATGTCCATTTGGAACATAACCATTCGTTTTTACTCTTTTCTGAACCTCGTTATCAATCACAGATTTATAGACTTTTGCGAAAGCCTCCATATCCGTGTCATTCTTCAAGAAATCTGAAAATTTATGAGAAATGCCGGCAGCGTTCAACGAATCAAGTAAAGCCATCTTCTTTTCCTTTGCTTCAAGTGCGGCAAGTCTTTTCTCGAAATCAATCTCCGCATCAGATTTTACAACGGGAGTCAATTCCTTTATTTTCGCTTCGAGAGTCTTAATGTCATTGGAATACTTTGTACGGATTTTATCCGTTTCAGATTGAATTCTCTTATCAAGCTCCGTCTGCGTTAGCGTAATGTTTTCCTCATTAGTCCCTGTATTTTCAGTTACTTCTGTAGTAGAACCCACTTTGTTTTCGTTATTATTAGTCGTATAAAACACTCCTTTTGTGTTTACGGAAATCCACCCTTAATAAGTTTGAATATTCGTACCCACTAATATAGAATTATTAATTGTTTAGGAAGGTGGCGTATTTAAAGGCTACGCCAGACCTATAGAAAGGACAGAACGTATTAAGGCTACGTTCGAGCCTATGAATACTTTTTCAATGATTAAAGTTGAACTCAATGAAAAAACATAAGGAAGATTTATAGAAACACCTTGCTTTCACAAGATGCAACTAACAAAAAAAGACTGTCATTTCTGACAGCCAATTATAAGAGAAAGATAAAGATTATTTATCAATTTCGGTAACAATCTTTTCAAGCGTCTTTCTGTTTAAAGACACTCGACCTTTAAGCCAATGAGAAAGCATGACAGGGGTAATACCGATTTTATCCGCAAAATCTTTTTTTAACATTTTGCGGGATTTGACAAAAATCTCAACTTCCTCTTGAAGTGAAATATCGGTCATATTCCTACCACCTCATTGTCAAATTTATGGTATAAAAGATTGAAAGGCAAAGTTCTTCTATACCATATATACGTTTTGACGAATGCTATAGTAAACCCTCAAAGTAGGAGCATTTACAAGGGATTAAAATTTCGGAATTTTTCATCTTTATGTGATTGCAACATTCCTATTATATCTTGCTTTATCGCTGCTTTTCTTCCTGATTGAAGCACAGTTTGAACATAATTTTTTTGCTTTAGTTCCTTTATCTATCGGGCATCCGCAGTCCATACAAGCTGTTACATTTCCATCTTTCAGCCAATATTTCAGATACAACAACACATTGTCATAATTAGTGATTCGTTTAAAAATATCTTCATTATGTTTATCGGATTTTAGGTCAACATTATATGGAACGGTAAACAATCTTTTTGCTATCCATTCTGGTTTGTACTGCCACATATAATTGTTTTTGAGCCAATAATCAATCATGTTTTTATCATATAATTTTTTCCATAACTTGTCTTTTTTCGTGCCTGATACTTTATCAAGTCCAGCAACCCTATAAGCGTCTGCTTCGCAAGTATCAACATATTTACGATACTTTTCTACGCCACCATCAAGATATTGTCCGCAAAATTTATGAAGAATTAGCGTAGCAAAAGCTAATCTCATCAGTTCATCGTCTCTTAATGCCTCGATGGTTTTCATTTCAGAATCGTAAAGTGTGATTATTTTGTTTTCGTGTTTTCTTTTTGAATCTTCATCATTGATTTTTTCTTTTGCAGATTCATATAAAATTTCCAGTTCCTTATCTATAAAATTATCCGGCAGACCATAAAAATATTGTTTTGCAATCGACTTGACTTTTTCAATTATTTTATTTTTCCGATATGAGGAATTAAAAACCATATCTTCCATAACATAATTAATTTTAAACTTTGCATATTGGTCTGTTCCGCTAACACCATTTTTCTTAACGTTCTTCAAAAATTTATCGTTTTCAAATATAATCATGCAACTCTCCTTTTTCTGATTATTGGCAAAATAGTCTCGTCCAGTATGTTCCACACTATCTTTTCATCCGAACCAGCGGCAACCACCATATAATCAAATGCAAGCTGTAAGTCCCCGCCTAATAGTTCAAAAATCTCATCTCTGTAATATGTGCTAATGAGTTTTTGAAGCATATAAACATTATGAATTTTCTCTTTATTGCTGCTATCCTGATTCGTATTTGCACTTTTTGTGATTAATCGTCTATGCCTCTTATAACTATCAAGAATATATCTAACATTATTCAGCGTATTGGGGTCAAGTATAGAACTTCTGTCTGTAAATGTAGCCAACATATTTGTGCCTTCAGCAAGCGTTTCTCTTTTTAACTTTTTGTCAAAATCCTCAAAATAATGGCAGATATGATTAACAATACAATCTGTATCAATGACCGGATAGGTTTTTGTATATTGGCTATGCAAATACAATTCATGCTCTTTTGCAGTACTGCTTTTTATATGTGAAATAAGCTCATCCAGCTTGTAACCCAAAGTACGTTTGCACATCATGTTATACTCTCTGTGCAATTCTTTGATAGCCTTATTTATATAATCATAATTGTGTCGGAAATAGTACGGCTTAGTATCGGGAGCTAATTTATTATGCTGGAATATGCCTTGCTGTTCTTCTTCTGTCGTTACTTGTGATTCTTTAAATTCGCCGTTTTGATAATCGACTCGCTTTACACCCTGTAATGTTTTCCATTCTAAAGGATATGTAGGAGCTACAGCCGTTTTAATTCTGTCAATTTCCTGTCCGACAACTTGACCGAGAAAAATAATGCTATCGTAGATACTTTTATACTCTGGCGTACCCTCCGCATAATTATGAAGCTTTGCATATAGGCTTCCGGCTTTATTAGAGATTTGTCCGACTTTAGAATTTAATCCCCGAATATCAGCGTTAATAATATTCTCAGATGTAATCGCTCCTACGAGGTCAGTTGATTTCAATTTGTAATATAGCGGCTTGGCTGTTGCATAGTCATAGCAGCCTTTGATGACAAGATGATTGTTAGTAGAAAAAACAATGTCCCCATCGAAGTCACAACCCCCTTGCTGTAAAGCGGTCAAATCATGAATGCTATAGACAATTCCAGAAGCAAGATAACGGAAATAATGTTCACGCTTTACTATTAGTTCCCGTTTGGCAATTTCATTTCTATCTATAAGCGGAGAACGCATTAGCACTACTTCATTTGAACAATCATCTGCACTCATCCAATAGTTTGAATACACTTTTCCAGCGGGTACAACGCCAACAATGTCTAAGTCAACATTACAATGATTTTTTGTTATCCATTCCAGTTGAGCAACGGGGTCACTTACACAGAATTGAAAATTACCTCTTGATAGTATTTTCCCTAACTTTGCCCCATCGAA
>JAFLSJ010000013.1 GCA_022511005.1 Ruminococcus sp.
TATGCTGATAGGCTTATAAATGATCTTGATTTAGTTGATTATCCTGACAGAGTTAAGGCTCAGCAGAAAAACTGGATTGGCAGAAGCACAGGTGCAGAAGTAGATTTTACAACATCAACAGGCGATAAATTAACTATTTATACAACCCGTCCCGATACATTGTTTGGCGCAACCTATATGGTTATTTCACCTGAACATCCAATGATTGAAAAATGGTCGGATATTATTGAAAATATAGACGAAATTAAGGCTTATCAGGCAGAAGCGTCTAAAAAATCAGACTTTGAGAGAACAGAAGTAGTTAAAGATAAAACAGGTATAAAAATTCAAGGTGTTACTGCTGTAAACCCTGTAAACAACAAAGAAATACCGATTTTTGTTTCCGACTATGTTCTTGTTTCTTACGGTACTGGTGCTATTATGGCTGTTCCTGCACACGATACCCGTGACTGGGAATTTGCCAAAAAGTTTGATTTACCTATTATTGAGGTTGTCAAAGGCGGTAATGTTCAGGAAGAGGCATTTACAGACTGCGCAACAGGCATAATGGTAAATTCAGATTTTCTTAATGATTTATCAGTAGAGGAAGCAAAAGTAAAAATTATTGAGTTTTTAACAGAAAAAGGCGTAGGACATTCCAAAGTAAACTATAAGCTTCGTGACTGGGTATTTTCCCGTCAGCGTTATTGGGGTGAGCCGATTCCTATTGTTCATTGTGATAAATGCGGTTATGTTCCTATTCCTGAGGAAGAATTACCTCTTAAACTGCCAATGGTTGAATCATATGAACCCACCGATAACGGCGAATCTCCACTTGCAAATATGACAGACTGGATCGAAACAACCTGTCCTCATTGCGGCGGAAAAGCTTATAGAGAAACTGACACAATGCCTCAGTGGGCAGGTTCATCATGGTACTATTTAAGATATATGGACCCACACAATAACGATGCTCTTGCAAGTAAAGAAGCTCTTGAATACTGGGCACCTGTTGATTGGTATAACGGCGGAATGGAGCATACAACATTACACTTGCTTTACAGCCGTTTCTGGCATAAATTCTTGTATGATATCGGCGTTGTTCCCACAAAAGAACCGTATCAGAAGCGTACAAGCCACGGTATGATTTTAGGCGAGAACGGCGAAAAGATGAGTAAATCAAGAGGAAATGTAGTAAATCCGGATGAAATCGTTGATGAATACGGTGCAGATACAATGCGTCTGTATGAAATGTTTATCGGTGACTTTGAAAAATCTGCTCCCTGGAGCCCTGCAAGCATAAAAGGCTGCAGAAGATTTGTAGAGCGTTTCTGGAATTTACAAAACATTCTTGTTGACGGTAATTCAATAAGACCTGAGCTTGAAAGTCAATTTAATAAAGCAATTAAAAAGGTAACGGAAGATGTTGAGAATATCAAATTCAATACAGCAATCGCCGCTTTAATGGCTTTAATCAACGATGTAACAGCTTTCGGTTCAATCAGTAAAAAAGAGCTTGCAATATTTGCAATTCTTTTAAATCCTTTTGCTCCTCACGTAACTGAAGAAATCTGGGAAGTGTGCAAATTGGGAGAAGGAATTGTTGCAGAACAAAAATGGCCTGAGTATGACGAAAGCAAATGCAAGGAAGATACTGTTGAAATTGCCGTTCAGGTCAATGGTAAAATCAAAACAAAGTTAAATATTTCTCCTGATGCTGAACAGACAGAGGTATTAAGCATTGCAAAAGCCGATGAAAACGTTGCAAAGTCAATTGAAAATATGAATATTGTAAAAGAAATTTATATTAAAGGAAGATTAGTAAATATAGTTGTTAAACCATAATGTTTTATTTTTTACTAAAATTCAACTAATTATTATTTATCTCTTGACAAATTAAATATGTTTATTGTATAATTAATTTTGCAGTTATATAATTATATGCAAATTACCCATGCCGACTGGCAGATGGGAGGGAAGATAGATGGCAGAAATCAGATTAAAAGATAATGAATCTCTTGAAAGTGCTTTAAGAAGATTTAAAAAGCAATGTGCAAGAGCAGGTGTTATAGCTGAGGTGCGCAAAAGAGAAGCTTACGAAAAACCTTCTGTTAAGCGTAAGAAAAAATCCGAAGCAGCTCGTAAACGCAAATATAGGTAAATAAATTAAAAAGCGGACAGAGCAACTGTCCGCTTTTTTGCAATTTAATCAGGAGAGTTTATTATGAAAAAAATTCTTGTTTTATTAGGACCTAACCTTAATTTGGTTGGTGTTCGTGAAAAGGGAATATACGGCAATGAGAGTGCATCTGATATTAATAAAGAAATAATTGAGTATGCTAATAATAAAGGATTTGAATGTGATATTTTTCAGTCTAATCACGAGGGTGATTTAATTGATAACATTCATAATGCAAGAGAAAAATATGACGCCGTAATTATTAACGCAGGTGCTTTAACTCATTACAGCTATGCATTGAGAGATGCAATTGCCGGAGTTAATCTGCCTTTTATTGAGGTTCATATGTCTAATATTCATTCAAGAGAGGAATTCAGACATTTGTCTGTTATTGCTCCTGTTTGTAAAGGACAGATTTGCGGATTCGGCAAAGCAAGTTATTTTCTTGCAATTGAGGCACTAAAGGATATGATTTAATTGACCGAACAACAAAAGCGAATAAATAAAATAAGAGATGTTTTAAGTAATGATAACGAAGCCCTAATTGTTACTTCAAACTCCAATGTATATTATTACACAGGTTTTAATAACAGTGAGGGGACTGTTGTAATAACAAAAAAGCAATCCTATTTATTAGTAGATTTCAGATATATCGAAACTGCCAAAAGGATAGTAAATTCCTGTGAAGTAGTAATGTTTAATTCTTTATATGATGTTTTAGCGGAAGTGTTAAAAGATAATAATATAACCTTTGTCTATACTGAAACTAAGGATTTAACCTTTTATTCTTACAACAGGCTTAAAAATTCTCTTAATAAATCAGAAATTAAAATTTCTTCATCAAATGTTCTTGACTCAGCCATAGAAAACCAAAGAATGGTTAAGTCAAAGGAAGAGCTTGATTTAATAGAGAAAGCACAGGATATTACTGAAATTTCTTATAGAGAAATATTGCCTTTGATTAAACCCGGTGTAAAAGAAATTGATATTAAAAACGAGCTTGAATACAGAATTAAGAAAAACGGCGGAGAGGGAGTATCCTTTGATTTAATAACCATAACAGGCAAAAAGACCTCACTTCCACACGGTGTTGCAGGCGATGAAGTTATTAAAAAGGGTGACTTTTTTACTCTTGATATCGGTTCTCTTTATAAAGGCTACCACAGCGATATGACAAGAACTGTGGCTGTAGGAAAAGTGTCAGATAAACAAAAAGAGATTTACAATATTGTCTTAAATGCCCAGATATCTGCACTTGAAATGGTGAAATCGGGAGTTTCTTGCTCTGATATAGACAAAACTGCAAGAGATATAATATCAAAAGCAGGCTATGGAGAATGCTTCGGTCATTCAACAGGACACGGAGTAGGGCTTAATATTCACGAAAAACCCAATGTTTCTCCGAAAGGTGACATTATTTTAAGCAAGGGTATGGTTATTACAATAGAGCCGGGTATTTATCTTGAAAATCAGTTTGGTGTGCGAATTGAAGATATGGTTGCAGTTACTGATAAAGGCTATTATAATTTTGCAAAACTTGATAAAGAACTCTTAGTTTTATAAAGCTCTTGCTTTTTTTGAAATAATATGTATAATTATATTAGGATTGTATGGTAATTTAAACCATACTAATATTTCAGGAGGTTTATTTATGATATCAGCAGGTGATTTCAGAAACGGCGTTACTTTCGAGATGGACGGACAGGTTGTTTCAATTATTGAATTCCAGCATGTTAAACCGGGTAAAGGCGCTGCATTCGTTAGAACAAAAATCAGAAATGTTATTACAGGTTCAGTGGTTGAAAAAACATTCAACCCAAATGATAAGTACCCTACAGCATTTATTGAGAGAAAAGATATGGAATACAGCTACAGCGACGGTGATTTGTATTACTTTATGGATACAGAAACCTGGGAGCAGATTCCAATTAACAAATCAATTTTAGGCGACAGCTTTAAATTTGTTAAAGAAAATATGGTATGTAAAATTTTATCATATAAGGGCAATGTATTCGGTGTTGAACCGCCAAACTTTGTTGAATTGACAGTTACAAAGACTGACCCCGGTTTCAAAGGCGATACTGCTACTAATGCAACAAAGCCTGCAACACTTGAAACAGGTGCAGAAATTAAAGTTCCTCTCTTTATTGACGAGGGTGAAGTTATCCAAATTGATACACGCACAGGCGAATATATGGGCCGTGCATAAGGAGTAAAGTTATGACTTTAAATGAAAGAGTTGCTTATATAAAAGGACTTTGCGAAGGCTTAAAGCTTGACGAAAATAAAGATAAAGTTAAAGTTCTTAAAGCAATTATTGAATTGCTTGACGATATGGCTTTATCGGTAACTGATATGGAAGAGCTTTATGATGATTTAAGTATGCAGGTTGATGAAATAGACGAAGATCTCGGTAATGTTGAAGAAGAACTTTACGGTGACGATTGTTGTGATGAAGACGATTTTGACGATGAAGATGAGCCATTCTATGAAGTAACCTGCGGTAAATGCAATAAAACAATCTGCGTTTCAGAAGATGTATTGCTTGAAGGCGAGATTGAATGTCCAAACTGCGGCGAAGTTTTAGAATTTGATTTTTCAGATTTATTTGATGAAGAATCTTGTGACTGCGGTTGCTGTGATCCGTCTGACGAAGAAGATTTAATGTCTTAAATTCTTATACTATCTTAAAATTAAAGCACCCTTACGGGTGCTTTTTTATTCACTTATAAAACATCTCTCGTATAAAATAAATGAGGGGTGTTTTTTTGCGAAGCAGAAGAAAAAAATCTAAACTGCAAAGAAGAATCAGAAAATACTTAATAATTGTACTTATTATTACAGTTGGAATTATAGTTTTCTTTGAAACTAAAGCCGTACCCTTTCAGCAAAAATATGTAAAAACTCAAGCAGAAATAATATCAAATAATATAATATCGGAAACAGTTAATAATGTACTTACTGAATACAATTTCAACTATGATGATATTGTAAACATAAATTATGATGATGGCGGAAATGTCACTTCAATTGACACAAACTCAAAAAATATTAACCTCTTAAAAGCAGCCTTAAATAAAGCTGTACAGGAAAAACTTGAAAAAGGAACAGAGGCAAGTGTTTCAGTTCATATCGGTATCTTTACCAATCTTTCATTACTCAGCAATTTCGGACCGAAGGTTAACTTTGATTTTACATTTTTAGGCAGTTTTAATTCGGAAATGGTAAGCACATTCGAATCGGCAGGACTAAACCAGACAATACATCATATAAAGTTTATTGTAAACGCAAGAATAATTACATTAGCGCCTGACTATTCCGACGGAATAGAGTACACAACAGATTTTGAAATTGCTCAATCTGTAATTGTAGGCGATATACCTGCAACATACGCAAATATAGGAAAAATAACTTGAATTTACTTTTTTGACCACAATATGTATTGATTATAGAATTTTTTTGTGTTATTATATAGTATATAATTTATAAGGGGATACTATATTGTCTGATAAAATAAATTCAACTGATAATATTTCAAATAAACAGTTTGAATATATGAATTTGATTTCCGAGATTATGGAAATCAGAAAAAGAGGGGATAAACCTCTTGCGTTTATTCACACATACGGCTGTCAGCAAAATGTAGCAGACAGTGAAAAAATTAAAGGTATGCTTAAAAAATCAGGCTATGATTTTACAGAAGATGTAAACGAAGCTGATTTTATATTGTTTAATACCTGTGCAGTAAGAGAGCACGCCGAGGACAGAGTTTTCGGAAATGTAGGAGCTTTAAAATCCTTAAAGCGAAAACATCCGGAAATTATGATTGCTCTTTGTGGCTGTATGATGGAACAGGAGCATATTGCAAATAAAATTTACAAAAGCTTTCCCTTTGTAGGACTTGTGTTCGGTACTCACGCTTTGCATAGCTTTCCCGAGCTTTTATATAACAGTTTAGTAAAGGGCAAAAGAGTTTTTGAAAGAGGATATGACGATAAAAAGATTTATGAAGGTATACCAATAAAGCGTGACGGCAGTTTTAAAGGATGGCTGCCGATTATGTACGGTTGCGATAATTTCTGTACATATTGTATTGTTCCTTATGTAAGAGGACGAGAGAGAAGCAGAGAGAAAGATATTATTATTTCCGAAGCAAAAGAAATGATATTAAGCGGATATAAAGATATTACTTTGTTAGGACAGAACGTAAACTCTTACGGCAAAAATCTTGAAAACAAAGTAAGCTTTGCAGAACTTCTGAAAGAAATTGATTCAATTGACGGTGATTACTGGCTGAGATTTATGACCTCTCACCCAAAGGACTGTTCAAAAGAGCTGATTGATACCATTGCAAAGGGAAAACATATCAGCACACATCTGCATTTACCTTTCCAATCAGGTTCGGACAGAATTTTAAAACAAATGAACCGTCATTATGACAGAAAAAAATACCTTGAAATTGTAAATTATGCAAAAGAAAAAATACCGGGTTTGTCCCTTACAAGTGATATAATTGTAGGCTTTCCGGGAGAAACCTACGAGGATTTTAAAGAAACAATTTCACTTATCAAGGAAGTTGAGTTTACATCTTTATTTACTTTTATTTATTCACCGAGAGTGGGAACTCCTGCAGCCAAAATGGATGACCCTGTTCATTATGAAGAAAAGTCAAAATGGTTCAGGGAGTTACTTGCTGTTCAGGAGGAAATCGCCGCAAAACGCTGTGCGTCTATGGTTGGTACAACTCAAAAGGTGCTAATTGAAAGCAAAAAAGAAAAAACAAATGAATTAAACGGCAGAACCTCAGGCAATATAATTGTAGAGCTTGACGGAAATGAAGATTTAATCGGAACTTTCCAAAATGTTGAGATAACAAAAGCAAGAAACTGGATATTAAAAGGAAAATTATCTTAAAAAAGGAGTAATAAAATGGATATTATAGAGAAAGCAAGAGAATTAGGCAAACTTATTCAACAGGAAGAAACATACATTAAACTCCATGAGGCTCAGGAAAAAGCAGACGCTGATACAGAGCTTCAGGATTTAATCGGAGAATTTAATCTTAAGAGAATTTCTATTAATAATGAGGCTTCAAAAACTGAAAAGGATCAGGAAAAATTGCAGGCATTAAATCAGGAAATGAGAGCCGTATATGCAAAAATTATGCAAAATGAAAATATGATTGCTTATAATGAAGCTAAAGATAAATTTGATGTAATTGCAAATAGAGTTAATGCAATTGTTAACAATTCAATTAACGGCGAAGATCCCGAAACAACAGATTTCAGTGCAGGTTGCAGCGGAAGTTGTTCTACCTGCGGAGGATGCCACTAATAACGCATACTAAGATATAATTAAATGGGAAGTGGAAAATATGGCGGAATTATCTCCGATGATGAAGCAATATTTTAATATAAAAAATGAAAATAAAGACAGTATATTGTTTTTCCGACTTGGAGATTTTTATGAAATGTTCTATGAGGATGCAAAAATTGCGTCCAAAGAACTTGAATTAACCCTTACAGGCAAAGACTGCGGTCAAGAGGAAAGGGCTCCTATGTGCGGTGTTCCTTATCATAGCTGTGAGGGATATATTGCTAAGCTTGTTTCCAAAGGATATAAGGTTGCAATTTGCGAACAGGTTGAAGATCCTGCAACTGCAAAAGGTATTGTTAAAAGAGATATAATCCGCGTTATTACCCCAGGTACCGTTATTGAAGGCAATATGCTTGATGAAAGCCAAAACAATTATATTTGCTGTGCTTATTCGGATAATGGCAAAATAGGATTGTGCTTTTGTGATATTTCCACAGGTCAGCTTTACTGTACATATCTGTCAGGCAAAGAAACGGAAGATAAACTTAAAAACTTTTTAACAAGCTATAACCCAAAAGAAATTCTTATCGGCGGAGATGTTGTTAAAATAAAAGGGCTTGATGCTTTTATTAAGGATAAATTATCATCCGGAGTTGAAATGCTTTCCGACGATGAATTTGCTCTCCTTACCTGTAAAGATACTGTTGTAAAACAGTTTGGCGATGAAAGCAAAAAGGTAATAGAAGATAACGAGCTTGTTTCTGCATTGGGTGCATTAATTAATTATTTAAAATACACTCAAAAAACAGGTCTTGAAAGAATTTCCCATATTGAGATTTTTTCAGACAATCAATATATGAAGCTTGATTATAACACTCAAAGAAACTTAGAGCTGACTTCTACAATGAGAAGCAAGGAAAAAAGAGGTTCGCTCCTTTGGGTTTTAGACCGGACTAAGACTGCAATGGGCAAAAGGTTAATTCGTTCATGGATTGAACAGCCATTGATGAATTTAACTATGATTTTAAACCGCCAGAATGCAGTTTCCGAATTAGTTGACGATACGGTTTTAAGATTAGAATTAACGTCATCTTTAGTGGGTGTCTTTGATATTGAGAGACTGATGACAAAAATCGTTTACGGCTCTGCAAATGCAAGAGAATTAAGGTCACTTGCAGGGGCATTAGAGCGATTACCCCTTATTTCACAGCAATTAAGCGGTGTAAAATCTAAGCTTTTAAACTCTTATTATAACAATTTAGATACTTTGGAAGATATTTATTCTTTAATTGATGAAGCAATAGTTGAAGAACCTCCATTTTCTGTAAGAGAAGGAGGAATGATTAAAGAAGGATATAATGAAGAACTTGATAATGTAAGCAATGATATGAACAATTCAACAGGCTTGCTTGCAGAAATTGAGAACCAACAGCGTGAATTAACAGGAATCCCTAAATTAAAAGTGGGCTATAACAGAGTATTCGGATATTTTATTGAGGTATCTAATTCATTTAAAGATAAAGTACCCGATAATTATGTGAGAAAACAAACTCTGACTAATTGTGAAAGATATATTATTGAAGACTTGAAAAAGCTTGAGGGAAGAATCCTGGGAGCCAAAGACAGAGCTATGGCTCTTGAATATTCACTATTTGACGGTATAAGAAAAAAAGTTGCAGAAAACCTTGACAGAATCCAGAAATCTGCTCAGGCTATTGCAAATTTAGATGTTTTATGTTCACTTGCAAATGTTGCCGCTGACAACAGATATACACGTCCTGAGGTAAATTTGTCTAAAACTATAATTCTTAAAGACAGCAGACATCCTGTTGTAGAAAATCTGCTTTCTGATATTCCTTTTGTTCCAAACGATGTTTACCTTGATAATGAATGTAACAGAGTTGCGATTATTACAGGTCCCAATATGGCAGGTAAATCTACATATATGAGGCAAATTGCCCTTATAGTGCTTATGGCTCAGATTGGTTCGTTTGTTCCTGCATCTTCTGCACAGATAGGCATTGTCGACAGTATTTTTACAAGGGTCGGTGCTTCCGACGATTTAGCGTCAGGTCAGTCTACATTTATGGTAGAGATGAGCGAGGTTGCTCATATTGTGAAAAATGCTACTGATAAGAGCTTGCTTATATTAGATGAAATCGGCAGAGGAACATCTACCTTTGACGGTATGAGTATTGCAAGAGCAGTGCTTGAATACGTTGCAGACAAGAAAACGCTCGGCGCTAAGGCTTTATTTGCAACCCATTATCACGAGCTTACTGTTATGGAACAGCTGCTGGACGGCGTTAAAAACTATAATATTGCAGTTAAAAAGCGTGGAGACGATATAACTTTCTTAAGAAGAATTGTCCCCGGCGGTGCTGATGACAGCTACGGTATTGAAGTTGCAAAATTAGCAGGTCTGCCTGAATGGATCATTAAAAGGGCGAAGCAGATTTTAAAAGAGCTTGAAGCAGGTAACAAAAACAATAATTCAGAAAAACTTTTAAATATATCTGAAAATGAATTTGAAGAAGATATGCAATTAAGCTTAATTCCTGATTCAAGCAATGTAATTACAGAAAAGCTTAAGGGCGTAGATTTAAATACTTTAACGCCTATTGAAGCTATGAATTTACTTTACGAACTAAAAAATTTAGTTTAAATATTTGAAAAATACCGAAAGGCGGTGACACAAATGGGAGTTATAAATGTACTTGATAAACATGTAGCAGAGCTTATTGCCGCAGGAGAAGTAGTAGAAAGACCTGCATCCGTTATTAAAGAGCTTGTTGAAAACTCAGTTGATGCAGGTGCAAAAAATGTTACAATTGAAATAAAAAACGGCGGTACAACTTTCATTCGTGTCAACGACGACGGCTGCGGCATTATGAAAGATGACGTGAAAAATGCATTTTTACGTCACGCTACAAGCAAGGTTAAATTTGAAAACGACCTTGATAAAATTTCTACTCTTGGTTTCAGGGGTGAGGCTTTAGCTTCAATTTCAGCTGTTTCAAAATTACAGCTTATTACAAGAAATAAATTTGAAAATATCGGCTCTTCCTATGAAATATCAGGCGGGGAAGAAGTATCCTTTTCAGATGCAGGTTGTCCTGTTGGAACAACCTTTATTATAAGAGATTTATTCTACAATGTTCCTGCAAGAATGAAATTTTTAAAGAAAGATATCTCAGAGGGGAATGCAGTTTCTGCTATTATTGATAAAGTTGCTTTGTCACACCCCGAGATTTCCTTTACATATATTAAAGACGGCAGACAAATGCTTAAAACCTCAGGAGACGGCAAACTTAAATCTGCCATATATTCAGTTTATGGCAGAGAATTTGCCTTAGGACTGATTCCTGTTAATTATGAATTAAACGGAGTTAAAGTTTACGGTTATATTTCCAAGCCTGTTGAGTCCCGTCCAAACAGGAATATGCAAAACTTCTTTATTAACGGAAGATATGTAAAAACAAGAACTGCTTCAATTGCTTTGGACGAAGCATTTAAAGGCAGTATTATGGTTGGAAAATTTCCCTCTTGCGTGTTACATATTGAAATTTCATACGAGGCAATAGATGTAAATGTTCATCCTGCTAAGGTAGAAGTAAGATTTATTAACGAAAAACCTGTATTTGACGCTGTGTATCACGCTGTTAAGTCTGCTCTTTTAAGTTCTGACAAAAGTAAAAATGTTGCTCTTAAAAACCCATCGGCTTTTAATGATATTAAAACACCCAGTCCTTTTACTATGGCTAAGTCTATTATTAAAGAGAAAAGTTCTGAGAGTGTCAAGCCTGAAAATAAGGAGCAAAAAGCATATAATCCCTTTGATGAGCTGAACAATATTTCAACTGTTCCTAATGAACAAATAGCAAATAAACCTATTTTTTCTAAAAATGAGCAAAGCAATAAGCAAAACTTTTCATCTTCTCAGAAAAAAGGTTATACAAGCACATCTGTAGCTGTAGAACCTCCAAAGCAGGAACAAATAAAAAATTATTTAGATTTCTTGGAAGAAGCTCCAAAAGCTGACACAATACTGTCACAAAACAATGATAATATATCCGCTGATAGTACAAAAAATATATCAGAGAGTAAAAATATTAATAGTACTCCTCAACAAGAAAATAAAGAGATTAAACCTTTAGTAGAAGTGGACGAGCCGACTTTCAGATATATTGGCGAGGCATTTAAAACATACATAATAATCGAGAAAAACAAAGAACTTATTTTAATTGATAAACATGCCGCTCATGAAAGAATAATCTATGAGCGGTTGAAAAAAGAAAAGGGTGCGGGATTTTCTCAGTTGCTTTTAAAACCAATTCCCGTTACTTTAAGCAAGCCCGATTATGATGCTTCTGTTAATAATCTTGATATGTTCAGGGAATGTGCCTTTGACGTTGACGATTTCGGCAACGGCGTTCTTCTTGTAAGAAGTGCTCCCCAATATTTAGATGAATCGGATATTGTTGATGCTGTTGTGGAAATGGCACAGCATATAGCTGAAAATAAAAAAGATATCCGCAGTGAAAAAATGGATTGGATATATCATAATGTAGCTTGCAGAGCCGCTATTAAAGCAGGCAATAAAAGTATAGATAAAGAATTAATAGAAATTGCAAAGCTTGTAGAAACAGACCCAAATATCAGATATTGTCCTCACGGAAGACCTACAAGTATTGTGATAACAAAACACGAAATAGAAAAACAATTCGGCAGGGTGTGATTTTTTGAGGGATATGATAAAGGTGGTTTCTATTGTCGGACCGACAGCATCAGGAAAAACACGCTTATCTGTTGAAATTGCAAAAAAGCTTAACGGTGAAATTGTATCAGCCGATTCAATGCAAATTTACAAGGGTATGACAATTGCCACCGCCGCACCTACTGAAGATGAAAAACAGGGAATAAAACACCATTTAATGGAGTTTTTATCTTCCGACAAAAACTTTTCTGTTGCAGATTATGTAGAGCTCGCTCATAAAGCAATTTATAATATTCATAAAGCAGACAAGCTTCCCATTGTTGTTGGGGGAACGGGACTTTATGTTGATTCTCTTTTAAATAATATAAAATTCACCGATAACAGTTCTGATATTAAGGTAAGAGAAAAATATACTGAAATGCTTAATGAGTATGGCGTTTCTTATCTTTTAGATAAATTAAAAGAAATTGATAATATTTCATACAACAGACTTTCAAAAGAAATTAACGCAAAACGAATTATAAGGGCTTTGGAATTTTATGAAGTAACCGGAAAAACAATTACAGAGCAGAATATAAATTCAAAACAAGATTCCCCGTATAATGTAATCAAAATCGGTCTTACTTGCAGAGACCGAGAGTTATTATATAACAGAATTAATAAAAGAATTGACATAATGCTTGAAAGCGGTTTGCTTGAGGAAGCAGAAAAAGTTCTTAATTCAGATTTAAGCGAAACTGCAAAGAAAGCAATCGGATATAAAGAGTTGATACCTTATTTTAGCGGTGAACAAAGTCTTGAAGAATGTATTGAAACTTTAAAAATGAACACAAGAAGATATGCTAAAAGACAGCTTACATGGTTTAGAAGAGACGAAGACATCAACTGGCTTTATATTGATGAATACGATAGCTTTGAAGATTTATTAAATACGGCTTTAAAAATAATAATTACTAAAGGATTTTATAATGGACAAACTTCTTTTTAAGAGAATATTAATCGGCGCACTGACCGCTTTAATACTTATATATGTTATTTATTTATTTCTCAGTGCAAATTTTAATGTTATTCAAACAGAAAACGCAACTCAGATGACCGTTACCGATAAAATATATTCAGAAGGCTTTATTGTAAGAAATGAAGAATATATCACAAATGATTCTAAAGGTTATATTGCCTATGAGCTTGGTGACGGCGGTGATATAGAGGCTGACGGTATAGTTGCAAAAATTTACAACAGTTCAGCCGACGCTATTGCAAGACAGGAGATAGAATCACTTGAAAAGCAGATCAATAATTTAACAGTTCTGACACGCTCTTATTATTCGGAGAGTACAGGTCTTGATGTTGTTGATAATCAGCTTAACAATCAGATAATCAGCTTTTTGGGTAACATAAATAAATGCAGATTTACCACAGCAGAAAATGACCTCAGTAATCTCTTAAGTTCAATTAATAAAAGACATCTTATTACAGGTCAGGTAACTGACTTTTCCGCAAAAATATCCGAGCTTGAAGCCGAAAAACAACGTATTGAAAATTCAAGCAGCGAAAGTATCGGGTTAATAAAAAGTCCAACGGCAGGTTATTTTGTTTCCGTTAATGACGGATTTGAAAAATCAGTTGATTATTCTAAAATAACAGAATTGTCTGTTGAGGATTATGACAATATTAAACCCATTAAAGTTCCTGAAAATGTAATAGGTAAAATCGTAGGAAACCTTAATTGGTACGTTGTATGCAAGATTCCTGCTAAAAATGCTCTAAACTTATCATTTTTTGAAAACGAAGACGGTGTTACTCTTGAAATGCCGTTTTCTTCAACAGACAGTATTCCTACAAAAATTGTTAAGATAAATCAGAAGGATTCCGAGTCTGACGCAATCGTAATTTTTGAATGTAATTATATGAACAGCGATTTGGCTGATGCAAGAAAAGAATCCGTTGAAATAGGTATTCAGGAATTTTCCGGTTTAAGAATAAGTAAACAGGCGCTTCATGATGATTTCGTAACCAAATATTCAGAAGATGAAGACGGGAACAGCAAGGAAGAAACTAAAAAGGTTCAGGGTGTATATGTGCTTCACGGAAGTGAAATTCAGTTTAAAGAAGTTTCTATAATATATTCGGGAAGTGATTATGTTATCTGCAACCCGAATCCTGATGACGGAGTATTATTTAACGGTGAAACCGTACAGCTTTATGATAAGGTTGTAACACAAGGAGATAAACTATACGATGGAAAAATTGTTAACTGATGTAGAGTATAATTATAAAAAAATAGAAGAAAAGATAGCAGAAGCCGCTGTTAAATCCGGCAGAAGCAGAGAAGATATAACCTTTTTATCTGCTACAAAAACAGTTTCCGCAGACGTTATAAATTACGCAATTTCTTTGGGACTTAAATACATTGGTGAGAATAAGGTTCAGGAGCTGTTACAAAAGTATGATGATTATGATTTAGATAATGCATCTTTACAGTTTATAGGACATTTACAGACAAACAAAGTCAAACAAATTGTGGATAAGGTCGATTTAATTCAATCTGTTGATTCTGTTAAACTTGCAAAAGAAATTTCAAAGCAGTCTGCGGCAAGAAATATAGTATCAAATGTTTTAGTGGAAGTTAATATCGGTAAAGAAGAAAACAAGTCAGGTGTAATGCCCGAAATGGTGGAAGAATTGCTTTGTGAAATATCTCAGATGGATAACATTTCTGTCAAAGGTTTGATGACAATACCGCCTATTTGTGAAAATAAACAGAAAATTTGTAAATTTTTTCATAAAATGCATAATATATTTATTGACATATCGAGTAAAAAATTAGATAATATATCTATGGAAATATTGTCTATGGGTATGTCTTCTGATTATTATGAAGCAATCTTAGAAGGCGCAACAATGGTTAGAATAGGATCTTCACTATTTGGTGCAAGAAACTATGCAATATAAGGAGGAATATTTAAATGGCTGGATTTGTAGATAAATTTAAACGTATGTGGGATGCTCCGGACGACGAGTATGAATATGATGAGTATGGTTATGCTGACGATGCGGCAGATGAACCTGAGGAATATGAAGAAAGACCAAGCAGAAGAACCGAAGCTGTTGACTATACATCAAGAGGAAGAAGCAAGGTTGTAAATATCAATGCTACTGCTAAATTACAGGTTGCTATTTTTAAGCCTGAAAGATTCGGCGAAGAAACCCGTACAATTGCAGATGAGCTTATAAATACTCATACAGTTGTGTTAAACCTTGAAGATACAAATAAGGATATGTCAAGAAGAATTATCGACTTTTTAAGCGGTGTTGCTTATGGCCATAACGGTAAAATCAAAAAAGTTGCTACAAGCACCTTTATCATTATTCCTAATAATGTAGATTTAACCGGCGATGATTTACTTGACGAGCTTGAAAACAGTGGTGTATACTTCTGATAATCCTGATAATAGCTTATTGATTTCAAAGCTGGAAGATACCTTCGGCTTAGCTTTAGTAAGACATAAAAACTGTTATTTGGGGTTTCTTAATGAAGCAGAAATATATTTTGCTGAGGAATATTTAAAAAAATCAGATTATGATTTTTGCTTTTGGGGCGGGTATGAAAACTCCGAAAGAAAAATACTCTGTGCTTTATATAACGATTTCGTAAGTGATGATGTTCCCGTATCTGCAATTGAGTTTTCCTACAGAAAAACAGACAAACTCTCTCACAGAGATTTTTTAGGTACAATAATGTCTCTTGGAATTGAAAGAGATACTGTAGGAGATATTTTAATTGAAGAGGGAAGATCTGTTGTTTTTGTTAAAACCGAGATTAAAGACTACATAATTTCTCAGATAGATAAAATCGGCGGTGTTGGAGTTAAAATATCAGAAGCAGATTTAGAAAATTTGCCTGATAAAGAAGAATTTAAAGATCAAACCGTAACTTTATCTTCTCTCAGACTTGATGCCATTGTGGCTGTTTTTGCAGGAGTGAGCAGAGAAAAGGCTCAAAGGTTAATCTCTCAGGGATTGGTTATGATAAACTATTCCCCCTGTTCTTCATTAAGCAGAAAAGTTAAAGTGAACGATATAGTATCAGTAAGAAAGCACGGAAAATGTATTATTAAGAATTTAATTGGCGAAACAAAAAAGGGTCGCCTTAAATTAGCGGTTCAATTTATAAGATAGGAGTGTTTGGAATGTTAACAATTGATGAAATTAGAAATGCTACCTTCAGAAAAGCAAAGGTTGGCGGTTACAATCCCGAAGATGTAAATGCTTTTATTGATGAAGTAATCATTTCTTTTGAACAAATTAAAAAGGAAAAAGCTGACTTAGTAAGAAAAATGGATATTCTTGCTACAAGGGTTGAGCAGTACAGAGCCGATGAAGAAACAGTAAGAAATGCATTGCTCGCTGCACAAAAGGTAGCTGACGCTTCAATTAGAGAGGCTAAAGAAAAATCTGCTGCTATTTTAAGAGAAGCAGAGGCTAAGGCTCAGAAGCTTTTAATTGAAACAAACGGTTTAACTGCTAAAGAGAAAGATAATTACTTGCAGTTAAAAACCGATGCAGTTCAGTTAAGAGAAGAATTAAAGGCTCTTTATGAAAGACATCTTAAAAATATTGATGATTTACCTACAGCTGTTGAGCTTTATGACAAAAAGCAGGAGCTGAATAAAAAATATCCTACAAAATCAGTTTCTCAATTTGAAGTAAATGAAGAAACACAGGCTTCTGAAGAGAAAGCTGAAGAAGTTAAAGCAGAGCCTGCAAAAACTGCTGAAAAAGCAGAAAATAACGCTGATAACGATGTAAAGGTTAATCGCCCGAAAAAGTTTGATAACCTTAAATTCGGTGACAACTACGATGTAGGCGAAGAATAATTTGCAAAAATTTTAATTAGAGAGGGTTAGGATTATGTCCCAGGATTACAATTCCACACTTAATCTTCCTAAAACCGAATTTCCTATGAGAGCAGGCTTACCTAAAAGTGAGCCTGTTACTTTGAAGAAATGGGAAGATAACAAGGTATATGAAAAATTAATGGAGAAAAATGAAGGAAAACCTTTGTTTGTACTTCACGACGGTCCTCCGTATGCCAACGGTAATATTCACCTTGGAACCGCACTTAACAAGGTTTTAAAGGATATTATTGTCAGATATAAAAATATGGCAGGCTTTAAGGCTCCTTATGTTCCCGGTTGGGATACACACGGACTTCCCACTGAGCTTAAAGCAAGAGCAAAAGCCGGAGTAGGCAATTCTGCTACAATTGACGACTTGGAACTTCGTAAGATATGCAGTGAATTTGCTTCAGGATATATTGATGACCAGAGAAATCAGTTTAAGCGCTTAGGCGGTTTGGGAGAATGGAATAATCCTTATATTACCCTTTTACCTGAATTTGAGGCAACTCAAATCAGAATTTTTTCGGAAATGGCTTGCAAAGGCTATATTTATAAAGGATTAAAACCTGTTTATTGGTGTTCTGACTGTAAAACTGCTCTTGCAGAAGCTGAAATCGAATATGCAGAAGACCCTTGCCATTCAATTTATGTTAAATTTAACTTAACAGACGACTTAGGAAAATTATCTGCACTTGGCGTTGACCCCTCAAAAGCTTATTTTGTAATATGGACAACAACTACATGGACCCTACCTGCAAATGTTGCAATTTGCGTTGGTCCTCAGTATAACTATGCAGTAATTAAATGTAATGACGAATATTACATTATGGCAGAAGAACTGTATAAATCTGCTATGGAAGCCGCTGAATTAACAGATTATGAAGTAGTTGCTACAATTAAGGGCAGCGAGCTTGAATATATGAAAACTCAGCACCCGTTCCTTGACAGACAGTCACTTGTAATTGTAGGCGACCACGTAACTCTTGAAAGCGGTACAGGCTGTGTTCATACTGCTCCGGGTCACGGTGTTGACGACTATATAGTTTGCAGGAATTATCCTGAAATTCCTATCATAGTTCCTGTTGATGCTGACGGCGTTCTTACTGAAGAAGCAGGTCAGTTTGCAGGGTTAAAAACCGAAGATGCTAACAAACCGATAGCTATGCATCTTGAAGAAACAGGTGCTTTATTTGCACTTAAAAAGATTATCCACCAGTATCCTCATTGCTGGAGATGTAAAAAACCTGTATTGTTCAGAGCTACCGACCAATGGTTCTGTTCAGTTGATGACTTTAAAGATGAAGCAGTAAAAGCTATTCAGGATGTTGAATGGATTCCCGGCTGGGGTAAAGACAGAATTACATCTATGGTTAAAGAGCGTAAAGACTGGTGTATTTCAAGACAGAGAAAATGGGGTGTACCGATTCCTATTTTCTACTGTGAAGACTGCGGTGAAGCCTTAATTGATAAAGACGCAATGAATGCTGTTGCTGATTTATTTGAAAAAGAAGGTTCAAACGCTTGGTATACTCACGAAGCTGACGAGATTTTACCAAACGGTACTAAATGTTTGAAATGCGGCTGTAATCATTTCTCAAAAGAGAAAGATATTATGGACGTATGGTTTGACAGCGGTTCTTCTTACGCTGCTGTTTTACAGAAAAGACCATACCTGCATTTTCCGGCTGATTTATATTTAGAGGGTGCTGACCAGTACAGAGGTTGGTTCCAGTCATCACTTTTAACTTCTGTTGCAACTCAGGGTACAGCTCCTTATAAAACTGTTTTAACACACGGTTGGGTTGTTGACGGCGAAGGCAGAAAGATGAGTAAATCCTTAGGAAACGGCATTGAGCCTCAGGAAATAATCGACCAGTACGGTGCAGATATTTTAAGACTTTGGGTTGCTTCTTCCGACTATCATGCCGATATCAGAATTTCTAAGGATATTTTAAAACAGTTATCAGAGTCTTACAGAAAAATCAGAAATACTGCAAGATATATTTTAGGTAACCTTTATGATTTTAACCCTGATACAGACAAGGTTAATGCGAATGACCTTTATCCTATTGATAAATGGGCGCTTGTAAAGCTTAATGAGCTTATTTCAAAGGTTAAAACAGCTTATGATAAATACGAATTCCATCAGGTTTATCATAGTATTCATAACTTCTGCGTTGTTGATATGTCCAATTTCTATCTTGATGTTTTAAAGGACAGACTTTATACAGAAAAGGCTGAAAGTTTATCAAGAAGAGCCGCTCAGACAACTATTTATACTATTGTTGACGCTATGACAAGAATGATTAGTCCTATTCTTGCTTATACTTCCGATGAAATCTGGGGATATATGCCTCATAGCAAAGATGACAACACTGAAAATGTAGTATTCACAAGTATGCCCGAGCAGGTTGAGATTTCCGTTGAAGACGGATTTATGGATAAGTGGGACAGAATTCACGAGTTAAGAGACAGCGTTAAGAAAACTCTCGAATCGTTCATTAAAGATAAAACAATCAAATCTTCTCTTGAAGCAGTTGTTAATCTTTCTGCAAGCGGTGAGGCATTTGAATTTATCTCATATGTTAAAGATGAATTAGCTGCTGCATTTATCGTTTCATCAGTTAATATTGCTCAGGGTGATACTGATGAAATTAAAATTGAAATAGAAAAAGCAAATGGCGGAAAATGCGAAAGATGCTGGAGTATCAGTGAGACAGTAGGAGAGGATAGTGATCATCCTACACTTTGTTCACGCTGTTGCGAAATCTTAAAGTAATTATTAATACTAATCCAAACCTATTATTCAAATAGAATTAGTATAAATCGGTGTAGCTGTTTGTTACACCGATTTTTTACAGGAGGATAAAATGCCGTTTATTATATTGATATCCGCAATAGCTATTGCAGGTATAGATCAACTTTTTAAATTTTTAGTTGCAGAATATTTAAAGCCTGTGGGTTCTGTTGATGTTATTCCGAATTTATTTTCTTTAACTTATGTAGAAAACAAAGGTGCTGCCTTTGGAATTATGTCAAATATGAGATGGGTATTCATTGTATTTACGTTAATAGTAATTGCAGTACTTATTTATATAGTCATAAAAAATAAAATTAAAAGTAAATTGTTTATTATCTCTGCAATACTTTTAATAGGCGGAGGAATAGGTAATTTAATAGACAGAATTTTCTACGGTTATGTTATTGATTATTTAAGTCTGTCATTTTTTTCTCCTGTTTGTAATTTTGCTGATTACTGTATTACATTCGGCACGGTTTTGCTGGTTATATACCTTATTTTCTTCTCAAACTTTTTTAAAGACAATAAAAAGGTAAAAGCTGATGAATAAAATAGAAATTAAAGTTGCAGAAACAGAATCGGGAGAGAGAATTGACAAATTTTTGGCTCTTAAAATAGACGACTGTTCCAGATCAATGATAACACAGCTTATTGAAAAGGAAAATGTTCTTGTGAACAATGTCGTATGCAATAAGAAATATAAGGTATGTTCTGATGATTTAATAACAGTTGAAATTCCTGAGCCTGCCCCATATAAAGCAGAAGCCGAAAACATTCCGTTGGATATTGTTTATGAAGATGAAGATTTACTTGTTGTAAACAAGCCCAAAGGAATGGTTGTCCACCCTGCGGCAGGAAATTACAGCGGTACATTGGTAAATGCATTATTGTATCATTGTAAGGGCAGTCTTTCTGGAATAAACGGAGTTTTAAGACCGGGTATAGTTCACAGAATTGATAAAAATACAAGCGGACTTTTAATAGTCGCCAAAAATGATTTTGCACATAAATCTTTAGCCGAACAAATTAAAGAACATAGCTTTACAAGAGAATACGAAGCAGTTGTAATGGGAAATTTTAAAGATGAAAAAGGAACTGTAAATGCTCCTATCGGAAGAAATCCCAATGACAGAAAGAAAATGTGTGTTATAGAGAAAAATTCCAAAAACGCAGTTACTCATTACGAAGTAATTAAAGGCTACGCAGGACACACCCACATTAAATGTATATTAGAAACAGGAAGAACACATCAAATCAGAGTACATATGGCATATTTAGGACATCCTGTATGCGGTGATGATGTTTACAGCTACAAAACAAAAGAAAAATTTAATTTTGAAGGTCAATGCCTTCACGCTAAAAAAATCGGTTTTGTTCATCCAAGAAGCAATGAGTTTTTGTTTTTTGATTCAGAACTGCCCGATTATTTTAAAGACTATATTGATAAGATAGAAAAAATTTGCTAAATAATATTTCTTTTTTATAAAAAAGACTTGCAATTTCTATTTAGTTATGTTATGATAAATAGGCATTTGGAAACCGTTGGCTATGCCAATGGGGTTCAAATAACGGTTTAACCGTAATTTTGAAGCGGATAGTCCTCTGCACATTTAGTGTACGAATGTCTGAAAATAATAGGAGGAATAATAATGGACGCATTAAAAACAATTTCTTCAGAATGTATGAAATCTGAAACACCTAAATTCAATGTTGGTGATACAGTTAAGGTTTCTGTAAACATTCGTGAAGGCGAAAGAGAAAGAATCCAAATGTTTGAAGGTACAGTTATTGCTAAAAAGGGCAGTGGTGTTGCTGAAACATTTACTGTAAGAAGAATTTCTTACGGCGTTGGTGTTGAAAGAGTATTTCCGCTTCATTCACCAAATGTAAAAGATGTTCAGGTTGTTCGTTACGGTAAAGTTCGCAGAAGCAAACTTTATTATCTTCGTGACAGAGTTGGTAAAGCTGCTAAAGTTAAAGAGCAAATTTCAAAATAATATTAAGGGACTTATAAAAGTCCCTTTTTTACTATATATTTTATGAGGTAAAAAAATGGACGAAGAAAAAATCGAATTACTTAACAAGTTAATGAAAGACGACGAAGATTCTGAATTTTCAGAATCCTCAAAAATTCAAATTGAATCTAATGACTCAAAGGGTATGTCAATTCTTTACGATTGGGTTCAATGCATTTTAATTGCTTTTATTGCTGTTGCCATTTTATTAACATTCGCTTTCAGAGTTATTAACGTTGACGGCGATTCTATGATGAATACTTTATTTAATGCTGATAAAGTAGTGGTCTCTCAATTGTTTTATACTCCGAAAGAAGGCGACGTTGTTGTTATAAGCCACGGTGCTCAATTTCAAAAACCTATTATTAAAAGGGTAATTGCAACAGCAGGCCAAACACTTGATATTAACTTTGAAACAGGAGAAGTTGTTGTTGACGGTATCGTTATTAACGAGGACTATATAATTGGAGAAACCAGAAAAGGCAACGCTGAAATTCCAAATGTAATTCCTGAAGGCAAGGTTTTTGTTATGGGGGATAACAGATCGGTATCTCTTGACAGCCGCTTTGAGGAGATTGGTCTTATAAATGAAACAGATATTATAGGTAAAGCTGAATTCGTTTTTTTTCCGTTCGAGCATTTTGGATTTGTTGGATAATAATTAAAAAAATTATTGATTTGAACTCGTATTCGTTTTATAATGAATATGAGTTCTTTTTTTGGAGTGATTTGGTATATGAGATATGAGGAAAAAAATAAAAAAGGTAGAACAATAAATTCTTTCATATTTGAAATGTTTAGTTTTTTATTGAGTGCATTTATTGTTTTTATATTTATATTTACTTTCGCTTTCCGTTTAGTTACTGTTGATGGAAGTTCTATGAATAATACACTTTTAAATGAAGACAGACTTATTGTCAGCGAATTGTTTTCAGAACCAAAATGCGGAGATATTATAGTTGCCAATGCAGAAAAATCAATCGGAAAAATAATTATAAAAAGAGTAATTGCAACAGAAGGTCAGATGCTTAAAATTGATTATGATAATAATCAGATTACTGTTGACGGTGTTATTATAGATGAACCGTATCTTTCTGTAACAACAACCAAGCCTACTGATTATTGGGAAATTCCCAGTGTTATACCAAAAGGTTATGTTTTTGTAATGGGTGATAATCGACCCGGTTCTTTGGACAGCCGAGATTCCAGAGTACAGCTTATTCCTGTTGAGGATATTGTAGGTAAGGCAGAATTTATTGTATTTCCGCCAAACAGAATTACATATTTATATTAAGGGAGAAATTATGTCAGAAATACAGAATATTCAATGGTTTCCCGGTCATATGACCAAAACCAAAAGAAAAATACAGGCATCTTTAAAGTTGGTTGATGCAGTTGTTGAAATTTTAGACGCAAGAATTCCTATAAGCAGCAGAAACCCCGATATTGCAAATTTAATACAGAATAAACCGAGAGTTGTTCTGCTTAATAAATGCGATATGGCTGATAAAAATTCAACTCAAAAGTGGATTGATTATTTTAAGCAAAATAACATATCTGCTATTGCCGTAGATTGCAAAAGCGGTAAGGGAATTAACAGATTTGTTCCCACATTAAATAATGTTTTAAACAAGAAATTAAATTCTTTAAAAAACAAAGGAATGATCAATCCTATTTTAAGAGTTATGATTGTTGGTATACCTAATGTAGGAAAATCATCTTTTATTAACAGAATCGCAAAACAAACTAAAGCTAAAGTTGAAGACAGACCCGGTGTTACAAGAGGAAATCAGTGGTATACAATTTCTAAAAATTTTGAGTTGCTTGATACCCCGGGAGTTTTATGGCCTAAGTTTGATGATCAAACAACCGCCGAGCATTTAGCCTTTACTGGTGCAATAAAAGACCAAATTATGGATGTTGAATTGCTTGCTATGAGACTAATTGAGGTATTGTCTGATATTAAGCCCCAAAAGTTTATGGAAAGATTCAAGCTTACTGATGATGTTTTCGAAAATGCAGAAAACAGCTATGAAATACTAAAAATTATCGGTAAAAAAAGAGGAATGTTAATTTCAGGTGGTGAAATTGATACCGAGCGTGCCGCAACTATGCTTCTTGATGAATTCAGAGCGGCAAAGTTGGGAGAAATAACATTAGAGCTTCCTGTAAAGGTGTAGAAAATGGAAAAAGATTGGTTAAAATATGAAAATGAGCTTTTAGCGAAAGGGTATAAATACATTTGCGGAGTTGATGAAGCAGGCAGAGGACCATTGGCAGGACCTGTTTGTGCGGCGGCAGTTATTTTACCTGAAAATAAGATAATTGAAGGCGTAAACGACTCGAAAAAGCTTTCCGAAAAAAAGAGAGAATTACTTTTTGATATTATAAAAAAAGAAGCAATAGCCTATAATATTGCCTTTTCTTCTGTTGAAGAAATCGAAGAATATAATATTTTAAATGCAACTATGCTTGCTATGAAAAGGGCAGTTGAGGGATTAGCTGTTAAAGCTGATTATGCAATTATAGACGGCAATAAAACGCCTGATTTAAAAATCCCCTGCGAAAGTATTGTAAAAGGTGATGCAAATTCTATGTCAATAGCCGCTGCATCAATTCTTGCAAAAGTTTCAAGAGACAGATTATGTTATGAATATGCAGAAAAATATCCTGAATATATGTTTGATAAACATAAAGGCTACGGAACTAAACTACACACAGAAAAAATCAAAGAATACGGACCCTGTGAAATTCACAGAATGAGCTTTCTCACTAAGATTTTAAACAAATAATTATGAATAAAAACACAAAATTAACAGGTAATTTCGGTGAAGAAATTACTGAAAAATTTCTTGTTAAGAAAAAATATAAAATTCTGGAGAGGAATTATAATACCAAACTTGGTGAAATAGACATAATTGCCGCCAATAAAAGTAATATTATTTTTGTTGAAGTTAAAACAAGGGGAGTGAATTCTCTCGGTTTTCCGGCAGAGGCAGTTACAAAATCAAAGCAAAAGAAAATTATAAAAACTGCTTTTCTTTATTTGATGCATAACCCGTGCGAATTACAGCCAAGATTTGATGTTTCAGAAGTATATATTTCGGAAAATAAAAGCTATAAAATCAATTATATTGAAAATGCTTTCATTCAGGAGGATGATTATGCAGCTTTTTGACTTGCATTGTGACACATTGTATAAGGCAGTAACCGAAAATAAAGACTTAAACTCTGAGGAATGTCATATATCCGTAAGTAAAGCTTATTTTTTAGAAAAATGGATACAATGCTTTGCTGTTTGGATACCTGATGATGTTACAGATGAATATGCAGATTTTCTCTTTGATAACGGATATAAAATACTAAAAGATAATTGCAAAAAATACGGAATCAAGTTGCTTGATAATTTTAACGAGCTTAAAAACTCTATAAATAATTGCAACAAATGCTGTTTTCTAACAGTTGAAAACGGAAAGCTGTTACACGGAAAATTAGAAAATATTGAAAAACTGAAAAAATGCAATGTAAAAATGATAACCTTAACATGGAACGGCGACAATGAAATCGGAACAGGTGCATTAACAGATAAAAACACAGGTCTGACTGATTTTGGTTTTAAAGCCGTAAAAAAGCTTGAAGAAAACAGCATTGTTATCGATGTATCTCACGCAAGCCAAAACACCTTTTATGATGTTGCATCCGTCACAGAAAAGCCTTTTATAGCAACTCATTCAAATTCCTATTCCATAACTAAGCATAAAAGAAACCTGACTGATGAACAGTTTTCTATTATCAGAGACAGGGGAGGCATTGTAGGAATTAATTTCTACAAGGAATTTTTAAATAATAATGAAAATGAAGCCTGTATGTACGATATTTTGAAGCATACAGAGCATTTTTTATCTTTAGGCGGAGAAAACACAGTTTCAATAGGTTCTGATTTTGACGGCTGTGACTTAACAAATGATATAAAAGATATAAAATCAACATCCGACATTTATGAACTTTTTTTAAAAGAAAATTACAGTGAAACTCTGCTTGATAAGCTGTTTTTTTATAATGCTTTCAATTTTTGTCAAAACTTTGACAATTTATAAATTATGTTGTACAATAATTTATTATTGAATATCTTTGAAAGGAAGATTTTATGCTATACAACAGTACAGAAAATGCAAATGAAGTTGTATCATCTGCTCAGGCAATTGCCCAGGGAATTTCACCTGACGGAGGTCTTTTCGTACCACAGGAATTTCCTCAGTATACTCTTGATACTTTTAAAGAACTTTTACCCCTTGACTATCAGGGAAGAGCAAAGAAAGTATTTGCAGATTACTTAACAGATTTTACAGCTGAAGAAATTGCAGATTGCGTAGATAAAGCTTATACTGAAGAAAAATTTGAAAGCAAAAATCCTGCACCTATCGTCTCTAAGAAATATAACGGAAATGACGTTAATATTCTTGAATTATGGCACGGACCAACCTGTGCATTTAAGGATATGGCCTTGCAGATTTTACCTCATCTTCTTACTAAATCACTTAAGAAAACCTATGACGGTAAAGATGCAGTTATCCTTGTTGCAACTTCAGGAGATACGGGCAAAGCGGCTCTTGAAGGCTTCAAAGATGTTGATAATACAAAAATTATTGTATTCTATCCTGTTGACGGCGTAAGCCCCATGCAAAAGCATCAGATGACAACTCAGGCAGGTAATAATGTTAATGTTTGTGCAATTAAAGGCAACTTTGATGACGCTCAGACAGGCGTTAAGAAAATTTTCACAACACCTGAAATATCAGCTAAGCTTGCAGAAAATAATATGCTGTTCAGCTCTGCAAACTCAATTAACTGGGGCAGACTTTTACCTCAGGTTGTATATTATATTTCTGCTTACTGCGATATGGTGAATGCCGGTAAAATTGCTTTAGGCGATAAAATTAATGTTGTTGTTCCAACAGGCAACTTCGGTAATATTCTTGCCGCATATTATGCAAGCTGTATGGGACTTCCAATCAATAAATTCATCTGTGCATCCAATTCAAATAACGTGCTTACAGATTTTATCAATACAGGTGTATATAATAAAAACAGAAAGTTCTTTACAACAATTTCTCCTTCAATGGATATTCTTGTTTCAAGTAACCTTGAAAGATTGCTTTATAAATTATCAGGAAACAATGATGTTGTTACTAAAGACTGGATGACTAAGCTTAAAACAGAAAGCACCTATGAAGTAACCGATGAAGTAAAAAATACAATCAGCAGTCTGTTCTTCGGCGGTTTCTGTGATGATGATAATACAAAGCAAACTATTAAGAATATGTTTGATCAGGAAGGCTATCTCTGTGATACACACACAGCCGTTGCCGTGAATGTATATGACCAGTATGTAGCAAAAACAAACGATAAAACACCTGTAATTATTGCGTCTACTGCAAGTCCTTATAAGTTCTCTAAGGCTGTTTTAGAGGCAGTTAAACCGGATGTAGAATTACCTGCTACCGAGTTTGAAATGGTGGATATGTTAAATCAAATCACAAATGCAAAAATTCCTTCTCCTCTTGCATCTTTGAAAGATAAAGAAGTAAGATTTAATAATACTACAGAAGTTGATTCAATGCCTGATTATGTACTTAATGCATTGGAGATAAAATAATGTCTTTATACGCAATAGCGGACTTACATTTATCATTAGGAACCGATAAACCAATGGATATTTTTTCAGGCTGGGACAACTATGTCGAAAGACTGGAAAGTAACTGGAAAAAGCTTATAACAGATAATGATACCGTTGTTATCCCCGGAGATATATCATGGGCGATGAAGATTGATGAATGTTACAATGATTTTGAATTTATAAATAATTTGCCCGGCAAAAAGATTTTTGGTAAAGGAAATCACGATTACTGGTGGGCAACTAAAAGCAAAATTGATAATTTTCTAAAAGAGCATAATTTTGATACTATTTCTGTTTTATTTAATAATTCATATCTTGTTGATAACATTTCAATCTGCGGTACAAGAGGTTGGTTTATTGAGTCTGAAAGCGATGAAGATGTAAAGGTTTTAGGCAGAGAACTGGGCAGACTTAAAACATCACTTGATTGTGCAGTCAAACTGGGCGGAACACCTACGGTATTTTTACATTATCCGCCTGTTTACGGTAATCAGGAATGTTCTGAAATAATTGAAATGCTAAATGAATATAATATTAAGAATTGCTATTACGGGCATATTCACGGCTCGAAAAATGCAAAAAATGCTGTTGAGGGAATTTATAAAGGTATTAATTTTCATTTAGTATCCTGTGATAAGTTAGGTTTTATGCCATTTCTTGTGAGATAATAATGTTTATCTATTGCAAATATGTTATATTTATGATATAATTTATTGATTTCTATTAACGGAGGAAAGTTAAATGAGTTTAAAATCATCAAAAAAATTAGAAGAGGCAAATAAAGTTGAATTAGAGGTAGCTGTTGACGGCGAAGTTTTTAAAAATGCTGTAAATAAAGTTTATAAAAAGCAAGTTAAAAACATCAACATTCCCGGCTTTAGAAAAGGTAAAGCACCAAAACAGGTAGTTGAAAGAATGTATGGCAAAGAAGTATTTTATGATGATGCTATGCAGGATTGCTATCCTGAGGCTCTTGCAGACGCTTCAAAGGAAGCAGAAGTTAAAATTGTTGCTGTTGACACATTAGAAGCTATTGAAGCAAGTGATGACGGCTTTACATTCAAGGCTGTTATTATTGTTGAGCCTGAAGTTGAAGTAACTGATTATAAAGGAATTGAAGTAGAAAAGAAATCTACAGAAGTAACCGACGAATTAATTAATGAAGAGATTGAAAAAGTAAGAGACAGAAACAGCAGAATGATTACTGTTGAAGACAGAGCTGCTGAAAACGGCGATATTGCTGTTATTGATTTTGAAGGTTTTGTAGACGGCGAAGCCTTTGAAGGCGGAAAAGCTGAAAACTATAATCTTAAATTAGGCGACGGTCAGTTTATTCCGGGTTTTGAAGAGCAAATCGTTGGTCATAAAACAGATGAGGAATTCTCAATTAATGTAACTTTCCCTGAAGATTATCAGGCAGAAGAGCTTAAAGGCAAGGACGCTGAATTTAAGATTAAGCTTCACGAAATCAAAGTAAAAGAGCTTCCTGAGGTTGATGACGAATTTGTTAAAGATGTCAGCGAAAAAGAAACTCTTGAAGAATATAAGAAAGAGCTTTCAGAGCAGATTAAATCTCGTCTTGAAAATGAGGCAGACAGAGATTTTGACAATCAGCTTATTGACAAAATCATTGAAAATACAACAGGTGAAATCCCTGAAGCTATGTATAATAATCAGGTAAACGATATGATAAGAGAATTTGATATGCGTTTACGTTCACAGGGTATGGATATGAATACATACCTTCAATATACAGGTATGAACGCAGAAAGCGTTTCAGCTATGTATAAGCCTGAGGCTGAAAAGAGAGTTAAATTAAGACTTGCTCTTCAGGCAATTGCTAAAAATGAAAACTTAGAAGCTGACGAAAAAGATATTGAAGAAGAGTATAACAGACTTGCAGAAGCTTATAAAATGGATGTTGAAAAAGTAAAAGAAGCTATTTCAGCAGATGGTCTTGCAGAAGACATTAAAGTTGATAAGGCTATGAAGTTTGTTAGAGATAACGCAAAAACAAAATAATTTTTGTATATCTTTTAAATTTTTGCCGATGATTAATTAGAAAGGATATGATTACTATGGCATTAGTACCTTATGTTGTAGAGCAAACCAATCGCGGCGAACGCTCATATGATATTTATTCCAGACTTTTAGAGGACAGAATCATTATGCTTAATGAGGAAGTAAACAGTGCAAGTGCAAGTGTAGTAGTTGCACAGCTTTTGTACCTTGAAGGTCAGGATCCTACAAAAGATATCAGCTTATATATTAACAGTCCCGGCGGTTCAGTAACAGACGGCTTTGCAATTTTTGATACAATGAATTATATTAAATGCGATGTATCAACAATTTGTATGGGTATGGCAGCAAGTATGGGTGCATTTTTACTTGCAGCCGGCACAAAGGGTAAGAGATATGCTCTTCCTAACAGTGATATTATGATTCACCAGCCAAGCGGCGGTGCTCAGGGACAGGCAACTGATATGGAAATTCATACGAGACATATTTTAAATACAAAACAGCGTCTTAATGAAATTCTTGCAGCCAATACCGGACAGCCGGTTGATGTTATCGCAAGAGACACAAACAGAGATAACTTTATGACTGCACAACAGGCATTGGAATACGGCCTTATTGATAAAGTAATAGATAAAAGATAAGAGAGAGGTATAATATATGCCTAATAAAAGCAAGGATAATAACTTATATTGTTCTTTCTGCGGAAAACCTCAGGAGCTTGTAGGAAGGCTTATTGCAGGACAAAACGGTTATATTTGCGACCGCTGCGTTGAGCTTTGTATGAATATTCTTGATGAAACTGACGATTTTGACGGACTTAATTATTCAGAAAAAGATGAAGTTTCAAATGATGTTGCTTCTCTTTTAAAACCTCGTGAGATTAAAGAAATTTTAGATGAGTATGTTGTAGGACAGGATGAGGCTAAAAAAACTCTCAGCGTTGCTGTTTACAACCATTATAAAAGAGTATTTAATGATGACAGCGATGTTGATTTTGCCAAAAGTAATGTGCTTTTACTTGGTCCCACAGGTGTAGGTAAAACTCTTTTGGCTCAAACCTTGGCTAAGGCTCTTGATGTTCCTTTTGCTATTGCAGATGCTACAACATTAACCGAAGCAGGCTATGTTGGAGAAGATGTAGAAAATATTTTGCTTAAACTGATACAAAATGCAGATTTCGATATTAAAAAAGCAGAAAAAGGCATTATTTACATTGATGAAATTGATAAGATTTCAAGAAAATCTGAAAATCCTTCCATTACCCGTGATGTAAGCGGTGAAGGCGTACAGCAGGCACTTCTTAAAATTGTAGAGGGTACTGTTGCAAATGTTCCTCCGCAAGGTGGAAGAAAACATCCTCAACAGGAATTTTTACAGATTGACACTAAAAATATTCTGTTTATCTGCGGCGGTGCTTTTGACGGACTTGAAAAAATAGTTGAAAAGCGTAAAGGTAAATCAGTGCTTGGCTTTGAAGCTGATGTTAAGGAAAAGCAAAAGCTTGATGAAACTAACTGGATGTCTGATGTTATAGCTCATGATTTAGTTAAATTCGGAATTATACCGGAGCTTGTTGGCAGACTTCCTGTTATAACAGCTTTAAGAGGATTGGACATTGACGCACTTATTCAGATTTTAACTGTTCCTAAAAACTCAATTGTTAAGCAATACACTAAACTGTTTGCTTTGGATAATGTTGAACTTGAGTTTGATATATCTGCTCTTAAAGCAATTGCCAAAAAGGCTCAGGAACAACATACCGGTGCAAGAGGTCTGAGGGGTATTCTGGAAGAAACCCTCAACAACTTAATGTTTGAAACTCCGTCTGATTCGACAATTAAAAAAATTATTATCAAAGGCGATGTAATTAACAATGGTGCTGAACCTGAAATCATCAGAAAAAGTGATAGTCCCACTAAAAAAATCGGTTTAAAGAAAAAGAGTTCAGACAAAAATACTGCATCACTAATATGATTTAATACTAAACTTCAATTGAAAATGAGATAAAATTTTAGAGCAGATTTTGTGTCAGACGAGTGCCATACCGCAGAAAGGCTGACGCCTTTCG
>JAFLSJ010000014.1 GCA_022511005.1 Ruminococcus sp.
CGGCAGAATAAAGCTTTCCGATATAAAAACAGAAAATGATATTTTTGTACAAACAAGTAACGGCAGTATAGAAACAGAAAAAATCGCTACAGAAAAAAGCATAACCTTAAAAACCTCAAACGCCGGCATTACAGGAACGGTTACAGGCTCAATGGCAGATTATTCAATTGTCTCTCATACAAGTAATGCAAGCAACAATCTTCCTGAAAATTTACAGGGAGGCAATAAACAGCTTAATGTAGAAACAAGCAACGGAAGAATTGATATTTGGTTTGAATAATATAATATTTATCCCGAAAAAGAGTAACTTTTTCGGGATATTTTTTATAATCGGGAAAATATAGCTAAAGAATACTGGAAATTTACAACAAAAGGTGATATAGTATAATATATGTAATTCTATAATTTGGGTAAAGGTAAGTTTTTAAGCCTTAGATTTTGGAGTAAATAAAATGAACAGCTTATATCAGAATTTCAGAAATATTGAGCCTTATGTTCCGGGGGAACAGCCTCAGTATTCTGACAGGATAAAATTAAATACAAACGAAAATCCATATCCTCCTTCACCTGAGGTTAAAAAGGTGCTTGAAAGCTATGATGCGGATAACTTAAAGCTGTATCCCGACCCTGAGGCAACTGCTTTAAAAGAAACTTTGGCAGAGCATTACGGATTTGAAAAGGAGCAGATATTTGTAGGAGTAGGCTCTGACGATGTGCTTGCTATGTGCTTTATGTCATTTTTCAATTCAGGCAAGCCAATTCTTTTTCCCGATATTTCATATTCATTTTATCCCGTATGGGCAAATCTTTTTAATATTAAATATGAAACTCCAAAATTGAATGATAACTTTGAAATTGTAAAAGAAGATTATTATAAAGAAAACGGCGGAATTGTTTTTCCAAACCCAAATGCTCCAACAGGAGTAGAGCTTCCGCTATCTGAAATTGAGGAAATTATAAAACACAACCAAAACAGCGTTGTAATTGTTGATGAAGCGTATATTGATTTCGGCGGAACAACTGCATTAAGTCTTGTTAATAAATATGAAAATTTAGTAGTTGTGCAGACCTTTTCAAAATCCCGCTCCCTTGCAGGGTTAAGAGTAGGCTTTGCCGTTGCAAATAAACAGCTTATTTCTGTTATGAATGCAGTTAAAAATTCTTATAATTCCTATACTCTTAATTCGCTTTCAATAAATGCGGCGGCAGCAGCAGTTAAAGATGATAAGTATTTTAAGGATACTGTTAATAAAATCATAATTACAAGAGAAAATGCAAAAAAAGATTTGCATAATTTAGGCTTTGAATTTAACGATTCAAAAAGCAACTTTATTTTTGCAAAACATAAAACAGTTAAGGCAAAAGATATTTTTGAAGCATTAAAAGAAAAACATATTTTTGTAAGATATTTTAATATGCCCAGAATTGATAATTATCTGAGAATAACAATAGGTACAGATGAAGAAATGAAAGCGCTGATTGATTTTCTGAAAGATTATCTCTCTGATAAGTGCTGAAAGGAGAAAAAATGAGAACAGTTAAATTAACAAAGGAATCCATTTCCAATATACTTGAAGGAATGTTAAAAAGAAGCCCAAACAGCTACGGTGAATATGAAAAAACCGTTATCGATATTCTTGCTCAGGTTAAGGAGCAGGGGGACAAGGCTCTTTTTGAATTTACAAAAAAGTTTGATAAGTTTGATTTAAACGAAACGAACATAAAGGTAACAGAAGAAGAAATTAAGCAAGCCTATGATGAAGTAGGCGAGGAATTGCTTAATATTATCAGAAAGTCTAAGGAGAATATCCGCTCTTATCATCAAAGACAGCTCCAGAACAGCTGGTTTGACAGTAAAGAAAACGGTATAATGCTGGGACAAAAGGTAACTCCTCTTGAAAAAGTAGGCGTTTATGTTCCCGGCGGTAAAGCGGCTTATCCCTCATCTGTTTTAATGAATATTATGCCGGCAAAGGTGGCAGGAGTAGATAAAATTATAATGACAACTCCCTGCAACAGCGAGGGTAAAATCGTTCCTGCTGTACTTGTTGCCGCTAACGAAGCAGGAGCAGATGAAATTTATAAGGTGGGCGGCGCACAGGCAATAGGTGCTTTGGCTTACGGTACAGAATCCATTCCAAAGGTAGATAAAATTGTTGGCCCCGGCAATATTTATGTTGCCCTTGCTAAAAGGGCGGTTTACGGTCATGTAAATATTGATTCTGTTGCAGGTCCAAGCGAAATTTTAATTATTGCAGATGAAACCGCAAATCCACGCTATGTTGCGGCAGACTTGCTTTCTCAAGCAGAGCATGACGAGCTTGCCTCTGCAATTTTAATTACTACAAGCGAAGCTTTAGCAGAAAAAGTAAGCATAGAGGTAGAAAACTTTACAAATGAGCTTTCAAGAAAAGAAATTATTGAAAAATCTCTTGAAAACTTCGGATATATTTTAATTGCAGAGGATTTAGACGAAGCTGTTGAAACAGCCAACGCAATCGCTTCTGAACACCTTGAAATTGTAACAAAAGACCCGTTTTTCGTTATGACAAAAATCCGCAACGCAGGTGCAATCTTTATCGGTGAAAATAGCTGTGAATCATTGGGGGATTATTTTGCAGGTCCTAACCATGTTCTTCCCACAAACGGAACAGCAAAATTTTTCTCACCTTTAAGCGTTGACGATTTTATTAAAAAATCAAGCATTATTTATTACTCAAAAGAGGCTTTAAAGCCTGTTTATAAAGATGTTGAAAAATTTGCAAAGGCAGAGCAATTAACCGCTCATGCAAACGCAATAACAGTCAGATTTGAAGAGGAAAATTAATAAAGCATTATAATAGTTTATTAAGGCGGTATAAATGAGTATTTTATCCGATTTTCACATTCATACAAGATTTTCAGGCGACAGCGAAGAAAATCCCGAAAATACAGTAAAAAGAGCGATACAACTGGGTCTTAAAAGTATTTGTTTTACAGACCATCAGGATTTTGATTTTATTTACGACAATATAGATTTTAATTTAAATGCTCCTGAATATTTTAAATGCCTTTCAGAGCTTAAAGAAAAATATAAGGATAAAATTAAAATTTTAATAGGTGTTGAAACAGGAATTGAACCTTATCTTGCAGATAGACTTAACAGCTTTGTAAATGCAAATCCTTATGATTTTGTTATCGGCTCATCTCATCTTGTAAACAGACAAGACCCCTATTATCCTGAGTATTTTCAGGGAAGAACAGATAAAGAGGCCTTTGAAGAGTATTTTAAATCTATACTTGAAAACTTAAAGATTTATGATAATTTTGATGTTTACGGACATCTTGATTACGTTGTCAGGTATAGTGAAAATAAAGATAAAAACTATTCCTATAAGGAATTTGCCGATTATATTGATGAAATTTTAAAACAGCTTATAGCAAAAGGTAAGGGAATAGAGATAAACTCAGCGGCTTACCGTTACGGTCTTAATAACCCCAACCCTGTTCCCGAGGCTGTTAAGAGATATAAAGAATTAGGCGGAGAAATTATAACCGTAGGATCGGACGCACATAAAGCTGATGATTTAGCATCAGGCTTTGACAGAATTTATAAAGTACTTGTAAATTCCGGTTTTAAATACTATACTGTTTTTGAAAACAGAAAACCTGAATTTGTTCCGATAAATTGAACTTGAGGTGATATTATGGCAGAAAGAAAAGCACAGGTAACAAGAACAACAAAAGAAACAGATATTTTAATAGAGCTTAACCTTGACGGAAGCGGAAAGTGTACTGCCGATACAGGCGTTGGATTTTTTGACCATATGCTTGAAGGCTTTGCAAAGCACGGTCTTTTTGATTTAAGTATTAAGGTTAAGGGTGACCTTAATGTTGACGATCACCATACTATTGAAGATACGGGAATTGCCTTAGGCGAGGCAATTTTAAAGGCAGTAGGCGATAAAAAGGGAATTAAAAGATACGGAAGCTGTATTTTGCCTATGGATGAAACCTTGGTGCTTTGTGCAATAGATTTATCGGGCCGTCCGTACTATTCGTCAGATTTATCATTTACATTTTATAAAATGGGCGATATGAACACAAATATGGTTAAAGAATTTTTCTATGCCATTTCTTATACGGGAATGATGAACCTGCATTTTAAACAGCTTTCGGGAGATAACGACCACCACATTGCAGAAGCCTCATTTAAGGCATTTGCAAAAGCATTAGATATGGCGACAACTATTGATCCCCGCATTACAGATGTACTTTCAACAAAGGGTACAATATAAAAATATTAAAAAAACAAAACCCGCACTCATAGCATAATATGCTTTAAGTGCGGGTTGTTTAATGGAGCTGATAACCGGATTTGAACCGGTGACCTCATCCTTACCAAGGATGCGCTCTACCTACTGAGCTATACCAGCAATTTTATGTCCGTAAGATATAATATCATATATATTTTTAAATTTCAATAACTTTTTTATTGGAAGTTAAAATAAATTTTATTGTATTTATTATAAAACCTTGAAATTTTTTCAAAAAATAGCTCAGAAACTTATAAATTACAGAAAAATCCAAAAAAATGCTTGCAATATGGAAATCAGGGTGCTATAATCTTTAAAGATGAATATTCAAAGTAAAGGAGTGGGCAACAAACCCGCTCCTTTGTATTTGTACGGAGGTTATTGTATGGCTAACAAAAAAGGCGGTGCTACCGTAGAAGCGGTATGGTCTTTAATTGAGCCGATGGTAAATGATTTCGGATTACAACTGTGGGATGTCCGATATGTTAAAGAGGGTGCCCAGTGGTATTTACGAGTTTTCATTGATAAGCCTGAGGGTATAAATATTGAAGACTGCGAAAAGGTATCCCGTGCTATTGACCAGCCTCTTGATGAGCTTAATCCCATAGAGCAAAGCTACTGCCTTGAGGTTTGCTCTCCGGGAATAGAAAGAGAGCTAATCAGGGAAGAACATTTTATGCAATTTATAAACAGTGATGTTATGGTTAAAATGATAAGACCCATTGAGGGCATAGGCAAAGAGTTTAACGGAGTATTAAAGGATTATAACAAAGGCGAAATAACAATTGAAGATCACAGCGGAGAAAATCAAGTTACAATAAATAAAAAAGACGCTGTTTGGATAAAATTAGACGATCTTGATATTTAATAAAAGGAAAGGATGATTTGGAAAATGAACACTAAGGAATTATTTGAGGCACTGGAGTTATTTGAAAAGGAAAAAGGAATCTCTGCAGATTATATGTTCACACAGATTGAAAGAGCAATAGTAGTTGCGTGCAAAAACAACTACGGCGGAAACGATAATGTAGTTTTCAATATTGACAGAGAGAAAAACAAATTTGCAGTAAAGATTGTCAAAACAGTAAGGGAAGAAGTAGAGGACAAAAACTTTGAAATCTCACTTGAAGATGCTTTAAAGATAAGCAAAAAAGCTAAAGTAGATGAAGAAATTGAGATTCCTCTTGATCCCAATGAGCTGGGCAGAATCGCAATTCAGACTGCAAGAAATGTTATCCGTCAGGGAATAAGAGACGGAGAAAAAGGACAAATGCTACAGGAATTCCAGAGTAAGCTGGGAGAGCTTGTAACAGCTGTTGTTGACAGAATAGACCCCAAAACAGGAGCGGCTTCAATCACAATCGGAAAAGCTCAGGTTACATTGCCTAGAAACGAGCAGATAGGCGAAGAGGTATTCAAAGAAGGCGACCACATCAAGGTTTATATTGCAGATATAAAGGACAGCGGAAAAGGACCTCACGCTATTATTTCAAGAAGTCATCCCGAGCTTGTTAAGCGTTTGTTTGAGCAGGAAGTTCCCGAAATTTTCGACGGTATTGTTGAAATCAAATCAATTTCAAGAGAAGCAGGCTCCCGTACAAAGATGGCAGTTGTATCAAAGGATCCTGAGATTGATGCAGTTGGTGCCTGTATTGGTACAAGAGGTGCCAGAGTAAACTTAATTGTTGGTGAACTGGGCGGAGAGAAAATTGATATTATTGAATACAGCGATGACCCTGTAGAATATATTTCAGCCGCACTTTCACCTGCAACAGTTAATTCTGTTAAGATTGCAGAAGACGGTTCAAAGGAATGTAAGGTTACCGTTCCTGACGGTCAGCTTTCACTTGCAATCGGAAACAAAGGTCAGAATGCCCGCCTTGCAGCAAGACTTACAGGCTGGAAAATAGACATTCGTCCCCAAAGCGGATTTTACGGCGAAGATGATGACGACGACAATCTGATTGAGGAAGATACTGAGTAAACCGTATAAAAAACATATCAGAAGAAGCAGACCAAGCTTCAAAGGAAGAATAATATATTTTCATAAAGAGAGGGAATTTTATGAAGCAAAAGAAAATACCCTTGAGAAAATGCACCGGATGCGGAGAAATGAAGCCCAAATATGAGCTTGTAAGAGTTGTAAAGGCGCCTGATGTAAAAGACGAACAGGGCGAGTTTGTTTGTGCCGGCGAGGTTTCTCTTGATTTAACAGGCAAAAAGCCCGGCAGGGGTGCATATGTCTGCAAAAGTACAGATTGCCTTGAAAAAGCCATAAAGGCAAAAAGGTTCGAAAGGGCTTTTAGCTGTAAAATTCCCGAAGAAATCTATACTGCAATGCAACAGGAGATGAGGGAAAATGAATGATAAAATACTTTCCCTACTGGGGTTGTGCAGAAGAGCAGGAAAAGTTACTATTGGTAACGACGCCGTTATAGACATGGTTACCAAACAAAAGGCAAAGCTTGTTATAATGGCAAAAGACTTGTCTGAAAACACAGCAAAAAAAATACTGATAAATTCCCATAAAAATAATGTAAAGGCGCTTGCTCTTAACAGAACAAAGGATGAGCTGAGTGCCGCACTGGGAAAATTTTGTGCGGTTATTTCAATAAATGACGGTGGATTTGCAAATAAGCTTGAAACGCTTATTTCAGAAGAAAACCAACAGGAGGCTTGTATATGAAATTAAAATATAAAGTAAAAGATGCAGCAACAGATTTTGGTGTTAAACCAAAGGATATAACAGATATATTGGAAAAATACACAGGTGTAGCAAAAAAGACGGCAGCAGCTTTAGAGGATACAGATATGGACGTTCTTTTTGCTCACTTTACAAAGACAAACGAAGTGGAGAGCCTTGATGCTTACTTTGCAGCAAGAAATAAAGCAATAGACGAGAAAGAAGAAAAAGCAGAAAAGGCAGAACAGCAGGTTAAAGAGGAAAAAGCAAATAAATCTGCTGAAAAGGCTGATAATAATAAAAAAGAAAAGCAGGAGAAGCCACAGCAGAAACAGAAAAAAGATAAGAACATTGAGGAAAAACCGCAAAGATTCAAAAGAGATACAAACAATGTTAAAAGAGAAACTGTTTCTGACCAGCCAGCAGATGAAGAAAAAATAGAAAAAAGAAGAAGAGTAGTAATAGATACTCGTGCATCAAACGTAGACGTTGAAAAATATAACGAGAAGTACGATAATCTTGCTTCTGAGAAAATGCGTACGGATAATACTGTTAAAAAGCAGAAGTTTGCAAACCGTTCACAGCGTCAGAAGGGTAAGCAAAAGGGCAGAAAGGAAACAGAACAGGAAAGACTCAAGAGAATTGCGCTCCAGCGTAAGACAAAGCCAATTACAGTTTTAATTCCCGATGAAATTGTTGTTTCCGAGCTTGCATTACGTCTTAAAGCAACTGTTGCTGAGGTAATTAAAAAGGCGTTTTTAATGGGTACAATGATTACTCAGAACGATACAATTGACTTTGATACAGCTTCACTTATTGCAATGGAATTCCATGCAAAGGTTGAAAAAGAGGTTGTTATAACAATTGAGGAAAGAATCATTGACGACAGTGAAGACGACGATGCAAATCTTCTTGACAGAGCGCCTGTAGTTGTAGTTATGGGTCACGTTGACCACGGTAAAACTTCAATTCTTGACGCTATCCGTCATGCAAATGTTACAGAACAAGAGGCAGGCGGTATTACACAGCATATCGGCGCTTACAGAGTAACGGTAAACGACAGACCGATTACATTCCTTGATACTCCCGGTCACGAAGCATTTACAACAATGCGTGCAAGAGGTGCGCAGGTAACAGATATAGCAATTCTTGTTGTTGCCGCAGACGACGGTATTATGCCTCAGACAATTGAAGCTATCAACCACGCAAAAGCAGCAGGAGTATCTGTTGTTGTTGCTATTAATAAAATGGATAAAGACGGCGCAAACCCTGAAAGAGTTAAACAACAGCTTATGGAATATGAGCTTGTTCCAGAGGAATGGGGCGGAGACACACCGTGTATTCCTGTTTCTGCAAAAACAAAAGAGGGCTTACAGGACTTGCTTGAAATGGTAACTCTTGTTGCAGATATGAAAGAGCTTAAAGCTAACCCCGACAGAGCCGCTAAAGGTTCTGTTATTGAGGCAAGACTTGATAAGGGCAGAGGTCCTATTGCAACCGTGCTTGTTCAGAACGGTACACTTAATGTTGGCGATATTATTGTTGCAGGTACTTGCGTAGGTCGTGTTCGTGCTATGACAAACGATAAGGGCGAAAATGTTAAATCAGCAGGTCCGTCTGTTCCTGTTGAGATTACAGGTCTTGATGAAGTTCCCTCAGGCGGTGATACATTTAACGCAGTTTCTGATGAGAGACTTGCAAGAGAGCTTGTTGACCAGAGAAAAACGGCTCAGAAAGAAGAAATGTTCAATGCTCAGACAAAGGTTACTCTTGATAACTTGTTCGACCAGATGAAGCTTGGAGATATCGCAGAGCTTAAAATTATTGTTAAAGCAGACGTTCAGGGTTCTGTTGAGGCTGTTAGACAGTCACTTGAAAAACTCTCCAATGAGGAAGTAAGAGTTAATGTTATTCACGGCGGTGTAGGTGCTGTTAATGAATCTGACGTTATGCTGGCTAATGCGTCAAATGCAATTATCGTAGGCTTTAATGTTCGCCCCGATTCTATCGCTCAGGCAAATGCAGAGCGTGACGGCGTTGATATGCGCCTTTACAGAGTAATTTATGACTGTATAGAAGAAATAGAAGCCGCTATGAAAGGTATGCTTGCTCCTAAAACAAGAGAGGTTGTTCTGGGAAGTGCAGAGGTTCGAAATGTTATCAAAATCAAGAGTATCGGTTTTATTGCAGGATCTTATGTTAAAAGCGGTAAGATTCAGAGAAACGAAAAAGTCAGAGTTGTTCGTGACGGTATTATTGTTGCTGACGATACGATCGCTTCATTACAGCGTTTCAAGGATTCCGTAAAAGAAGTTTCAGAGGGCTACGAATGCGGTATAGGACTTGAAAAGTTCAACGATATTAAAGAGGGCGATATTCTCGAGTGTTATACAATCGAGGAGTATCGTGATTAAAAAATATAAAAATTCAGGAATGTCTCAACGCGAAATGGTAAAGCAGAACATTTCTTAAAGTTTGTAGGGGACGATGCCTATATCGTCCCAAAAAGGTTTCATAAAAGGGCTGATGAAAACATCAGCCCCTACAATTATTTAGAAAAGCTTTATTTATAATAATAATGATTTAGGGAAGAATTTTTGTATAAAACCTAAAAGGAATGATATTATGGCAGGACATAGAATAGAAAGAATAACAGAAGATATTAAAAGAGAACTTACGGCTATTTTCAGAGAATTAAAAGACCCCAGAGTAGCTGAGGCTTTTGTTTCAATTATTAGAGTTGAAGTAACTAACGACCTTTCATACTGCACAGTATATATAAGTGCAATTGAGGGTATGGATAGAGCAAAAGAGGCTGTTAAGGGGTTAAAGTCCGCTTCGGGCTTTATAAGAAGAGAGCTTGGTGCAAGACTTAAAATAAGACATACTCCCGAGCTTATTTTTAATGCTACCGATTCTATTGAATACAGTGCAAATATTTCAAAAATATTAAATGATCTTGATATTAAAGACGATGAGCAAAGCGATGAGGAATGAAATGACTGTAAAAGATGTTTGCGAAATTTTAAAAAGTAAAAATAATATAGAAATTTTAACCCACGCATCCCCTGACGGAGATACCTTAGGCTGTGGTTATGCTCTTTGTCTTGCCTTGCAGAGTATGGGCAAAAACGCAAGGGTTATCGTTGAAAAAATGCCCCAAAAGTTTAAGTTTCTTACAAAGGGTGTTAAAGAGCAGGATTTTCAGGGTGAATTTGTTGTAAGCGTAGATATTGCCGCATTGTCGCTTTTAGGCTCAAATGCGGAAAAATATGCAAAAATTATAGATTTATGCATTGACCACCACGGCTCAAATTCAATTGAAATTAAGGATAAATATGTAGTTGCAGATGCGGCGGCAGCCTGTGAGATTATTTATGAGATTATTATTGAGCTTGGCGTTAAAATAACCAAAGAAATTGCGAATTGCCTTTATACGGGTATTTCTACTGATACAGGATGTTTCCGTTTTTCAAATACAACGGCACAGACCCATAGAATTGCCGCAGATTTAATGGAAGCAGGCTGTGATTTTGAGATTATCAACAAGAATATGTTTGATACAAAATCTAAAGCAAGAGTAGAACTTGAAAAAAATCTTTACGATACAATGGAATACTTTGCAGACGGTAAGGGTGCAATAATGTGTATTTCCCTTGATATGCTTGAAAAATTGAATATCAGCGGTGATGAAATAGAGGGAATAGAAAATATTCCCAGACTTATTGAGGGAGTTCTTTTGGGAATTACAATGAAAGAAAGAGAGAAAAATTCCTATAAAGTTTCCGTAAGAACAAACGAGTGTATAAACGCAAGCGAATTTTGTGCTAAGTTCGGCGGCGGCGGACATATTGCGGCATCGGGTTGTAAAATAAACGGAGATTACGAAACCGTAAAATCAAAGCTGATTAAAGCCGCAGAGGAATTTATATGAACGGCGTACTTGTAATAAATAAACCTGCTGAATTTACCTCTTTTGATGTTGTTGCAGTGGTAAGAAAATTAAGCGGTCAGAGGAAAATCGGACATACAGGAACACTTGACCCAAACGCAACAGGTGTTTTGCCCCTTTTGCTTGGCAACGCAACAAAAGCACAGGATATAATAGAAAACCACGATAAAGAGTATCTTGCCGGATTTAAGTTAGGCTATATAAGCAACACTCTTGATATATGGGGAGAGACCCATAAAACAAAAGCACCCGATTTTTTAAATCAAGGTGTTTTAACAAAGCAGGGTATTTTAAATGTTCTCCCTGAATTTACGGGAGAAATAAGTCAGATACCGCCTATGTTTTCTGCAATTCAGAAAGACGGCAAAAGACTTTACGATTTAGCAAGACAAGGCATTGAAATTGAAAGAGAACCCAGAAAGGTCACTATATACAGTTTAGAACTTGTGTCTTTTAATAAACAGGAGCAAACAGGCTTTATTAAGGTCAAATGCTCAAAGGGTACATATATAAGAACATTAATAGACGATATAGGCAGAAAACTTTCCTGCGGAGCGGTAATGAACAGTCTTGAAAGGGTAAACGCCTGTGGGTATTCAATAGATAAGTCATTTACCCTTGATGAAATTAGAACCTTTGCAGAAAACGGTGAGCTTGAAGATAAGCTAATGTCAACAGAAAGCCTGTTTTCAAGCTATCAATATGTAGTTATAAGCGATAATCAGGCAAGGCGTTTTTCCAACGGAGGCGCTCTTGATATTTCAAGAACATATTTATCAAGAGGATGTGAAGATAAGCAAATTTATCGGGTAAAGGATAAAGAAAAGCATTTTTTAGGCTTAGGTATTGCAGATAAAGAAACCAATCAGCTAAAAATATTTAAACTGTTTTTATAAAAAGGTGGGGCTGTATCAAAACTTTAATTTGTTTTGATACAGCCCCTTTTTTACAGAAATTTTTAGTTTTGCTTCTCAACAATTTTGTACTCATCGTAAAGCTGAAAATAATGACAGCTTTCGACGCTTTGTCTCATAAATCTTTCCATTTCATCTTCGTCAAGATTTATTTGGCAGTAATAGCAATCGTACTCATCATCATAAGCGTAATGAGAGCAGAACTCACAGTTTGTTTTTTGACTCATATTATTCTTCCTTATCTAATGTATCGTATTTATCGTATAAAACAGAGGTGTCGTTTTCAATTGCGTTGACAACAGCCGTTGCAGTATCGCAAACAGAAAAAAGATTGTAGCAGTCATCTGTTAAAAACTTTTTATCAATACAAGCCTTAATCATATTAAGAAGCGGGTCAAAGTAGTTGTTTATATTATAAACTACTATGGGCTTATTGTGCTGTCCCAACTGTTTTAAGGTGAGGATTTCGAAAAATTCATCAAAGGTTCCGATACTGCCCGGAAGCATAACAAATGCAATCGAGTTATCCTCCATATATTTTTTTCTTTCACGCATTGTTTTTGTAAAAACCAGATCTGTACATTTATCGTAAAGAACATCTCTTGATTTGAAAAATTCAGGTACAACCCCGATCAAGCTTGTACTGCCTGCCTTTGTTGCACCTCTTGCAACTGCTCCCATTAAACCGTATTTTCCTGCTCCGAAAATAATACCGTATCCTGACTTAGTTAATACACTTCCGAAATGCTCGCAGGTGGCTATAAAATCTCTGTCTATTTGCTCGCTTGATGCACCGTAAACGCATATATTCATTATTTGTTCTCCTTTGAAAAGTATAAATTTGCAGTTGAAATATTTATAATATAAGTGTATAGTAAATTATAGTCTTGTAGAAGCAAAGTGTCAATGAAAGGATTGAATTAATTTGTCTGAAGCAAAAAATATTGAAACCACAGACATCGTAATGCAAAAATCTGTTGCAAGACTTGCATGCAAATATATTATGCAACTTTGTGTATATGTATTCCATATCTATGGCTATGGTAACATAGATTCTTGTAGGATACAGGGTAGGCATATGGATTGCAATGGCGTGTGACGAAATTGTAAGAGGAATTGTGGTATTTATCCGTTGGAAAAGAGGAACTTGGAAAGGAAAGGGTATTGTTAAATCAAAAGAGCAGGTAGAGACAGTAAGGAAATATAATATTTTTATATTATAAAAAATAAAATTACATAAAAATTACCTCAAAATAAAACCGCAGAACGCTAAGTCCTGCGGTTTTTAATTGGTGTTTAGTATTATTATTCCGAAGCTTCTGCAAGTATTTTGGTGGTACCTACAAGACTGCCTTCGGCATTTATATTTGCACAATACAATTGAATATATGTTGCATCCTTTATATCTACAGAAAGGCTGTTGTCAACATCGGAAGCTTCTATTGCCTTATTACTCAAAGTACTGAGATTAGCTATATATAGTTGAATTAATGTAGCATCTTTAACATTTATATCGCCGTCAAAATCTACATCGCCAACTAAGACTTCTTCTGGTACAGAAGGTATATATGAGGGGTCATATAAATGAGAACTCAACCATGCCGCACGGCTCATCATCCAGTCAACCGTATAATCATATTCACCTTTAAAGGTGTTTATATCATATTTTGTTGCAGTTGTTGCCTGAGAATATGTACATGTTTTATAATCATATGTACATAATTTCAGGGATGAATGGTCGCAAATCCAGCCGCCTGTATTTAAACGCCAGCCCAGTGTATAGTTCATATCTGCTGAACCGCTTATATAGTTATAATAAACATCAGCTGAGTACAGCTCTCCTTCATCAACGCCTGTGCTTGCAAATTTTTTAAGTGCAGGAACAAAGTCCAATGTCCAGACCTTCTTAGCGGCAGTAAGAACCTGAGGGTTTTTTGCAGCATAGGACAGAATGTTATCAGCGTGGGATGCTTTGCCCTTATATTCACACCACCAGCCGGTAGGTGATGTATAATCTCTAACGCCCATACGACGTAAATCGTCCTGAACGCCTGTTGCGTTACCTAAGGAGTTATCGTAATCCCATACAGGGGATGCAAAGAATTTCCAGTTACCGTCATCGTCCTGTTTATACGTAAAGAATGTGCTTGATGCCCCTGAATCCCAGTTTTTGCCTAATTCGTTTATTAAGTAAAGCTTTGCTAATGATTCAACATCAATAAGTTCATCAAGGTTTTCTGCATTATCTTCTACTGCAAAAAACATAGCGTCAAATTTCTCACGAGCATGGTTGAGAACCTCGTTATAATACTTGTCGCCCTGAGATAATTCGGGAACCTTCAATGTGATTGTGTTTCCTGTCTCTGAGCGGAAGGTATAGTCGTCATCGCCTGCGCTTGCGTCAATTTCACAAACAAAAGCAAAGTCCTTTGCCAGTGTGCCGTCCTCGTTTAAGTAGCTTTGTTCTTCATCAATTTTTCCAAGTAGATTTCCAGATCCTGTATCTACCTTCTGTGCCGCCTGATATGAGCCTTTGTATTCACCGTCTACATAAAAATCAACATAGCGTGAGTCAGATGCATAAGGCATACCTACCTCGTCTGAAAGGTCGTATAAGAATCTGTTTCTTGAAAGAGATGCGTCCTGGAAGTTTGCAAGGAAGGAATACTTTTTACCTTTTTCCATTCCGTCAATGGAAACTTTTTCGTCATATGTAATGTTAAAGGGCTTTTTGTCTGCATACCATGTTGTGTTGCCTCTGCCCTTTATCTTTTTAATAGACGTGTTGTCAACGGTGCCGTCTTTGTCTACGATTGCACCTGTTGCTTTAGCTTCGTTTGATTTATTTTCAGTAAGATATTGCCAAAGACCTTTTCCTTTTCCTGCACTTGAATTGTTAATGTAAACAGCGGCCTCGGCAGTAGACTTCATAAATTTTAATGTGCTTATTTTTCCGTCTATATTTACCTGATAAGTTTTATCTGTGCTATAACTGAATAATATAGCTGAGTTTGCGGGAACTTTTGTGCTGTCAATGGTTATGTCAGATGTACGGTTGTTGTAAATTTCAACTGTTTCATCATCTGCACCTGATGGCAGATAGAAATAATTGCAGCTTTTGTTATCGTTCCATTGCATTTTCTGCCATGCTTCTGTTTCATCACTGTTGCCTTTAACGCCGTGAGCATACAGAGTAGGCAGTGTGGCGTTTGTAATAGCGCCGGTTGTTATTTCTTTTGTTTCTGCGGCATTTGCAATTATACAGGTGCTCAGCAACATAATTATTGCAAGTATCACAGAAAAGATTTTCGTTAATTTCAAAAAAATCACCTTCTTGTGGAATTATACATATATATTTTATCACTTATACATTTAAAACTCTATGGGCAATGTTTCTATAAAATAGATATAATTTTTGTATAATAAGCAATAAATATTATTTTATGGGGCTTTATAGGTAAAAAACAGCAGATACGGTAAAATAAAACGTCCCCGCAAACAAATATAAATCCTTAATAAATTCCCTGAATTATAACCTCGCCCGAATTTACCGTTATAACAGAGTTATCTTCTGTTTTGACCTCCAGCTCACCTTTTGTGTTTACATTTACAGCAGTTCCCTGTATTCTGCTGTTGCCTTTACAGCAGGTGACCTTTCTGCCTATTGTTGCACAAAGATTTTTGTAGTCTTCAAGGTTTGTTTCGTTTATTTTATAATTGCTTTTAGTAAGCTCGTCTTCAAGGTGTTTTAAAACAAGTGCCAGAAATTTGTTTTTGTCAGGTTTGTTACCTGTTTCAAGAAATAAAGAGGTTGCCTTGCTTTTTACTTCTTCGGGAAAGTCTGTTTGGTCTATGTTTATACCGATTCCTATTACTATAAATTCAACGGCGTCAAATTCAGCGCTCATTTCCGTTAAAATTCCCACAAGCTTTTTGTTATTCACAATAACATCATTGGGCCATTTTATTTTGCAGTCAATATTGCAAAATTCCCTGATTGCTTTGCAGACGGCTAATCCTGCAACAGGAGTAATTCCCGATACTTCCATTGGGGAAAGCTGAGGCCTTAATAAAACGGAAAAATAAATATTTTCATCTTTTTCAGATACCCATTTCCTGCCCAGTCTGCCTTTTCCGGAGGTTTGCTCCCTTGCCGCTGCAACAGTTCCGTTCTCACAGCCTTTATGACTCAGAGTTTTTAGATAATCGTTAGTAGAGCCGGTGGTTTGGAGAACAATCATATTTTTTCCGATAAACTTCGTTTCTAAAATATTATCAAGTACCTGTTTGTTTAAGGCTTTGGGATAATCAATAATTTTGTAACCCTTGTTTGTTACGGAATCAATAGTAAAACCCTGCTCCTTAAGAGCGTTTATAGCTTTCCATACAGCCTGACGGGAAACATTCAGCTTTTTTGATATTTCCTGACCTGAAATGTAATCGTTTGAGTTTTGTAATATTTCAAATACCTTTTCGTTCATAATACCACCGTGTTTTTAAAAATAAGGGCTGTCTCAAAACGTTAATTTTTTGTTTTGAGATAACCCTCTTGCATTTAAATAAGACATTTCTGCATAATTGTAGGGACAACCCTTGCGGTTGTCCGAAAAATGCATTATAAATTTTTTATTTACGGGCGACCGCAAGGGTTCGCCCCTACAATGTTAAAGAAACATTATGCTTCATTTTTTTGTTTTGAGACAGCCCCTAATATTATTTAATTATTTTCTTAACAGCAATACTTATTGCAGAACCGATAATTGTACAAGCAATAATTTCAACAATGCAGTTAATTGAAAGTGCCGGAATTACAACCATTGTAATTACATTAAGCCCTGCAACTTCTGTACCGCCGAAGAAAATTGCCATAAATCCAAGGAAGAATAAAGTGTTCATTGCAGGGCATAGAATAATTGCGATAATGTCGTTTAAGTAATATTTGCCGGCTCTTTTATTGTTGAAAACTTTATAAAGGGCAGTTGAGATAAGTCCTGTAAGCCAGCCGGTCAAAGCTCTTGAAACAACACAGATTACAAAGGTAAAGAAAGGATTAAGGGTAAACATTGCAGTGCCGAAAGGATCCATACCCAAGCACTGAGCAAAGCTGGTAATACCAAAAAGTGTACCAAGAAAAAGACCTGCAGAGGGGCCAATGGTAATTGCGCCGATTGCAATAGGGATACACATAAATGAAATAGATAAAACACCTATTCTGAGGTATCCAAGCGGCGTAAACGCCATTACCAGCGTCAGTGCAGCTAATACGGCAAGCAGTACCATTTTCTGCACCTTTGAGAAATTGTTTGTTTTTGTCATAATAAAACCTCCTGCTGTTTCCCCGACCGTTTTTCTCGGGTGAAACGCAAATTTATTTACAAAGGACATAAAGTCCATTGCATACCATAGACAAATATATTAAATTTTTATGAAATTAAGAATTAAGCTCACTTATAAATCTTAAACCGTCAAGAATTAAATTTTCATCATTAATAATTTTATGCTTGCAGTTTTTAATAATCTGTGAGGATAATCCTCCTGTGGAAATTACCGCACATTCTTTGCCTGTTTCTTCAAAAAAACTGTCAATGATACCGTCAAGCATAAATGCGTTGCCAAGCACAACCCCCGAACGGATACAGTCGGCAGTATTTGTACAGATAGTCTTTTTGGGGGCAATCAAATCAACAGATGAAAGCAAAGCACCGTGAGCCGTTAAAGCATCAAGAGAAATACTCACGCCAGGCATTATTGCACCGCCGCAGTAAGCACCGTTTTCGTCGTTAAATACAACAGCGGTAGCTGTACCCATAAAAATTGTAATGTTAGGACAGCCGTATTTTTTACAGGAAGCTACACTTCCTGCAACAATATCTGCACCTAAGGTTTCAGGGTGGTCGATTTTAATATCAAGTCCTGTTTTTATTCCCGGACCTACCACAAGACTTCTTGTGCCTGTAACTGTTTTAACGGCCGTTTTTAACGGTCTTGTGACTTTCGGAACAACAGAACTTATGATTGAAGAATCAATTTTATTTGCATCAATGTTATATATCTGAAAAAATGTATATAACTCAACAGCAATTTCATCTGAAGTTTTGCTTTGGTCAGTTGCAAATACAAGCTTAAACTTCAGTTCTTCTTTGTCGAAGATACCGATTTTTGTGTTTGTGTTTCCAACATCTGCCACCAAAAGCATTTTTTGCACCTCAAAACATTAGATTTATACTGTATACTAAACACCAATTAAAAAAGGACATCTTTTAGGCAGATTTTGCGTCATACTTTGTGCCCTATCCTCGAAAGGCGACAGCCTTTCTGCGATATGGTGCTCGTCTAACACAAAAGCTACTCTAAAATCTTATCTCTTTTTTAATCGGTGTTTAGTATTAACCCCTTAAAGTATAGCATAAAATTGCAAAAATTCAACATTATTTTATTTTTATTTTACAATAGCGAAAAATAGCACATAAATTTTATGTTAAAATAAACCCTGTATGAATTAACCAATGGAGGTTATAAGATGAATTCAAAAGAAGAAAATCAGCTGAAAATTCAGGCATGTAAGTCAAGAATAGGAGCAATCTTAGGAACTTATAATGCTAAATCAGGTCATCCCGGCGGTTCATTGTCTGCCGCAGACATTTTCACTTATCTTTATTTTAAGGAAATGAATGTTGATCCGCAAAATCCCAACGATCCTGACAGAGATCGTTTTGTATTGTCAAAGGGTCATTGCTGTCCAAGCCTTTATGCAACGCTTGCTTTAAAAGGCTATTTTGACTGGAGCGAGCTTGAAAAGCTCCGTCATGTTGGAGCAATGCTACAGGGTCATCCTGATATGAAGGGTACTCCCGGTATTGATATGAGTTCAGGCTCTTTAGGTCAGGGCGTTTCTGCTGCCTGCGGAATGGCTCTTGCCGCAAAGCTTGATAATAAGGATTACCGTGTTTACACTGTTTTAGGCGACGGTGAATGTGAAGAAGGTCAGGTTTGGGAGTCAGCTATGTTTGCTTCTCACAATAATCTTGATAACCTTGTTGTTATAGTTGACCAGAACGGTCTTCAGATTGACGGACCTGTTGAAGAGGTATGTGGTATTGAGCCTCTTGATAAGAAGTTTGAAAGCTTCGGCTTTAAAGTAATTAAGATAGACGGTCATAGCTTTGAAGAAATTGAAAATGCTTTCAATACAGCGAGAGAAACAAAAGGACAGCCTACTGCAATTCTTGCAAAAACAATTAAAGGCAAAGGCGTTTCATTTATGGAAAATCAGGTGGGCTGGCACGGAACTGCACCTAATAAAGAGCAGTTTGAACAGGCAACAGCCGAACTTGAGGCTGAACTTGCAAAATTGGAGGGTGAGTGCTGATGGCTGAGATTATTACAAAAGCAACCAGAGAGAGCTTTGGTATGGCTCTTTGCGAGCTTGCAAAAACAAACAAAGATATTGTTGTTTTAGACGCTGACCTTGCGGCGGCAACAAAAACTTCTATATTTAAAAAAGAATTTCCCGAAAGATTCAGAGATTGCGGTATTGCCGAGGGAAATATGATGGGCGTTGCGGCAGGTCTTGCGTCAACAGGTAAAATTCCTGTTGCGGCTTCATTTGCTATGTTTGCAACAGGCAGAGCTTTTGAGCAAATCAGAAACTCTGTTGCATATCCGCATCTTAATGTTAAAATTGCAGGAAGTCACGCAGGTATTTCTACAGGTGAGGACGGTGCGACTCACCAGTGCTTAGAGGATATTGCACTTATGAGAACTCTGCCGGGAATGGTAGTTTTAAACCCTGCTGACCACTATGAAATGATGGCAGCGACAAAAGCTGCTATTGAATACGACGGACCGGTTTATATCCGTTTAGGCAGACTTGCCATCGACAGCTTTAACGACCCTGATACATATAAGTTCGAGCTTGGCAAGGGCATAACTCTGCATGAAGGCAACGATGTTGCAGTTATAGCAACAGGTCTTGTTGTTAACGAATCACTAAAGGCTGTTAAAGAGCTTGAGGCTCAGGGAATTAACGCACGCCTTATTAATATTCACACAATTAAACCTATTGATGAAGAAATCATCATTAAGGCCGCAAAGGAAACAGGCAAAATTATTACTGTTGAAGAACATAATATTATCGGCGGTCTTGCTGATGCTGTTTGCCAGGTGACAAGCTCAAAATGCCCTGTTCCTGTTACAAGAATCGGCGTTGAGGATAAGTTCGGTTACAGCGGTCCTGCAAAGGAGCTTCTTGAGATTTTCGGTCTTTGCAAGGATAATATTGCCAAAGTTATAACTGACGTTGTAAAAGGTTGATTTTTGCAAATAATACAAAGGATAAAGCTTATATACTAAGTTTTATCCTTTTCTTGTTTTCATACTAATGAGGTGAAATTTTGAAAATTCTTACTGTTTTAACAGGCGGAACAATAGGAAGTAAAAGAGAAAATCATACCCTTGATGTTAAGGGAAATGTTTGCGAAATAATTGAAATTTATAAAGAAAAGGTTGAAGCCAACACAGAATTTCAGATTATATCTCCCTTAAATATTTTAAGCGAAAATATGTCTGTTTTTTACTTTAATAAGCTTTTAAAATTCTTATATGAGATTAATTTTAATGACTACGACGGAGTAATTGTAACCCACGGCTCAGATACATTAAGCTATACCGCCGCACTTTTGGGAATTTGCTTTGCTCATATAAATGTACCAATGGTTTTAGTTGCGGCAGATTACCCCTTGTCATACGAAAAAAGTAACGGACTGCAAAATTTTATTGGAGCAGTTGAGCTTATTAAGTCAAAAACAGTTAAAGGAGTTTTTGTTTCTTACGGAACAAAGGAAATAACAGATATTTATTTTGCAACAAGGCTTTGTGAGGCAGACAGATTTCTCGATAAATTTTCAGATTTTACAGGTACACCCTTTGCTCGTTTAAAAAGCGGTAACCTTGAATTTTTTAAAAGCCCGTATAATCCAGATTTAAATGAAATAAACAAAGAAAGACAGCCTGTTTTTGAAGAAGTACCTGTTATAAATGAGTCTGTGCAGATTTTAAATTGCTATCCATCTTATGATTACGAAAGTATTATAATAAAAGATAATATAAAAGCATTTTTACAGCTAACCTATCATTCAGGCACAATATCAGCAGAAGATAAAACGGTGGAATTTTTAAATAAGTGTAAGCAAAAGGGAGTAGATTTCTACCTGTGTTCCCTGAAAAAATCTGAGGATTTATATGCAACAACAAGAAAAATCACAGAGCTTAATGCATATACTCTTTATAATATAAGCAGAGAATCAGCATATGCAAAGCTGTTGCTTGCATATTCACAAAATAAAATTAAACCTCAGGATTTTATGGAAAAAAATATATTTTTTGAAACCATTTTATAAAGGAGTGGTATTATGGCAAAGGAAATTACAATGTATGATTTTGAAACAGAAGTTTTAAACAACAGCAAACCTGTAATCGTAGATTTTTATGCGGATTGGTGCGGTCCCTGCAAAATGATGGCGCCTGTTTTCAAAGAGCTTTCTTCCGAAATTACTGATTGTGATTTTTATAAAATAAATATAGATAATGAACAAGACCTTGCAAGCAAATATCAGGTTATGAGTATTCCTACCGTTATTATTTTTAAAGACGGAGAGCCTGTTTTAACAAGCGTGGGATTTCTTTCAAAAGATGATCTTGCAGAAAAAATTGAGAGTGTTGTGAATGGCTGATAAAGTAATAAATCAAATATCAGATGTCTGTATAATCGGTTCAGGTCCGGCAGGACTTTCTGCCTCGGTTTATGCAAGCAGAGCAGGTTTAAAACACGTTGTTTACGAAAAATTTCCTATGAGCGGAGGTCAGATAGTAAATACCGGAGATGTTGAGAACTATCTTGGTTTTTCATCTGTTGGAGGATTTGACCTTGCACAAAAGTTTCATGAGCATGCGGTCAATGCAGGAGGAAATTTTAAAACCGAAGCAATAAAAAGCATCTTCAAAAATAACGGGGTATTTAAAGTTACATCTGAAAAGGGAGAAACCGAATATTTTAAAACAGTAATTGCCGCAACAGGTGCAAAAAGTAAAACTCTCGGTGCAAAGGGCGAGGCTGAATTTACTGGCAAGGGAGTAAGTTATTGCGCACATTGTGATGGGGCATTTTACAGAAACAAAACCGCCGTTGTAGTAGGCGGAGGAGATACGGCAGTATCAGACGCTTTGTATCTATCAAATCTTTGTAAACAGGTTATAGTTGTTCATAGAAGAGATGAATTCAGAGCCGTAAAAAGTCTTGTAAATAAGCTTGAAGCCAAAGAAAATGTAAAAATTATCAGAGGTTTTGTGTTAGTAGAAATCAAGGGCGATACTAAGGCAGAATCTGTAATTCTCAAAAGTGTTAAAAATAATGAAACTCAGGAGTTTTTAACAGACGGAGTATTTATTGCAGTCGGTGTAAGTCCTGTAAATGAGCTGTTTAAGGATATTGCTGAAACTAACGAAGCAGGCTTTTTAATAGCCAACGAAGACTGTAAAACATCTTTGGAAGGACTGTTTGTTGCAGGAGATTTAAGAGCAAAACCGTTAAAGCAGATTGTAACAGCAGTTTCCGACGGAGCAAATGCAATATATTCTGCCGAGAAATATTTAAGAGAAAATTAAAGCAAAATAATTCCTCAAATCCGTAGGGGCGACCCTTGCGGTCGCCCGAAAAGCAGAACATTACAATGATATCGTAGGGGCGGATTCAATATCCGCCCGAAAAGAAACGGATAAACATATATACATATAAATTTCGTTATAAATAAAAAACAAAGACAAGTGATTTTATGAATATTAAAGGCATAATTTTTGATATGGACGGGGTCTTGATCGACACAGAAAAGCTATATGTAAGATTTTGGTGTGAGGGTGCAAATTTTTACGGATATAAAATGAAGGAATATCACGCCTTGTCAATAAGAAGTATGGCACGTCCCTTTGCAATAGAAAAATTAAAAGGCTATTTCGGAGAAGATTTCGATTATTATAAGGTTCATCAAAAGCGAATAGAGCTTATGGATAAATTTATTGAAGAAAACGGAATTGAAACAAAGCCTTATGCAAAAGAAACCTTGCGGTTTTTAAAAGAAAACGGTTATAAAACCGCTCTTGCAACAGCAACGGGAATAGAAAAAACAGAAACCTATTTAAATCAGATGGGATTATATGAATATCTTGATGAAATAGTGTGTGCGTCAATGGTTTTAAAGGGGAAGCCCGAGCCTGACATTTATTTAAAAGCCGCAGAATTTTTAGGATTAAATCCCAATGAATGCATAGCAGTTGAAGATTCCCCGAACGGAATAAAATCTGCAAGTAGAGCAGGTTGTGTAACGGTTATGATACCCGACCTTGACCTGCCTGATGAAAATACAAAGAAAAATACATATAAGGTATTAGAAAACTTAAGCGAACTAAAGGAAATGTTGTTAAAAATTAATTAAAATATAATACTAATCTTCAATAGAATAGTAGATATCTTCCCGGCAAATTTTTTCTACTCTCCTATTGGCGATTAGTATAAAATTCAAGAAAAAAGGTGATAAAGTGGAAATGTTCAATGATTTTGTTCAAATCTTTCATGATGTTTTATGGGGATGGCCAATGATTATCCTTTTATTAGGAACTCATTTGTTCATTACCGTACGGACTAAGTTTATGCAAAGAAGAACCTTTCAGGCTATCAAGCTGTCTGTTACGGCAGAACCTGAAACACCTGGAGATATAAGTCCTTTTCAGGCACTTACAACAGCGCTTGCGTCAACAATCGGCACAGGAAATATCATAGGTGTTGGAACAGCTATTGCCTTAGGCGGTCCTGGAGCGGTTTTTTGGTGCTGGATTGCCGGTATTCTGGGTATCGCAACAAAGTATGCAGAGTCCTTGCTTGCAGTAAAATACAGAGTTAAAACCAAGGACGGCAGAATGCTCGGCGGTGCTATGTATGTACTTGAAAAAGGTTTACATTTTAAGTGGCTGGGTATCTTGTTTGCCGTATTTGCGGCGTTAGCGACCTTTGGTATCGGCGGCGGAGTTCAGGTTAATGCTATTTCGGATATTATGGTATCAACCTTTGACCCAAGCAATAATATAACAGTTAATCTTTTCGGTAACGAAATTTCCCTTATTGCGATTATTGTGGGAGTTATAACAACCGCATTGACTGCCGCTGTAATTTTCGGCGGAGTAAAATCTATTTCAAATGTATGCTCAAAGCTTGTTCCTTTTATGGCGGCATTTTATGTTTTAGGCTGTATAATAGTTTTAGTATTTAATTTTGATGTTATAGGCGAAACCATCGTTCTCATTGTTAAATCTGCATTTGTTCCCACTGCGGCTGCCGGCGGACTTGTGGGTGCAGGTATTATGATGGCGGCTCGCTACGGTATTGCAAGAGGTCTTTTCTCCAATGAATCAGGTATGGGTTCTGCACCAATCGTTGCAGCGGCAGCTCAGACAAGAAACCCTGTAAGACAAGCGCTGATTTCTTCAACAGGAACATTTTGGGATACGGTAGTTGTGTGTTTAATGACAGGTCTTGTACTTGTAAGCTCTGTACTTAAAAATCCCAATATCAGCATAGAGGGTTCAGGTGACGGCGGAAAGCTAACATCTCTTGCTTTTGCACAGATCCCATACATAGGCACGCCGATTCTTGTTATCGGAATTTTGGCATTTGCATATTCAACAATTTTAGGCTGGTCTTATTACGGCGAGAGATGTGTTGAGTATTTGCTTGGAACAAGGTTTTTAATACCATACAGATTGCTTATATTGCTTGTTATTTTAATAGGTCCCGTAATTTCTCTTTCTGTTGTATGGAATATTGCGGATATTCTTAATGCTTTGATGGCAATTCCAAACCTTGTAGCAGTATTGTTATTATCAAAAGTAATAGCAAAAGAAACGAACTATTATCTTTACGGCAACCGCATTGGTGAGTACGATAAAACGGAAATTCCTGTTGTAGATAAATAGGCAGGAAAATTAAGGGGGCTGTCTCAAAACAAATTAAGTTTTGAGACAGCCCCCTTTTATACATAAAATATTATAAATTCAGACGAATAAATTTTACAAATTATGCCAATAATATTATGGGAGACAACTGCCTTATAAAGCCGTTTTTTATAATTTTTAACAATTTTAAATCATATAAATCACAGTATTTTACTGCTAATTTGTAAATTTTGACTATGTCAAAATTTACAAAAAAATGTTATAATAATTTTAATAAAATGAAACTTAAACGATGTTATAAATAAAAATACCAAAGACAGTGAAAGGAGAGAGTAAAATGTTTGGAATTGGCGATGTAGTAGTTTACGGGTCACAAGGAGTTTGCAAAATAACTGCTATTGATGAAAAGAAGTTTAACAGAGAAATAAAAAAGTATTTTGTCTTAAAACCTGTTTATGATGACAGAAACACAATTTTTGTTCCTCTTGATAACCCCTTGCTTTATTCAAGACTTTACAGCGTTTTAACTGAGGCTGAAATGACAGTTTTAATTGATAATATTCCAAACGAAGAACTGCTTTGGTTTGAAAATGAGTTAGAGAGGAAAGCGCAATATAAAAAGGTTATGAGTGAGGGCAACAGAAATAATGTTTCAAGAATTATTAAAACCCTCCGTCAGCACCGTTCAAAACAGCAACAGGCAGGCAAAAAGCTTCATTCTTCTGATGAGTATGTTTTAAAAGAGGCAGAAAAGCTCTTGTTTGATGAAATAGCTTTTATTTTTAATCTTGAGCCTCAGAATGTAGTACCTTTTATTGAAGAAAAAATCGGTGCGGTCAGTTAAGATTTTATTTTTTAATTTTAGAGAATATTTTCAGAATAATTGTAGGGACAACCCTTGCGGTTGTCCACAGAATTATACTAATATTTTCTGCATAATCGTAGGGAACGATGCCTACATCGTCCCAAAAATGTTACATAAAATGAGCTGATGAAGGTACGGCAGACGCCCAGACCCCCTTATCCCCCTATTAGGGGGCAAAAACATCAGCCCCTACTTTTTAATAAAACAAAGACGGAAAGCAATAAACATGCTTTCCGTCTTAATTATTTTAAAAATAAATTAACTTTAATAATTTAAAATTAACCTTTCATTCCCTCATAAACAGCAACTGCACATGCAACAGTAGCACCTACCATCGGGTTGTTACCCATACCGATAAGTCCCATCATTTCAACGTGAGCAGGAACAGATGAAGAACCTGCAAACTGTGCGTCACCGTGCATACGACCCATGGAGTCTGTAAGTCCGTAAGAAGCAGGACCTGCACCCATATTATCAGGGTGGAGAGTTCTTCCTGTACCGCCGCCTGAAGCAACAGAGAAGTAGCTCTTACCGTTTTCAAGAGCCCATTTCTTGTATGTGCCTGCAACTAAGTGCTGGAAACGTGTAGGGTTAGTTGAGTTACCTGTAATAGATACGCCAACATTTTCGTGCTGCATAATTGCAACACCCTCACGAACGTCGTCTGCGCCGTAGCAGCGTACAGCTGCACGCTCACCGTCTGAAAAAGCTCTCTCTTCAACGATTTTAAGTTCACTTGTAAAATAATCAAACTCAGTTTTTACATATGTAAATCCGTTAATTCTTGAAATAATATATGCTGCATCTTTGCCAAGACCGTTTAAGATAACTCTTAAAGGTTCTTTTCTTGCTTTGTTAGCGTTTCTTGCTATACCGATAGCACCCTCAGCAGCAGCAAAGCTTTCGTGACCTGCCAAAAATGCAAAGCATTTTGTTTCATCTCTTAAAAGCATTGCGCCAAGGTTACCGTGGCCACGGCCAACGTTTCTCTGTTCTGCAACAGAACCGGGAATACAGAAAGCCTCGAGACCGATACCGATAGCTTCGGCAGCGTCAGCAGCAGTTGTTACGCCTTTTTTAATTGCAACTGCACAGCCAAGTGTATATGCCCATGAAGCGTTTTCAAAAGCGATTGGCTGAACGTCTTTAACGATTTGATATGGGTCAAAGCCTTTGCTCTTGCAAAGCTCTCTTGCCTCTTCAAGACTTGCGATACCGTACTCGGCAAGGCACTTCTCAATTTTAGGCATTCTTCTTTCTTTACTTTCAAATGTAACTGCCATAATTAAGTTCCTCCTTACCTATTATTCTTCACGAGGGTCAATGTACTTAGCAGCGTTATCAAAACGGCCGTACTGACCAATGTTGTTTTTGTATGCTTCGTTTGGCTCAACACCGTGACGGATGTCCTCAAGCATTTTGCCAAGCTTTACGAACTGATATCCGCAAACTTCGTTATTTTCATCAAGAGCAGTTTTAAGAACATAGCCCTCTGCCATTTCCATATAACGAACGCCTTTTGCGTTTGTGCTGTACATAGTACCAACCTGTGAGCGAAGTCCCTTACCAAGGTCCTCCATACCTGCGCCGATCGGAAGTCCGTCTTCTGAGAAAGCTGTCTGGCTTCTACCGTAAACCAGCTGTTCAAAGATATTTTTCATTGCAGTATTGATAGCGTCACAAACAAGGTCTGTATTAAGACACTCTAAGAGAGTTTTGTTCGGGAGGATTTCTGCTGCCATAGCTGCTGAGTGGGTCATACCTGAGCAGCCGATTGTTTCAACAAGAGCTTCCTGAACGATACCGTCTTTAACGTTAAGTGTCAGCTTACAGGCGCCCTGCTGAGGAGCACACCAGCCGATACCGTGTGAAAGACCGGAGATGTCTTTAATATCATAAGATTTTACCCATTTGCCCTCTTCGGGGATAGGTGCCGGACCGTGATGAGGTCCCTTTGCTACGGTACACATATTTTCTACTTCTTTAGAATAAAGCATATGTACTTCTCCTTTCACGATTATAATTGCTGAGTCTGAATCTGATTTATTCACTCATACACTGTTATTATAAAACTTTTTGGAAAACTTTACAATAGTTTTTCGTCAAAAAATTAACGCATTTTGTAAAACAGCATAACATTATATGATGTTTATCTGAAATTGATTTATAATTTATTGACATAATTCGTTATTTGATATATATTATATTTTGTATAATTATTTTTAATTGATAGTTTTATATAGTATGAAAGGGGATTTGCGTTTATATGACAGTAATAATGGATATTGCAGTTGTTGCATTAAGAATATTACTTCCCATATATGCCATAGTGATAGTATATCAATGCTATGCTTCTATGCGCCGCAGACGCCGCCCCGAAAAACCCTTGGTGCTTTTACATAATGAGGTTACCAATTTAAAAATTCCCGTTCTGTTTTGGGAAAACTCCCTGGGCAGAAGTAAAAGGTCTGATATTTTTGTAGATGACCCTGCTGTATCAAGAAACCACTGCGTTCTTTTAAGAAGAAAAGAGGGTTGGTTTATAAATGATACGGATTCAAAATCAGGCACATTTGTAAACGGAAAGAAAACCTTTGGAAGAAAACAGATTTATATTGATGATAGAATTACAGTGGGTTATTCAACCTTTACCTTTAAAAGAGGTGAAGAATATACAGAAAAACTGGGACCTACCTGGTTTTTCTCAAGAGTAAGCAATAAGCCTGCAATTAAACCGTTTTTTCTGTTGTTTATGATAACGCTGTTTCATTTGTTTATGGCGGTTGAAGCCTGCTTTACAAATGACGTTCAGGATTATACACCTTTAACGGTTTTTGCCTTTCTGGCAATAGTTGAATGGGTATTCTTTTTTGTATCAACTATGATTTTAAAAAGAATAAACTTTGAGCTTGAATCCCTTGCACTGTTTTTAACGGGCATAGGCGTAATGCTCCTTGTAAGGCAGGAGCTGAGAAGCGCTTATGTTCAGCTGATTGCCGCAGTTTTGGGAATGATAGTATTCTGCGTAATAATAAAAATAATCGAAAATCCCGACTGGCTTCAAAAGTTCAGATTATTTCTTATGATACTTGCGGTAGGTCTGCTGGGAGTAAGCATTATTTTCGGTAAAATAAGCTATGGTGCCGCTAACTGGATAACAATCGGCGGAATTTCCGTTCAGCCCTCTGAATTTGTAAAAATAATTTATATTATCGTAGGTGCATCCAGCCTTGATGTTTTGCAGACAAAGAAAAACCTTATTGAATTTATCGTCTTTTCCGCAATTTGCGTTGGCGGTCTTGCAATTATGGGAGACTTCGGTACAGCCCTTATATTCTTTGCAACTTTCCTGCTTATGGCATTTATGCGTTCGGGAGATATAAAAACCGTTGTGCTTGCCGTATCTGCCGCAATTTTCGGCGGTACTCTTGCACTTAAATTTAAACCGTATATCGCAAACCGTTTTGCTATTTGGGGTCACGCTATGGAACATCCTCAGGAGGATGGTTTCCAGATGGCAAGAGTTTTAACATATATCGCAAGCGGCGGACTTTTCGGAGTTGGTATCGGCAACGGATATTTAAAATATGTATTTGCTTCCGAAAGCGACCTTGTATTCGGTATTGTTGCAGAAGAAATGGGTATTGTGGTAGCGTTTACAATAGCAATTGCAATTGCGGCGCTTATAATTTATGCCCGTTCCGTTACAACCAGAAGCCGCAGTACATTTTATTCAATAACCGCCTGTTGTGCCGCAGGACTTCTTGTAATTCAGATGTCCTTAAATATTTTCGGTGCAACAGATGTTTTACCACTCACAGGCGTTACACTTCCCTTTATTAGCCTTGGTGGTTCAAGTATGGTTTCCTGTTGGGGATTAATTGCATTCATTAAAGCCGCAGATGAAAGAACATACGCAGTAAAAAGATAAAAAATTCCATATTAAATATATTTGAGAAAGAAAGGGGCATTAATATGAAAAGAACATTACAGCGAAGCTGGTTTATATTTTTTGTAGCCCTTGCTTTTTTAGTAGGACTTGGATACTTTACCTTTTTGCTTTTAACTCATAACTCAGATTGGATAGATCAGGCATATAACGGTCATATCTCGGGAAGCGGCGGACTTGAACAGGCAGGCTCTGTTTATGACAGGAACGGCACAATTCTTGCTCAGACCGTAGACGGCGAAAGAGTTTATAACGAAGATGAGGGCATAAGAACTGCACTTTTGCATACTGTAGGCGATAATTCTCTTAACATTTCAACGGCAGTACAGAGTATGTACCGCTCAGAGCTTATCGGATATAACTTTATTTGGGGTGTTGGACTTCCCGATTCATTGAAAATTAAAAATGATATTAAGCTTACAGTTGATGCAGAAACCTGTAAAGCGGCATATGAGCAGTTAGGCGACCGCTCAGGTGCCTGCGTAATTTATAACTATAAAACGGGAGAGATACTTTGCTCCGTAAGTACAAGATCTTACGATCCCCAGGCTCCTCCCGAAATTACTGAAGATAATGCAGATGAGTACGAGGGCGTTTACCTTGACCATGTACTTTCATCTTCATATATACCCGGCTCAATTTATAAGATAGTAACCTGTGCATCTGCAATTGAGAATATTCCCGATTACGATACAAGGGTTTTCCATTGCGAGGGCAGTAAAAATATCGGTGGCAGTGAAGTTACCTGTATGGACGTTCACGGCGATATTACCTTAAAAGAGGCAATGGCTTGCTCCTGTAATATTGCATTTGCAGAGCTTGCAGTTGAGCTTGGAAAAGATAAAATGACAGAAATGTCAGAGAAAATGGGTATCAGTTCCTCATATAAAATCAGCGGAGTTGAAACCACAAAGGGACACTATGATGTAACTCAGGCTAATGAAAATCAGCTTGCATGGTCAGGCGTAGGACAGTATGACGACCTTGTAAACCCAATGCAAATGGCGATAATCTGCGGTTCTATAGCAAACGGCGGTAAAACAAAAACTCCGTATATAATGGATGATACAACCTCGTTTTTCACAAAGCTTGGCATTACCCTGCCGGGAACAGAAGAAGACGACCTTGTAAATTCCGAAACAGCCGAAAAGCTGAAAGAATATATGAGATATACCATATCCGATTATTACGGGGATTATTTGTTCGGCGGACTGACGGTTTGTGCAAAAACAGGCACAGGCGAAACAGGCGAAGGCAAAGAGCCAAATGCTTGGATGGTAGGTTTTTGCATAGATGATGATTGTCCTCTTGCGTTTGCCTGTGTTGTAGAGCACGGTGGCATTGGCTTTTCCAATGCAGGACCCGTTGCCGAGGCGGCAATGATTCAGGCGGCGAGAAGTCTTGGTGCTTCGGAAGTCGAATAAATTAATATAAAAAATAAACAGTATATCTGCGGACAGTCGAAAAATTACCTATTAACACTAAATAGTATATATTATTTCGAAGTTCTGTTCGGCTCCCTCTGACGAGGGAGCTGTCAGCGAAGCTGACTGAGGGAGAGAAAAATT
>JAFLSJ010000015.1 GCA_022511005.1 Ruminococcus sp.
CAGGGTGCGATGTATGGCGCAAAATATGCCTGAAAGATATCCACTTTTTAATTGGAGTTTAGTATATTATAAACGGGCGGAGTTTTTCCGCCCGTTTTAGTTTTGTTTTATATTTAATATAAAAGTTTTGATTAAGCTTTTCATAAACTTGTATTTTTACAAAGTTTTACTTTCAATAAAATACAGAAAAATTTATTTTTTCTTCTTTGGTTTTCTTTCCGGCAGTTCCGAGAACATTGAAACTACCATTTCCTGCAAAAGCTCTCTGTTATCTAAAATTGTAACGGGAAGCATAGGCTTTGCACCCTCATAGGGTGGTTCGGGTATGCTGTCAGGCATAAATTTTTTGCTTGAATTGGTGATTTTCACCATAAATCCGTTGCCGTAAATTCCACCGAATATTTTTTCTTTGTAATAGAAAATGTATCCTCCCATCATTGGGATATTTCGGATATCTTCAAGTTCAGATAATTGCTCCGTTATGTAAGCTGCAAGCTCTTTACTATTCAAAATTTTTACGATCCTTCCTATAATGAATTTTCTTTATAAATTGATATTATTTAAAATATATCATATATAAAGAGTATTGACAATGTAATAAAATTAAAATTATTATTGTATACATAAGAAAATGACCGCTGACTTTTAAGTATATCTGCGGTCATAAGGAGACTAAGCTCTATTGATTTTATTCTTTTGTTCTTACTCTTATAAGCTTTCTTAAAAGTTCTTTTCCGTTGAAAGGAACAAGCGGATACAGGTAGCTTTTTCCTGATATGGTTTTATTTGTACAAAGAATAATAAGGTTTATAATATTTCCTGCAATAAAACCCCACAGGTTGAAAATTGCAGTTAAAATTAAAAGTAAAATTCTACAGAATTTCAAGCTGTATCCCAGTTCGTAGCTTGGCTGGGTATAGTTTGCAATTGTTACAAATGCCATATACAGAATTGCTTCTCCGCTAAACCATCCTGATTTTACTGCAAAATCAGATAATGCAATGGCTCCTATAATACTTAAAGGTGTTGTCAGGCTTGAAGGTGTATTTAATGAAGCAAGGCGAAGTCCGTCTATTCCGACCTCAATTATTAATAGCTGAAAAAGAATAGGTATATTTTGTACTTCGTCTATTAATATAAACTTAAATGCATCGGGGACGTAATTGGGGTTTTGCAGAAATAATAGCCACAATGGTGTAATGACTACTGAAAGCGTTGTTATAAAATATCTTGCAAGCCTCAGATAAGTTCCCGTAACAGGTGAAAAATAGAAATCATCTGCTTCTTCAAGCAAATCAAAAATAGATGTGGGCATTAAAATTGCAGAGGGTGAGTTGTCTACAAATATAACAATGTTGCCCTTAATAATTGCAGATGCTGCTGTATCAGGGCGTTCTGTATGCTTTATTTTAGGAAAAGGATTAAGCCACAGATTAGGGTAAAGGTTTTCTATAAGGCTTTGTTGGTTCATTGTAAGAGATTCGGCTTTTATATTTTCTATTCTTTTAGTAAGCTCTTTTAAAAGCTTTTTATCAACCTTGTCCTCCATATAGCAAACGGCAATATCTGTTTTTGATTTTGAACCTGCACGCAAAGCTTTAATTCTTAATCTTGGGTCTCTTATTCTTCTTCTGACAAGTGCTGTATTAAAAACTATGGTTTCTACAAAGCCGTCCTTACTTCCTCGAAGCACCTTATCGTTTTCAGGCTCGCTTGTTTCTCTTTGGGGATATGTTCTCGTATCAAGAAGAATTGCCTTGCTAAAGTTCTCAATCATCAAGGCACACATTCCCGAGAGAACATCTGTTGTTATTTTTTGTTCGTCATCTGTTGTTTCAACCTCAATATAGGGAACACAGCAATCGGCAAAGGTGTCTGCATTTTCAAAAAAGCTATCCTCTGCATTTTTGTAGAAAAATTCCATTAGCTTTTCTACAATTTCATCTTTGGTTAATCCGTCTGAGAAATACATTGTCGCCCTATGATTTTTAATTACGATTTTTCTTTCTATTAAATCAAAGCTTTCTTCAGGCTGAAGTGTATTTTTTATTATTTGTATATTTTTATCATAGTTGTTAGTAAGCATAATTTTTATTTCCTTTATATGAACATCTATACAAGCATTGCGATGTCTTCAAGCTCAAGTCCTTTATGGAGTGCAAAGTTTACGGACATTGAGATAAGTCTTGAGGCTCTGTCTATGAGCAAATCTATTTCTTTCGGAGTTACTACCATTTTTCTGCCGTTAGGGGAGAGCTGTTCCTTTAAATTATTGGCATCGTTTTCATTTTGAATGTTTAAAAGGTCGCTTGCCATTGTTGCGGCGTCTACAACTGTAGGTACACCTACTGCGATTACGGGAATACCCATAGTATCGCTGTTAATTTTTGTTCGGTGGTTTCCAACTCCTGCACCGGGGGAAATTCCTGTATCACATATTTGAAGAGTACATCCAAGTCTTTCCAGTCTTCGTGAAGCTAAAGCGTCTACTGCAATAATTGCGGTAGGCTTGATTTTTTTAACTATACTTAAAAGATATTCTCCTGTTTCAATACCGGTTTGCCCTGTAACGCCTGTTGTCAAAACTGCAACAGGTCTTAATTTATCAAGTCCTGTAGCACGCGCAAGTTCGCCTGTAATATGACGTGTTGCAAGTACCTGTGCACTTGTTTTCGGACCTAAAGCGTCTGGGGTAATTTCAACATTTCCCAGTCCGCACACAAGTACAAGTCCGTTTACAGGTAATAGTCTTCTTATTTCACATCCTATGGTTTGCAGACGTTTATCCGTATTTGTAAAATTATCGGTCAAAGGAGGTAAATCAATAGTGATATATGTTCCCTTTTCTTTGTGTAAAAGCTGACCTGCTCTTTGTGTTTTAACAGTAAGTCGGGATATTTCAAGTCCGTTTTCATGGTATTCCTTAAAATCAACTCCGCCTACTTCTTCTCCTGCAATTTCTCTTGCTTCAATGGCAAGATCTGTTCGTAATTCCAAAACTTTCACCTCTTTATATACCTTATTATTGTTTTTTTTTCTTAAAGTATTCTTTACAATGACAAACTAAATTGCTATAATTAGTTAAATATGAAGTTTATAAGGAGGAATTATATGAAAAAATTTGCGGATTTTAAAGCTATGAAAAAAATAATTTCTGCTCTCTGCGTTGGCACAGTTATGTTATCCTTCGGTGCAATTGGTGTAAATGCGGCAGAGGTTGAAAAAATAGGGCTTAATGAAAAACCTGTTGATGTTAAGGCACAATTGATTGATGTTAATGAACTTAAGGCAGGAAATGGTTTGCCTGAAAAATATAGCTCTGTTGATATGGGCTATGTAACATCTGTAAAAAGTCAGAATGCAGACAATTGTTGGGTATTCAGCACAGTAGCTTCTTGTGAAAGCTTGTTTTTAAAAAACGGTTTTAAATTTAATGATTTATCTGTTTTTCATCTTGATAATTTTGCAACCTTCAAACCAAACGGAAAAGGCTGGCAGAGGAATGCAGGAAACGGGGGCTACACTGAAATCTCTATGGGATATTTAATCTCAAGACAGGGACCTTTTTCTGTTTTAAATGATAATACTCAGGTATTTGCAGGATATAATGTAAACTCCATTGAATATATAGATAAATCAAATCCGGTGAGGATTAAAGAGCTTATTCTTGAAAACGGTGCAGTTACGGCAAATTATAATGCAAACGGAAGTTACTTAAGTAATAATATGGCAAATTTCTATTGCTATAATGAAAACGCAGCAATATCAGGTCATGCGGTCAGCGTTGTAGGCTGGGATGATAATTATCCTAAAGCTAATTTTGCTTCCTGCGGTAAAACTCCGAAATCAAACGGAGCATGGTTGATTAAAAACAGTTGGGGAGAATTTGGACCGCTAAAAGGATACAACTGGATTTCTTATGAGGATGTATTTTTGTTTTCAGATGTTTTTTCTCCCAGCTTTGCATTGACAAGTGCTGAAAAAGCAAGCGATTATGAAAAGCTTTATCAAAATGAGATTGATGGCTCGACATATGCAATAGATTATTTTAGTGGTTATGACGAAGTATCATATATTAACTTTTATGATTTTTCAGATGGATATGATAAACTAAATAAGGTTATTTTTAATTCAAAATCGGTTGGAGCAGATTACAAAGTGTATTATATTCCTGCACAATACGAAAAAATTGAATCTGATAAATCAAAATGGAGTCTGCTTGCAAAAGGAACTGTTGATTACAAAGGCTATATTTCAGTTGAAACAAACGGCTTTGATTTACCTTTGGGATACGGAGCAATCGGTGTAACAATTGATACCCAAAAGGTTAATAAAAATCTTGATATGGAAGATGATAGGTATGTTTACAATACCTTTGGTACTAATGAATGGCTGAGAGATGTTAACACAGGTAAATATATTTTCCTCAATGAAAGCAGAGAAAAAGAAAGCTTTGTAATGCTTGATGATGAAATTTATGACTTAAAAAGGTTATATAAAGATATACTTGAAGATGAATTAGGTGCAACCTTGGTTATTAAGGCAGAAGCTGAAAATTCATCAAAAGCAGAACCAAAGGCTACTCTTATAGGGGATGCGGATCTGGATAATGAGATTACTGTCAAAGACGCTACAATGATTCAGCTTTATGTGGCAAATTTAAGAAAAACTTCTGTGATCAGGGATTTAAATTCCGATTACGATCAGGACGGAGAGACCACAGTTAAAGACGCAACTTATATTCAGCTTTTCCTTGCTCACTTGTTATAAAAATAATAATTATACTTTATGATACACCTGCAAAAGTTGCAGGTGTATTTTTATATTTACCTCTAATTCTAAATGACTGTATTTTTACATATATTTTTAGAAGAAGTAATACTAAAAACCAATTAAAAACAGATATCTTATCTTTAATCGGTATTTAGTATAATCTCTGATTCAAGAGGTGATAAAGTGAAAAGAAAAGGAAAATTTCTTTGGGGAATAAGAGGTGTCTGCGGATTTATAATAGTGCTTGTAGCAACTTTATGTATATTTACAAGATTTCCTAAGTGTTTTACAAATACTGAAACTGCACTTTTAACTGCAGCCGCCTTTACGCTTTCTGACGGAACTGTCGGTATTCCTGAGGATGAAACAGAGGAAACTAAGAATACCGTATCCGATACGAAACCCACAGAAGAAAAAATTAATGAAACAGATACAGAATCGACCAATGAAAAAGCAGAGCGTAATTGGGACGATTATTACAACACATATGCTTCTCATGAGGGGGAGGAAAAATACATAGTAACTGAGAAAAATCTTACGGGTTACGGAACCAAGTATGAAAATTTTTATGTGCAGAATAAAACGGATTATAATTTAAATATCAAAGAAATGCTCAGTGCCCCCTTAGGCTTTGAAATGGAAGATACAGATGATGTTCAGGTACTTATTATGCACACTCATACCTGTGAAAGTTATCTTGATGCAGACGAAGGCATTTTTTACGAGAGTTTTTATCCCAGAACTACTAATAATCTTTTTAATGTAACTCAGGTTGGAGACGCAATAGAACAGTCACTTAAAGAAAACGGAATCGGAGTAATTCATGATAAAACAATTCACGATTACCCAAGCTATAACGGAAGCTATGACAGAAGTCTTGATACAATTTACTCATACATAGAAAAATATCCCAAAATAAAGGTTGTACTTGATATCCACAGAGATTCTTTAGGCACTGAAACAAACAAAACAAAACCAACATTTACTTATAACGGGAAAAAAGGCGCTCAGATTATGATAATGTCGGGATATGACGACGGAACTCTTGACTTGCCTGATTGGAACTACAATCTTAGATTTGCCCTGAGACTTCAACAGCAAACAGAAACAATGTTTCCCGGTATGACAAGACCTCTTAACTTCGGATATTTCAATTATAATATGAATGTAAACACAGGTTCGCTTTTGGTTGAATTCGGTACAGATGCAAATACTTTAGATGAGGCAGTTTATTCGGGAAAATTGTTTGGACAGTCTCTTGCTAAGGTATTGCAAAGCTGAATTGATTTTGATATAATATTATAGATTATTACTGTTTACAGAATTTTGGGGTTAAAGATGAAGTATAAAGCAGTTTTAAAAAATTTAACATTGTTTATGCTTATAGCCTGTACGGTGTTTGTTTCTGTATTTTGTGCAAATGCTGTTGATGATCTGACAGATATTGACTCACAGGTTGAAACTCAGGAGGAAATCGGAGAAGAAACAACTCCTCAGCTTGAAACAGAATATGTACCTGAAGAAACAGATGACCACATAGAAGAACAAACAGAAGCCCCTACGGAAGAGCCTGAGCAAAATCAACCTGAAACGGATTACATTGAAGAATTAACAGAAGAACAGCAAACCGAAGTCGAAGAAACTCAGGAGCAAAATCAGGAAAATCAACAGGGAAATGCCCAAAGCGAAACAATCCAGACAAAAACATTGCCTACCATTGCTCCTACAACTGAAAAGCGTGTTGTAAATAAAGATGATTTGACATACGGTTATGTTTCATGGTCATGTGTAGCGGCAGGAGTGCTTGTTCTGATAATTGTATTTATTTCCATTAAGTCAGCGGGCATAAAACAATCAAGAAGAAAAAGAAGATAAGGATACAAAATATTAGATGAATATAGGGAATGTTCAAATAAAGGGTAAAGCAGTTTTGGCTCCTATGGCAGGTATTTCAGACAGAGCATTCAGAGAACTTTGCACAGCTTTCGGAGCATCTTATGCCGTAAGTGAAATGGTAAGCGCTAAGGGAATCTCCTACAAAAGCAAAAAAAGTGCTGAGCTTATGGTGCTTTCACAGGAAGAGCGACCCTGCGGAGTACAGATATTCGGCGACAGCCCAACGGTTATGGCAGAGGCGGCAGAGTTTGCAATGCAGTTCTACCCTGATATTATTGATATAAATATGGGGTGTCCTGCTCCTAAAATCTGCAATAACGGCAACGGAGCGGCCTTGATGAAAAATCCAAAGCTTTGCGGTGAAATAGTTAAAGAGGTTACAAGAGCAGTTAATGTTCCCGTAACCGTTAAAATAAGAAAAGGCTGGGACGAAAACAGCGTTAATGCAGTTGAGGTTGCAAAAATATGTGAACAAAACGGTGCTTCCGCGTTAACTGTTCACGGCAGAACCAGAAAACAGTATTACGCTCCTCCGGTTGATTATGATTTAATTAAAAGCGTGAAAAAGTCATTAAGTATTCCCGTTATTGCAAACGGAGATGTGAAATCCCCCGAGGATGCAAAAAGAATACTTGAATATACAGAATGTGACTTAGTAATGATTGGCAGAGCCTCTTTGGGAAATCCGTGGATATTCCAAAGAATTAATGCCTTTTTAAACGAAGGCGTTCTACTACCGTTGCCAAGCCTTGATGAAAGGCTTAAAGTAATGACTGAGCATATTGAAAAAATATGTGAGTATAAAGGCGAGCATATGGGGATTTTACAGTCAAGAAAACATATTGCTTATTATTTAAAAGGTATGAAGAATGCGGCGTCATTCAGAAAAAAATCAGGTGAAGTTAAAACCTTGGAAGATGTTTATAATCTTTCAAAAGAGGTTAAAGAACATCAAAAAGATTTAGTTAATTAAAATATTAAAATAAAGGAAACAAGGAGAAAAATTATGAGCAACAAATTACCAAGTATTGATTTCTTAAAGAGTTATGATCCTGCTGTGGGAGAAGCTATGGAGCAGGAACTTAAAAGACAGAGAAGAAATCTTGAACTTATTGCCAGTGAGAATATTGTAACACCCGGTGTTATGGCGGCTGTGGGAAGTCTTCTTACAAACAAATATGCAGAGGGCTATCCCGGAAAAAGATACTACGGCGGCTGTCAGTGCGTTGATGTTGTAGAAGAAATTGCAAGACAGCGTGCTTGTGAGCTTTTCGGTGCAGAGCATGCAAATGTTCAGCCTCACTCAGGCGCACAGGCTAACACAGCAGTTTATTTTGCTATGTTAGAGCCGGGCGATACGGTTATGGGTATGAATTTATCAGAGGGCGGTCACCTTACACACGGCTCACCCGTTAATATTTCAGGTAAATATTTCAAATTCGTTTCTTACGGCGTTGACCCTGAAACTCACGTTATTGATTATGATAAGGTTATGGAACAGGCTCTTGAATGCAAACCGAAAATGATTGTTTGCGGTGCAAGCGCCTATCCAAGAGTAATTGACTTTGCTAAATTCAGAGAAATTGCAGATGCCTGCGGTGCATACTTAATGGTAGATATGGCTCATATTGCAGGTCTTGTTGCGGCAGGCGTTCACCCAAATCCTGTACCTTATGCAGAGTTTGTTACAACTACAACTCATAAAACATTAAGAGGTCCAAGAGGCGGTATGATTCTTTGCAGAGAAGAATTTGCAAAGCAGATTGACAAGGCTATCTTCCCCGGTACACAGGGCGGTCCTCTTATGCATACAATTGCGGCTAAAGCAGTTTGCTTAGGAGAAGCATTAAAGCCTGAGTTTAAAGAATACGGAAAAAATGTTGTTGCTAATGCACAGGCTCTCGCTAACGGACTTCTCAACAGACGTAATAAGCTTGTTTCAGGTGGTACAGACAACCATGTAATGCTTATGGATTTGCGTGATACAGAGGTAACCGGTAAAGAACTTGAGGCAAGACTTGACGAGTGCTATATTACAGTAAATAAAAATACAATTCCAAATGAACCCAGAAGTCCATTTGTTACAAGCGGTATCCGTATAGGAACTCCTGCTGTTACAACAAGAGGTCTTAACACAGAAGATATGGACAAAATTGCCGAGTTTATTACTCTTGTTCTCAACGATTACGAAAACTCTGCCGATAAGGTAAGAGCAGGTGTTGAAGAACTTTGCGCTAAATATCCTTTATATGAATAATAAATACTTAAATTAGGAATTAAGGCGGGAGCTTTCCTGCCTTAATTTTATATGGAAGTATGAAAGAGGTGAAAATATGACATCCCCTTTAGCAGACAGAATAAGACCTAAAAGCCTTAATGATGTTGTAGGGCAGGAACATCTCATAGGGCAGGGAAAAGCCTTAAGAAAAATTATTGAGGGTGGAGAAATTCCAAACCTTATTTTTTACGGACCGTCGGGAGTGGGAAAAACGACTCTTGCTTCTTATATTGCTCAAAAAACAAATAAAACTCTTAAAAAGCTTAACGGAACAACTGCCTCAACTGCTGATTTAAAGGATGTGTTTTCACAGCTTGATACCTTTGCAGGATTAAACGGAATACTCCTTTATCTTGATGAAATTCAGTATTTTAATAAAAAGCAACAGCAAACCCTGCTTGAATATATTGAAAACGGAAGAATAACACTGATTGCGTCAACAACCGAAAATCCCTATTTTTATGTTTACAACGCAATTTTAAGCCGAAGTACCGTTTTTGAGTTTAAGCCTGTTTCCGTTTCGGAAATTAAGCGTGCGGTAATAAGGGGAGTTAAGTTTTTACGTGATGAGCAAGATTGTGAGATTGAAATAAGCAATGAATGTGTTGAGAGAATTGCTCTGTCCTGCGGAGGAGATGTAAGAAAATCTCTTAATACATTGGAACTTGCATTTCTATCAGCAGATGAAAAGGATGGAGTAAAGGAAATAACCCTTGATACGGTTCTTCAGCTTACTGAAAAAACTGCATTTAAATATGATAAAGACGGGGACGAGCATTACGATATTTTATCTGCCTACCAGAAAAGTATGCGCGGTTCAGATCCTGATGCGGCGGTGCATTATCTGGCAAGACTTTTAACAGCAGGCGACTTAATAGGCGCTTGCAGAAGGCTTATGGTTTGTGCCTGTGAAGATGTGGGACTGGCTTATCCTCAGCTTTTGCCTATTGTAAAATCCTGTGTTGATATGGCAATGCAGGTTGGACTTCCCGAAGCAAGGATTCCTCTTGCGGACGCTGTTATAATGGTATGTAATGCGCCTAAGTCTATTTCAGGAATTAATGCAATAGACAGAGCTATGGCGGATGTTGCCGCTGGTAAGGCAGGTGCAATTCCAAGACAGCTGCAAAACAAGCATTTTGACGGTGAAGACAATCAAAATAAAGGGCAGTTTTATCTTTATCCTCACAATTATGAAAATCACTACATTGTTCAGCAGTACTTGCCCGATGAATTAAAAAATACAAAATATTATGAATACGGCGATAATAAAAACGAACAAAGCTTTAAAAGCTATTGGGATAAAATAAAAAATAAACAGTAAAAACGGTGCACAAGTTTGTGTACCGTTTTATTTTTTACGTCAAAAATTAAACTAATAACCTAATATTGGTAATTTTTACTAAAAATGTGTCAAAAAGTTTGGCAAATATGTTTTTTTATAATTCTTAAATAAAAAATTAAAAAAATAATTCACACTTATAATTATATTGTATAGTTTTTATGAAAAGTATATATCCCAAAGATTATTAATTTTGAAATTTAGGAGGAAAAGAAATGATAAAATCAAAACACAGATTAACAAGCTTGATTTTAGTTGTGCTCCTTGCAATATCAGCTTTCTGTGCATGCGGATTTTCTGTAATTGCAGCTTCAACTGATGAAAACTCGGTTTCTGCAGGCGGAACTCTTGTTTATTTAAAGAATTCCAAAAACTGGAATCCCGTTTATATTCATTATTGGGGCGGTTCAAATGAAACAAAATGGCCCGGCGTATTAATGAACCTTGTTGAAGGAACAACGGATGTATATTATTATGAAGTTCCTGCAGGTGAAACAGGCATTGTTTTTAACGGCGGCGGAAACGGTGACTTACAAACAGGTGATTTAAGCGTAGCTGAAGGAAGCGGCAAGATTTATGATCCGAGTACAAACAAGTGGTCAGATTATACAGAGCCTGTTATTCCTACCGATACTACACCGACAAGTCAACCCGATACAACACAGCCTACAACATCACCTGTAATAGGTGACAATGTTGTCTATTGCCAAAACGATGCAGGCTGGTCAAGTGTATACTGCTATATGTGGAATAGTTCAAACGATGATAACCATTCTTGGCCGGGAGTACTTATGGAAGATCTCGGCGAAGGTATTTGGTATTATGATATTCCTAAAAATTATGCTAATATTATCTTTAACAGCGGAAGTGACGCAAACAAAACAGTCGATATGACATATCCCGGAACAGGTCATATTTATAACAATAAGACCGGTAAATGGGATACTTTTGACACAAACCCAATTATAATTACAGACTTTACAACAGATCTTGCAAGCCCTCAGTATAAAGGTATGAATATTACTATTACTTCCAGTGCTAAAAGCACAGCCGGAGAGGTAAGTTATAAATATACCGTTACTAATACTACAACAAGTCAGACAATCGTTTTAAGCAACTTTAGTTCTGCTAATACAGTTGTTTGGACTCCTAACGTTGTAGGTGAATATGTAATTACCGTTGATGTAACTGATACAGCAGGCAACCAAAATCAGAGAACTATGAACTACTCTATTGCTGATGACAGTACTCTTGTTAACCCTCTCATTAAGGTTGTTACACCGTACGATAATAGTCAAGTTCAGATTAATACACAAGTTACTGTTAATGTTAACGCAGGGGGAGGCAACACAGGTACAAAACTCTTGTTCTATAAATATATAGTTACCGACCCTGACGGTGTTACAAATACACCTTATTATTCATTAAGCAAATCATATCAGTTTACTCCTACTAAACTGGGAGAGTATAAGGTTCAGATTTATGTTCAGGGTTCCGATAACCAGACAGTAAGCAAAACTTATACTTATACAAGTGTAAGTAAGGTTGTTTCAAACTCAATGAATTCTAATCAGCAGGGTTCTTTAGGAGATGTAAACCTTGATGGTGAAGTAAATATTAAAGATACAACTGAAATTCAATTATATCTTGCACATTACAGAACATTTACTGATGAACAGATGGTTTTTGCAGATTATGACTGTGATGGTGAAATAAATATTAAAGACGCAACAAGGGTTCAGTTTGCTTTGGCAAATCTGGTTTAGGTTTATAAGGAGGAATAATTATGATGAGACTTAAAAGGTTTTGTGCTCTTATCCTTTCATGCCTGATGATAATTACTGCCGGTATACTGACGGTAAATGCACAGAATACTGATGAAGCTGATACACAGGCAAGCAGTACTACATTAAAAATTCATTATAAAGGTGACGGTACTACAGTTCCTTATATTTATTACTGGAACAGCCTGCCTAATAATATTGAAACTCAATATCCCGGTGTAGCAATGACAAAGGATGCTTCACAAACAGGTGAAAATTGGTACACCTATACATTCAATAATATAACAAAAATTAATTTGCTTTTTACCGATAAAGACGGTAATCAGCTTTCAAAGGAGCTTACCCGTACCACCGATGAGCAAAACGAGTGGTGGTATAAGGAAAGATGGTATAAATCAAATCCTGATGGTGTTGACCCTATCGACAGCATTGATATGCGTGAAGAGAGTATCTACTTTGTAATTACAACTCGTTTTTATGACGGCGATACAGGCAACAATGTACATTGCTGGGATGATGCAAAAGCCAATAACCCCGACAGTGACCCCGCTTGGCGCGGTGATTTTAAAGGTCTTGCAGATAAGCTTGACTACATAAAAGCTCTTGGATTCTCTGCAATTTGGATAACTCCTGTTGTAACAAACGGTTCGGGTTATGACTACCACGGATATCATGCATTTGACTTCTCTACCGTAGATGTTCGTTACGAAAGTTCGGACTTTACTTTTGATGACCTCATTGCTGCGGTTCACGAGAAGGGTATGAAAATTATTCAGGATGTTGTATGGCAGCATACAGGTAACTTTGGTGAAGCTACATTTGAACCGCTCTTTGATAAAGTATATAATTCAGTTCAGGATCTGGCAAATATTGAAACGTCTATGATTCCTAAAGAGAGATTGTTAAGTACATACGGACTTAAATCAGCAGCTGAGTATTACGCACAATCAGGGGATACCCAGCATGCACAAAGACTGAAAATAATGAAGGAAACCGGGATTCAGGCAAGTAATTACGCCGCAAGTGATTATAACGGCTTCGTAAAAGGTGTTGAATATGATAAGCAGCAGGAGGCAAGAGTTTCTCATTCTGATAAATACAACAGAAACAACTATTATCACAATAGTTATTGGAGAAATTACAACTGGGATGATTATGCAACACAGTATTCTCAAATTGCCGGTGACTGCGTTGACCTTAACACAGAAAACCCTGAGGTTGGCGAAAAGCTTGTTGAAATTTACAGCAGTTATATCGAAAGAGGCGTTGACGCTTTCCGTGTAGATACACTAAGGCATATGTCTCGCTTGTCTTTAAATACTATGTTTAACGACCAGCTTAATGAAGCCGGCGGACCGGGCTTCTATATGTTTGGCGAGGCTTGCACAAGATATAATGATGTTTGGTATCGCGGTATGGCGAGTGAGTCTGCTTGCTTCTATACATGGGATGAGCCGGACAATTCTTACATCAGCAAATGGAATTGGACTAATACTCCTGAAGCAGTCGGTGAAAATATGAATTTAACCCTTGACCATTGGATAGATAACTATAATCCCAGTGAGCAGCCGACAAGTCAAAATGCCTTTTTAAGCGGCATCAAATACCATGAGCCTGATTACAGCCAGGCTTCCGGTATGAATGTAATTGACTTTACAATGCACTGGAATTTCGGAAATGCATCCGGTGCGTTCAATGCTGCGAAATCAGGAGATAAGTATTATAATGATTCTACATGGAATGTAGTTTATGTTGATTCCCACGATTACGGTCCGGGTACTGATAACAGATATGATGGCGGTACTCAGGCATGGGCAGAAAATCTTGACCTTATGTTTACGTTCCGTGGTATTCCTTGTTTGTATTATGGCTCAGAGGTTGAGTTCCAGAAGGGTGTGAAGATTGATAAAGGTACCGATGGTCCCCTCTCATCAACAGGCCGTGCTTATTATGGTAATTACCTTGAGGGTAATGTTACAGCAACTGACTTCAGCGAGTATAATGCAACAGGCACTGTTAAAAATACTTTGAACTCAACATTATCACAGCACATAATGAAACTTAATGCTATCAGAAGAGCTGTTCCTGCTTTACAGAAAGGTCAGTATACAACTTCAAGCACATATGTTTCAGGCGGTAATATGGCATACATTCGCCGTTATACTGAGGACAATGTTGACAGCCTTGCTCTTGTAACAATTTCAGGTGGTGCAACATTTAAAGGTATTCCAAACGGAAAATATATTGATGCAGTTACAGGTGACGTTAAAACTGTTACAAACGGAACACTTACAGTACCATCAATTTCAAAATCAAATATGAGAGTATATGTATGCTGTGCTGATGGATTTACAGGTATTGACGGCGCGATCGGAAAAACAAACTTAACATACCTTAAATAATTTAAATTAAATACACAATTTCTTTATGAGGAACACGAAAGTGTTCCTCACTTTTTGTGAAAAAATCAAAAGTTTTTCTATTGAGATAAAGATAAATTTGTGATAAAATTAATTTAATTTGCTGAAAGGACTGTATCAGATGAGCCTTGTTGAATTAAAAGATGTTTACAAAATATATAAAATGGGAGAAGTAACTCTTACTGCCGTAGACGGCATTTCCTTTGAAATTAATCAGGGTGAATTTGCGGTAGTCGTAGGCTCTTCCGGTGCAGGTAAAACGACAGTTCTTAATATTTTAGGCGGAATGGATAGTCCCACTAAGGGTGAAATTATTGTAGACGATAAAGATATCAGCACATTATCAGAAAAAAGACTTATTGAATACAGAAGACACGATATAGGATTTGTTTTTCAGTTTTATAATCTTGTTCCTAATTTAACAGCAAAAGAAAATGTAGAGCTTGCAACGCAAATTTGCAGTAATCCTATGGATGCAGAAGAGGCACTTGAAAGTGTAGGACTTATAGATAGAATTAATAACTTTCCCTCTCAACTTTCAGGAGGAGAACAGCAGAGAGTTTCTATTGCAAGAGCATTGGCAAAAAGACCTAAGCTTCTTTTGTGTGATGAACCTACAGGCGCATTGGATTATAATACTGGCAGAGCAATTTTAAAGTTGTTGCAGGAAACCTGCATTAAAGAAAAGATGACGGTAGTTTTAATTACCCACAATCAGGCTATTACTCCAATGGCTAATCACGTAATTACAATGAAAAGCGGTAAAATTATCAGCAATATTTATAACGAAAATCCCAAGAGTGTAGAAGAAATTGAGTGGTAATATTTTAAATTATATTTTTTCAGAGAGGGGGCGGTTGCGTTTTGACTAAAGCTTTGCTAAAAAACACATTTAGAGAAATAAAAAATACAAAAACGCGTTTCATTTCCATTATGGCAATTATAGCCTTGGGCGTAGGCTTTTTTGGGGGAATAAAGGCAACTGCTCCTTCAATGAATAGAATGGCAGAGGTTTACTATAATGACACAAACCTTATGGATTTTCGCCTTGTATCCACTGTTGGATTTGATGAGAATGACATAAACGAGGTGAAAAAAATTGAGGGTGTATCAGATGTAATGCCCTCTTATTTTACTGATGTTATTGTAAATTCAGGCGATAGCGGAAGTTCTGTAAGAATTATTGCTGTTCCTGAAAAATATGAAGATAACAATATTTTAAATGAGCTTACTTTACTTGAGGGCAGAATGCCTGAAGAATCAGGCGAAATTTTAATTGAAAAGGGAAATTTCGGCGGTGTTTCCTTAAATATCGGTGACAAGGTCAATATTGAAAAAGAAGCAGGAGATACCCATATAACTGAAATTATATCTAAACTGGAATATACAGTAGTTGGCATAGTAGAGTCGCCTTTGTATATTTCATATGAAAGAGGAATTACAACAATCGGTAACGGTAAGCTGTCTGCATTTATGTATATTCTTCCTAAGGATTTTAAGGTTGAAAAATATACAGAGCTTTATGTTAAAACAGAATATTCAAAGGTTGATATTTCACCTTTTTCAGATGAATACAAAAATTCTATTGAAGAAATAAAAGAAAAACTTGAAAATACAGCGAAACACCGTGTAAATGTGTTTAATACTGATGTAATCGGAGAGGCGCAAAAGGAAATAGATAACGGCTGGAAAGATTATAACAAAGAAAAGGAAAATGCAGATAAAGAGCTGAAAAATTCAAAAGAACAGCTTGATGATGCACAAAAAGAATATGATGAAAGTATTGCAGAGGCTCAAAAGCAATTAGTTGATGCACAAAATGAAATTACAGCCGGTAAAAATCAGTTAAATAATTCTTTGGAGGAATATAATAAGCGAATATCAGAGGGAGAAAAACAACTTACAGACTCTGAAGTCCAATTAAATTCTGCAAAAGCCGAATATAATAAATCAAGAACAGACTTTAATGAAACAATAGGCTCAGCACAGCAGAAAATTGATGAGGGTCATAAAAGCTATACAGAGTCATATAATAATTATTACGATACGGTAAAACCCTATTTAATGTATCAGCTTTCTCAGGCGCAGTCAGGGCTTAACAGTATTAATGAAAATATAGCAAGTTTAGAAGAACAGCTTAAATATTTAGAAGCTTCAACTGCTGATGAAGCAGTTAAAATTAATTTAATTAAAACACAGCTTTCTAAGTTGAATTCTCAAAAAAGTGTTCTTGAAAGTTCTATAGAAGAAATAAATAGTACTGTTGTATCTTCGGAACAACAGCTTGAATATACAAAAACTCAAATTGAATATTCACAGGTTCAGCTTAATACTCAAAAGGCAGAGGGCAAGTTAAAATTGGCAGAAGCTTTATTGCAAATTGAGCAGGGTGAAACCGAGTTTAAAAGCGGTAAAGATACTTTAGAAAATGCAAAAGCACAGGGCAGTGCAGAGCTTGCCGCCGCTGAAGAAAAATTATCTCAGGCAAAAACAGAACTTGAAAAGGCAAGAGCAGAATTTGACTCTGAAAGTATTTCGGGAAAACAAAAACTTGATGACGGCTATAAAGAATATAATGAAGCTTTAAAAACTGCTAACGAAAAGCTAAATGAGGCTAAAGAAGACCTTGAAAAAGCAGAAAAGGAGTTATCAGAAATCGGAGACGTGGAGTGGTATGTTTTTACCAGAGACGATAATCCCGGATATTCTGATTTTACCTCCAATACAAACCGTGTAGATGCAGTTGCAGTCGTGTTTCCCACATTCTTTTTGCTTGTTGCGGTGCTTGTTTGTTTAACAACAATGACAAGGCTTATTGAAGAAAAACGTACGGAAATAGGTACATTAAAAGCATTGGGCTATTCCGGTAAATCGATAGTTTTAAAATTTCTTATTTATTCTACAATAGCAGGTATAATCGGAAGTGTTGCAGGCATTTTACTTGGAGTGAACACACTTCCGTACATAATTTACAACGCTTATAAAATGTTGTATCATATGGCGGACTTACCTCTTGTTATTGATTGGTTCAGCATTATTGCAGGATTTATTGCGGCTTTGCTTTGTACATCAACAGTGTCGGCTGTAATTTGTATGAAAACATTAAAGCATAAGCCTGCAAGCTTAATGCGTCCTAAAGCACCAAAGCCGGGCAAGAGAATACTTTTAGAAAGAATTACCCCTCTTTGGAAGCGTTTTGGCTTTACTTCAAAGGTTACAGCAAGAAACCTGTTTAGATATAAGTCAAGATTATTTATGACGGTTCTGGGCGTTGCAGGTTGTACGGCGCTTATTGTTGCCGCCTTTGGGTTACTAAACAGCTTTTCACCCTTAACCGATAAACAGTTTTCTGAAATTTATAAATATGATGCGGCAATCATTCCGAAAGATGAGGGAACAGCAAAAGACCTTGAAAGTCTTACAAACTCTATATCTAATGATAAAAATATAACCGATTATCTTCTTGCAAAGCAGTCTGCGATTACCGTAAAAACAGAAAAGGCAACTAAAGATAAAAGTACCAATATATTTGTTCCGGAAAATATAGAAAGCTTTAAAGAATTGTTATCACTCAATACAAGAACAGGGCAAATACCTCTTGAAATTAGTGATGACGGTGTTATTGTTACAGAAAAAATGGCATCTGAACTGGGAATAACAGACGGCAGTGAAATTACAGTTATACTTGACAATAAAGAAGTTTCTTTAACAGTCAGCGGTATTTGTGAAAACTATATTTACAATTATGTTTATATCACTCCACAGCTTTACAGCCGAAATTTTGATAATACAATTAAGTTTAACAGCATATTTATAAGTATTGCGGAGAGCGTATCTGATGATGTTATCGGGCAAAAATATCTTGACAGAGATGATGTTTCCGCAATATCGTTTACAAGTTCAGGTGTTAATGATTTTCAGCGTATGCTTAATTCTTTAAATATGGTTGTTTTTGTAATGATATTCTGTGCAGGTGCTTTGGCATTTGTTGTGCTTTATAATCTCACAAATATTAATATGGAGGAAAGAGTAAGAGAAATCGCAACAATTAAGGTGCTTGGTTTTTATAACAGGGAAACCGCTCAATATATTTACAGAGAAAATATTGTGTTAACTATTCTTGGTATAATTGCAGGACTGTTTTTAGGAATAATTCTTACAAGCTTTGTTGTTACAACTGTTGAGGTCGACAATGTTATGTTCGGCAGAGAAATTTTCTTTACAACATATATTTATGCCGCAGGACTTACAGCTTTGTTCAGCGGTTTGGTTAACATATTTATGTACTTTAAGATGAAGAAAATTGATATGGTAGAAAGCTTAAAGTCAATAGAATAACATAAAGGGGCGGTTTAAAATTAAATTTAAATCGCCTTTTCTTTAAAAATAATTCCAAATTAGAATAAACTAACCTTATTTTGGAAAAAATATTCAGGATTTTGCCATTTGAGTAAATAAAAGTCTTCTTAAATATTGAAACGGATTAATTTTTATGATATAATTTCTTATTATTGGAAAAAATTATCTTTGAAAGGATTTTTTAGATATGACTAAGCCGAATATTTACCGTACTGTAAACTGCGGTGAATTAAGAGAAGAAAATATTGGACAGGAAGTTAAAGTTGCCGGCTGGGTAGAAAATATCAGAGATCACGGCGGTGTTATGTTTCTTGATATTCGTGACCATTACGGTGTTTTACAGGTTGTAGTTCACAATGACGAACTTTTAAAGAATATTAATAAAGAGTGTTCATTGACACTTACAGGCAAGGTTGTTAAGCGTGACGAAGACACAATAAATCCTAAAATTGCAACAGGTTATGTTGAGGTTCACACTGATGATATTAAGGTTTTAGGAAAATGTAAAAACAATCTTCCTTTTGAGGTTAATACCTCTACAAATACAAATGAAGAAGTAAGACTAAAATATCGTTTCCTCGATTTAAGAAATCCTAAGGTTCATAACAATATTGTTTTACGCTCAGAGATTATTTCTTATTTAAGAAGCCAGATGACAGAAATGGGATTTATGGAAATTCAGACCCCTATTCTTTCAACCTCATCTCCTGAGGGTGCAAGAGATTATCTCATTCCATCCCGTAAGCATAAAGGCAAGTTTTATGCATTGCCACAGGCTCCCCAGATTTTTAAACAGCTTTTAATGGTTTCAGGCTTTGATAAATATTTTCAGATTGCTCCCTGCTTCAGAGATGAAGACGCAAGGGCAGACCGTTCACCCGGTGAATTTTATCAGCTTGACTTTGAAATGAGCTTTGCAACTCAGGAAGATGTTTTTGATGTTGCCGAGCAGGTTTTATATAACACATTTAAAAAATTCTCCGATAAAGAGGTTTCTAAACCGCCGTTTAAGAGAATTCCTTTTGCCGAGAGTATGCTTAAATACGGCACAGATAAGCCCGATTTAAGAAACCCTCTTGAAATTGTAGAAATTAGCGATATGTTTGAAGAAACAGATTTTGCTCCTTTCAGAAAGAAAACAGTTCGTTCTATTAATGTGCCTAATGCGGCTTCCTGCTCAAAAAGTTGGTTTAAGAAAATGGAAGAGTTTGCTCTTTCAATTGGTATGAAAGGTTTGGGATATGTTAAGGTAAGAGAAGATATGACCTTTGACGGTCCTATTGATAAATTCTTAAAACCTGGCGACAGAGAAGAGCTTATCTCAAGAAATAAATCAAACGCAGGAGATGTTATTTACTTTATTGCAGATTCTGCTGAAATGGCACCTAAGCTTGCAGGTCAGATAAGAACTGAGGTTGCAACAAGACTTGATTTAATTGATAAGAGCCGTTTTGAAATGTGCTTTATTGTTGACTTCCCGATGTTTGAGCGTGACGAGGACGGTAAAGTTATCTTTACACATAACCCGTTCTCAATGCCTCAGGGTGGAATGGAGGCTCTTACAACAAAAGACCCTGCCGACATTCTTGCTTATCAGTATGATATTGTCTGCAACGGCGTTGAGCTTTCATCAGGTGCTGTAAGAAACCACGACCTTGACATTATGGTAAAGGCATTTGATATTGCAGGCTACAGCGAAGATGAGCTTAAAGAAAAATTTAAGGCTCTGTATAATGCGTTCCAATACGGTGCTCCGCCTCACGCAGGTATGGCACCGGGTGTTGACAGAATGATTATGCTGTTAACAGAAGAAGAAAATATCAGAGAAGTTATTGCTTTCCCAATGAACTCAAACGCTCAGGATCTGCTTTTATGTTCTCCCGGAGAGGTTACGGAACAACAGCTTCGTGAGGTTCATATTAAATTAAGATAATTATATAATAGGGCAAGCTGATACTTGCCCTAATTGCGTATGAAGGACTGATAGTATGGTAACAAGAGAAGATGTAGAAAACATCGCATTGCTTTCAAAGCTTTTTGTTCCCGAAGAGGAGCTTGACGCTTTAACAAAAGATATGCAGGAAATTATTGATTTTGCCGATACAATCAACAATGCTGTTGAAAGCGGAGATGATTTTGACAATATTAATAATTTATCAAATGTTTTAAGAGAAGATGAAGTTGTAGAGTCACTTCCAAGCGAGGAAATTCTTAAAAATGCTCCCGAGCAGGCAGAACAGCATTTCCTTGTTAGAAACAGAGAGTAAGGAGTGATTTTATGGGAACTATTGCAAAAATTCACGAAATGCTTGAAACTAAGCAAATTTCTTGTGAAGAATTAACAAATCTTTATCTTAAAGAAATTAATAACGCAAATAAAGAGCTTAATGCTTATGTTACGGTAACCCCTGAGCAGGCTCTTGAAACTGCCAAAACTGTTGATAAAAAAATAGCATCAGGAGAAAAAATCGGTATCCTTGAAGGCGTGCCTATGACCTTAAAGGATAACCTTTCTACAAAGGGAATCGAAACTACCTGTTGCTCTAAAATATTAAAGGGTTATACTCCTATTTATGACGCTACTGTTTGGGAAAACTTAAAATCACAAAATGCTGTGCTTTTAGGTAAAACAAATATGGATGAATTTGCTATGGGAAGCTCCTGCGAAACCTCCTGCTTTGGCGGTGCAACTAACCCTCATAATACTAACCATTGTTCAGGCGGTTCATCAGGCGGTGTAGCTTCTGCTGTAGGCGGAAATATTGCCGCTTACGGCTTAGGCTCAGATACAGGCGGTTCAATCAGACAGCCTGCAAGCTTTTGCGGTATAGTGGGTCTAAAGCCTACTTACGGTGCTGTTTCCCGTTACGGTCTTATAGCTTATGCAAGCTCACTTGACCAAATCGGACCTATTACTAAAACTGTTGAGGACGCATCTATTGTATATGATGCGATTTCCCAGTACGACCCTAAGGACAGTACATCACAGGGTAACAGGGGCGTTAAAACCTTTGATACTTTAAATAACGATATTAAGGGAATGAAAATAGGTATTCCTAAAGAATATTACGAAGGCGTTAGAGATGATGTAAAAGAAGCTATTTTTGCAACCTTAAAGTCCTTTGAAGATTTAGGAGCAGAAATTGTTCATATTGAGCTTCCTGCCGTTAAATATGCACTTCCTGTTTATTATATTATCGCCTGTGCAGAGGCCTCTTCTAACCTTGGTAGATACGATGGTATCCGCTACGGTTACAAAACAGCTCATTATAACGGCACTCACGATATGATTTGCAGAACAAGAAGCGAAGGCTTCGGAGAAGAAGTAAAACGCAGAATATTATTAGGAACATATGTGCTTTCAGCAGGCTATTATGATGCTTATTATAAAAAAGCACAAAAGCTGAGAGGTACTATTATTTCTGCTTTTAATAAGGCGTTTGAAAGCTGTGATGTTATTTTAGCACCCACAGTTCCTATGACTGCTTTTGAAATGGGTCATGCAGTTTCAGACCCGATTGAAACATATTTAACCGATATCTGTACAGTTCCCGTTAATATTGCAGGTTTGCCGGGCGTTTCTGTTCCCTGCGGATTTAACGCAAAGGGAATGCCTATCGGTATGCAGTTTATCGGCAAAAAATTCGGCGAGGCTCAGATTTTGAATGTCGCTTATAAATATCAACAAAATGCAGGACAAAACTTTAAAGATACAAAGTGGGGTGTTAAACTATGAAATATGAATTAGTAGCCGGTTTTGAAACCCACATTGAGCTTGCAACAAATACAAAGATTTTCTGCTCCTGCACAACAGAGTTTGGAGGAGAGCCTAATACTCATTGCTGTCCTGTTTGTATCGGTCTCCCGGGAACACTTCCTAAGCTTAACAGACAGGTTGTAAATTATGCCGTAAAAGCAGGTCTTGCAACACATTGTGAAATAGCAGAAGTAGCAAAAATGGACAGAAAGAATTATTGCTATCCCGATTTACCCAAGGCTTATCAGATTTCACAGTACGATATGCCCCTTTGCCTTAACGGTTATGTTGAGCTTTCAAACGGAAGAAAAATCCGCCTTGAAAGAATCCATATTGAAGAAGATGCAGGCAAGCTCATTCACAGTCACGGTGATACCTATGTTGACTATAATCGTGGCGGTGTGCCTCTTATTGAAATTGTATCTAAGCCTGATATCCGTTCGGTTGACGAGGCTAAGGAATATGTAGAAAAGCTACAGCAGGTTATGCGTTACATCGGAATTTCAGACTGCAAAATGCAGGAGGGTTCAATGAGATGTGATGTTAACATCTCTGTAAGAGAAGCAGGCAGTGAAGAGCTTGGAACTCGTACTGAAATTAAAAATATGAACTCTATTACTAATATTGCAAAGGCAATGGAATATGAGTTTGAACGACAGTGCGATGTTCTGGAAAGCGGAGAAAAGGTTATTCAGGAAACCTTAAGATATGATGATGCAACCAATTCTACCTATCCTATGAGAAGTAAGGAGGACGCTCACGATTACCGTTATTTCAGAGACCCTGACCTTGTAACAATCAATGTTTCAAGAGAACAGGTGGAGGAGATTAAAAAATCACTTCCCGAGCTTCCTGCTGATAAATGCAAAAGATATGTTGAAGAACTTGAAATTCCTGAAAAGGACGCACAGCTTCTTACAAAATACAGAAATATCAGCGAATATTTTGACGAAGCAATTAAAGGTGTTAAATCACCTAAAACTGTATCAAACTTCATTATCGGACAGATTTTCAGCAGACTTGAAACTGAGGCTGATAAGGAAGAATTTAATATTAAAACAACGCCGAAACAGTTAAATGACCTTGTAAAGCTTCTTGACGAGGGCAAAATAAGAAATAACCTTGCTAAATCTACTCTTGAAAAAATGCTTGACGAGGGTAAAAATGCTACAGATTATATAAGCGAAAGTGATATGGGCGGACTTGATGAGAACGTTCTTAACGACCTTTGCAAGCAGGCAGTAGAAGCAAATCCAAAGGCTGTAGAAGATTACAAAAACGGTAAAGAAAAAGCAATTAAAGCTATGGTTGGATTTGTTATGAAAAACAGCCGAGGCAGAGCAGACGCTGCTTTAGCAGAACAAAAAATAAAAGATTTAATCAAATAAAAAGTGCCGCTGAAATTTTTTCAGCGGCATTTCCTTTGGAATCTTTGAACAAGGCTCCTTTTGAAATTGTATGTTTATTAAATTAGCCGAAATATCTCTTAAGTAAACCTGCAAAACCTGCACCGTGTCTTGCTTCGTCTTTAGCCATTTCGTGAACTGTATCGTGAATAGCATCAAGATTCTGTGCTTTAGCTCTCTTAGCAAGGTCAAATTTACCTTCGCAAGCACCTGCTTCAGCGTCAGCTCTCATCTGAAGGTTTTTCTTTGTGCTGTCTGTAATAACTTCGCCTAAAAGCTCAGCGAATTTAGCTGCATGCTCTGCTTCTTCAAATGCATATTTTGTAAATGCAGCAGAAATTTCAGGATAACCTTCTCTATCTGCAACTCTTGCCATTGCAAGATACATACCAACCTCACTGCACTCGCCGTTAAAGTTAGCTCTTAAATCTTCAAGAATATCTTCTGATACACCCTGAGCAACGCCTACTTCGTGAACTGTTGCGAAACCTGCATTTTCGTCCATCTTCTTGAACTGCTCTTTCGGTGCTTTACACTGTGGACATGCCTCAGGTGCCTCTGCTCCTTCAAAAATATATCCACATACTTTACAAACCCATTTTGTCATAATTGAGTCCTCCTATAAAAAATTTATTTATATTAAACTTTAATTGAAAATGAGATAAGATTTTAGAGCAACTTTTGTGACAGACGAGTACCATACCGCAGAAAGGCTGACGCCTTTCCAGGACAGAGTACAATGTATGGCGCAAAATATGCCTAAAAGATATCCTTTTTTAATTGAAGTTTAGTATCTTAACTGCATTTGCTGCATTTTCCGTAATAAGTGATGCTTTTGCTTTCAATTTCAAAACCTTCACCGCACAAAATGCTGTCAACAGCAGTTAATTCCTGATTAAAAATATCGTAAATGCTGCCACATTCAGTACAGATAAAGTGAGCGTGAGGCTCAGTTTTTCCGTCGATTCTTTCTTCACCGTCTACTGTGGCAATGGAATTAACAACACCCTCTTCTTTAAACAGTGCAATGTTTCTGTAAACTGTTCCCAAACTGATGTCAGGGTATTGGTCTTTCATTTTATTATAAACCCATTTAGCGCTTGGGTGGCAGTCTGTACTGCAAATCGTATTTAAAATAGCATTTCTCTTGGTGCTGAAATTTTTTCTTTTATTCATCATTTTCACCAAAATCGATAATGATTATTAATTTCTAAAATATAATACCATAAAAAACCAATATTGTAAAGCACATTTTCATAAATTTTTTAATATTATAAATTAGCATATTTGCTGATTTTATCTTTAGGAGGATTAGTATGCCGAGAATTTATTTAAGTCCGTCTTTACAGGAATTTAATCCCTATGTAAACGGAGGAAATGAAGAATATTATATGAATCTGGTAGCAGATGCTATGGAACCGTATTTAAGAGCAAGCGGAATTGATTTTGTAAGAAATGACCCTGAAATGACATTAAGGCAGGCAATTAATGAATCTAACGCAGGAAATTATGATTTGCATTTAGCACTTCATTCAAATGCTTCACCTGCAAGCACAGCAGGTCAAAATCAGGGAGCTGACGTATATTATTACACCACTAGCCAAAACGGAAAAAGATTTGCGGATATAATTGCAAATAATTATGAGGATATTTACCCAAGAAGTGTTGATGTTTTGCCTACAACAAGTTTGGCAGAAGTGAGAGATACAAATGCTCCTGCTGTTTTGATTGAAACTGCATTCCACGATAATACTCAGGACGCTGACTGGATACGGAATAATATTGATAATATTGCAAGAAGCTTATCTCAGTCTGTTGCCGAATATTTAGGAGTACCTTTTGTAGAGCCTAACTCTTGAATTATGGCAAAAGTATAGTATAATTATGATATAATTATAGCAAAATTTTAATCATAAAAAAATGGCTGTTTTCCAATAAGCTTGGAAAACAGCCATACCCAAAATAAATTTATCTGTTGCTGTTGTTGTTTTTGTTCTGATTGTTGTTCTGGTTTTTATTTTGGTTGTTATTATTGTTCTTGTTCTGGTTGTTGTTCTGGTTGTTGTTCTGGTTGTTGTGATTGTTCTGGTTGTAGTTGTTGTCCATAATTATTCACACCTCCTTTGAAAATATTATTGTCTTAAAATAAAGGTTTATACATATGAATGAATTTTTTACAAAAATTAAAGAAATTTTAAATGATGAATTTGAAGATTTTTTAAAATGCTATAACGGTGATAATTTCAGGGGATTGAGGGTAAATACTTTAAAAATTTCCTTTGAAGAATTAAAAGATATTATCGGTTTTGAACTTGTAAACACTCCTTTTTGCAAAAGCGGTGCATATATTCCAAATGAAATTCAGTCATTAGGCAATAGCCCGCTCCATCACGCAGGCGCTTTTTATATTCAGGAGCCCTCGGCAACCTCAGCAGTAACAATGTTAAATGTTCAAAAAGGAGACAAGGTTCTTGACCTTTGTGCCGCTCCCGGAGGAAAAAGCACTCAGATTGCAGCAGATTTAATGGGAACAGGGCTATTATGGTCTAATGAAATTGTAAAAAACAGAGCAAATATTTTACTTTCAAATATAGAAAGAATGGGTGTAAAAAATGCTGTTGTGTCATCTTGCCACCCTGATACTTTATGTAATGCGTTAAACGGATTTTTTGATAAAGTACTTGTTGACGCCCCTTGCAGCGGAGAGGGAATGTTCAGAAAAGACTCTAACGCATTGCAGGAATGGAGCGTTGAGCATGTTAAGTCATGTGCCGAAAGACAGCTTCAAATTTTGAATAGCGCTAAAAATGCTTTAAAGCCTGACGGTGTAATAGTTTATTCAACCTGTACTTTCTCAAAAGAAGAAAATGAACAGGTAATAGAAAAGTTTTTAAAGCAAAATCCTGATTTTGAGCTTGAAGAGCCTGATGTTACTTTTGGCAGAAGAACAATGGATTATGCAGTAAGGATTTTTCCTATGGACGGCGGAGAAGGTCACTTTGCCGCAAGATTAAAAAGAAAAAATCAGGGACAAGCTGTTTATCATCTTCCTGTTACTGCAAATGCAGATAGAAAAACTTTGGAAAATGTTAATAATCTTTTAAGTGAATTTTTAACAGATCCTGAACAAATTAAAAATATAACGGTTATAAAAGATAAAATTTACTCTATTCCAACAGATATGCCTCAGACAAAAGGTGTTCAAATTTTAAGAGGCGGAGTTTTAATTGGAGAAATTAAGAAAAACAGGATTGAACCGGAACATCATTTGTTTATGACTTTAAATAAAAATGATTTTAAACAATCAGTTGATTTAGATGTAAAAAGTGATGAAATAATAAGATTTTTACACGGTGAAGAAATTGACATTTCAAATGATATTAAAGGATATACGCCTGTTTGCGTAAACGGCATTACCTGCGGATTTGGCAAGGCTTCTAACGGAAAGTTAAAAAATAAATACCCAAAGGGTTTAAGGATTTTATAATGGAAAATTTATCAAATATAGGAACAATTAAAGAGATACTTTCAAAGCACGGCTTTACATTTTCAAAAGCACTGGGGCAAAATTTTCTTGTTAACCCCTCGGTTTGTCCCAGAATGGCTGAAATGTGCGGTGCAGATAAAGAAACAGGTGTAATTGAAATCGGGCCGGGAATAGGTGTTTTGACAAATGAGCTTGCAAAAACTGCAAAAAAAGTTGTTGCAATTGAGCTTGATAAAAGACTTTTGCCTGTTTTATATGAAACCTTAAGCGACCATAAAAATGTTAAGGTTATTAATGATGATGTTATGAAGATAAATCTTCATAAGCTTATTGAAGATGAATTCCCCAATATGAAGGTTGTAGTTTGCGCTAATTTACCCTATTATATTACCTCGCCTGTAATTATGAAATTGCTTGAAGAAAATCTGCCCATTTCTGCATTAACGGTTATGGTGCAAAAGGAAGCAGGTCAACGGATTTGTGCAGAGGTAGGTACACGCTCAGGAGGGGCGTTAACTGTTGCAGTAAATTATTACAGCAAGCCAAGATTTTTATTTAATGTAAGCGCAGGCTCATTTATGCCTGCTCCAAAGGTTGATTCCTGTGTAATAAGGCTTGATATTGACCATAAGCCTACAGTGAATGTTAAAAGCAGTAAAGCGTTTTTTAAGGTGGTTAAGGGTGCATTTTCTCAAAGGAGAAAAACTCTCTCCAATTCTTTAAGTTCAGGTTTGGGATATGATAAACAAACAATTAATTCTATTTTAGAAAAGTCTGCAATACCTCAAAATACAAGAGCAGAACAGCTTAAAATAGAAGAATTCTCAAGAATAGCAGATGAAGTTTTTATCTTAGAAAAAGGAAATTGAGCATAATGGAAAATAAAGATTATGTTGCCTTAAATCAGGAAAATACAGCAGAAACAGAAAACAAAGATTTTGAAATAAGCGAAAGAACAAAGAGAATTATAAAAGAGAGGATTAAGAGAAGAAACAGAATAAGAATGAATTTTCTTTATAAAATCGGTTTTATTCTCTTTGTAATTGCAATCACGCTTCTTATTGCGGCAATGGTTATTTGTTTAATTGAAGATGCAATAGACCACGACAGCTTTTTGGCAATTATATTTTCAATGATTAGTGCCTTTCTTGCATTTCTGGGGATAATTTTTACTTGCGTCAGCAAAGAAAAACCGCCTAAGAAGCGAAAAATTAAAAAAATAAGTTAAACATTATATAAAAAAAGCAACTGAATAGGGAGAAATATAATGAACAATTATGTTTTAATTGCAGGTGTAAACGGTACAGGTAAATCAAGTCTAAGAGGTGTTCTTGAAGGACAAGGTGTATTGCTGGGACATATAATAGACGCTGATAAAATTGCAAAGGATAATAATTACAATAATATTCTTGCAGGGAAAAAAGCTATTGAAGAAATTAATTACTGCTTAAAGAATAATATTTCTTTTACTCAGGAAACAACGCTTTCAGGACACAGAATAGAAAGAACTGTTAAACAAGCAAGAAAGCAAGGATATTACATTACTCTCTATTATGTTGGTCTTAATTCTAAAGAAGAAAGCATTTTAAGAATAGCAAACAGAGTGCGTAAAGGCGGTCATAATATCCCTGAAAATGATGTTATCCGCAGATTTGATAACCGTATTGAATCTCTTAAAAGTATTCTTCCGTTTTGTGATAATGTTATTTTCTACGATAATGAAAACGGATTTGTAAAGGTTGCAGAAATTATAGATAATAAATTCAAGTTTACTAACGGTTACAGAACTGAATGGATTGAAGAATTTAAAAGTAAGCTAAATTTGCAAGGGTGATATTTTAATAATATTAACAAAAAGGCTTGGCACTTTTTAGGTGTCAAGCCTTTAGTATTTTGAAAGTTATTGATTTACATCTGTTCGGGGCAGTTGATGTTAAACATTGTCAGAATATTTTTGATTACCGTTTTAACAGCAAGGCAGAGGGTAAGTCTTGCTTGCATAAGTTTTTCGTCTTCACCCTTTACACGGCAAGCATTATAGAATTTATGGAATAGTGTTGCTGTTTGTGTAACATAACGGGTGATTTTTGTAGGGTCATATTCTTTTGCGGAGGAGTTAATTTCATTTTCAAACTGTGAAATATGATGAATCAACTCTCTTTCTTCATCTGCTGTTAAAAGTGCAAGTTCTTCATCACTGCAAATTCTTGCAACAATGTTTTCGCTTTCAAGTGCTTTTAAAATACTGCAAATTCTTGCGTGGGCATACTGAACATAGTAAACAGGGTTCTGATTATCCTGAGTAACTGCAAGGTCAAGGTCAAAATCCATTTGGGAATTTGCTTCTCTTGTATTAAACAAAAATCTTGCACTGTCAACGGGAACTTCCTCAAGCAAATCTCCAAGCTGAATTGCCTTGCCTGTTCTTTTGCTCATTTTTACCACTTCGCCGTTTCTTACAAGCTTAACAAGCTGCATCAAAAGAACATCTAATTTATCTTTATCGTATCCAATGGCTTCCATAGCACCCTTCATACGCATAACGTGTCCGTGATGGTCTGCTCCCCATACATCAATACAGGTGTCAAAGCCTCTGTCAAATTTATTTTTATGATATGCAATATCTGCTGCGAAATAAGTAGGATTACCGTTCTGACGGATAAGCACATCATCTTTTAATTCAAGCTTTTCAATATAATCATCGGTTTTTCCCTGTGATTTAAGAATATTTGTTACAACCTCTTTGTTTTTATACCACAAAGCGCCCCCATTTTCATAGGTTAATCCTTTTTCGGTTAACAAATCTACAACAGCTTTAACTGAACCACTGTTATGAAGCTCGCTTTCAAAAAACCACTTATCGTAGTTTATTCTGTATTTTGCCATATCAGCCTGCATTTTTGAAATGTTTTTAGGCAGGGCAAAATCAACAAGAGCCTGTTTCCTTTCTTCCGATGAAACATCTAACAGTTTATCTCCGTTAATATCTGCATATTCCTGTGCAAGTTCTGTAATATCTGCACCCTGATAACCGTCCTCAGGAAAAATGATTTCGTCGCCTTTGAAAATCTGCAAATATCTTGCCTCCAAAGAACAACCGAATTTTTCAATTTGATTGCCTGCGTCATTTACATAAAATTCACGCCAAACGCTGTAGCCTGCGTGGTCTAAAACAGCTGCAAGACAGTCGCCTAATGCGCCGCCCCTTGCATTACCCATATGCATAGGACCTGTGGGATTTGCCGAAACAAATTCAACCATAACTTTTTTGCCTTTGCCGTAGTCTGTTCTGCCGAAATTTTCTTTTTCTGTTTCAACATCTCTTAAAACAGATGTATAAAAAGCAGGAGAGTAGAAAAAGTTTATAAATCCCGGGCCTGCTGTTTCACATTTTTCAAAATAAGTATTCTCAAGGTTTATATTTTCTGTAATAGCCTGTGCAATTTTAAAGGGCGCCATTCTGAATGATTTTGCACCTGCCATTGCGGCATTAGTTGCTAAATCTCCGTTTTTTCTGTCTGCCGGAGTTTCAATAATAAATTCGGGAAGCTCTGCATTTGGGAGAGATTCTTTTTCTATTGCTGATTTAATAGCCTGTGTTATTACATTTTTTAACTGTTCTTTTGCTGTTTGTGCTGTATTTGCCATATTGTTTCCCTGCCTTATTCTTTTACTTATTCTTTTACTTTTTCTT